>CAZDSS010000011.1:0-43586 GCA_964508185.1 uncultured Sphingomonadales bacterium
CCTCGCGGGCGGTGAAGAGGATCGACGACGTGCGCATGCTGCGCGCCCACCAGTTCCCCGAGGATGCGGGGCCGCTCGCCCATCCGGTCCGGCCCGACAGCTATATCGAGATCAACAACTTCTACACGGCGACGGTCTATGAAAAGGGCGCGGAGGTCATCCGCATGATGCACCGGCTCCTCGGCGCGGACGGCTTCCGCAAGGGCATGGACCTCTATTTCGAGCGTCACGACGGCCAGGCGGTCACCTGCGACGATTTCGTCGCCGCCATGGAGGATGCGTCCGGCGTCGATCTCGGCCAGTTCCGCCGCTGGTATTCCCAGGCGGGAACCCCGGTGGTGGAAGCACAAGGCGAATATGACGAGGCGGCGCGCAGCTATACCCTGACCTTGCGCCAATACACGCCGCCGACCCCGGGTCAGGCGGAGAAGGAGCCCCTCCATATCCCGGTCGCCATCGGCCTTCTCGGCCCCAACGGGCACAACATGGAATTCCGCCTCGCCGACGCGCCGGAGCATCGCGCCCATCCCGATCAGGATGGCACCATCCTTCTCGACCTCAAGGCGCCGGAGCAGGTCTTCCGCTTCGAGAACGTGGCGGCGCCGCCGGTGCCCTCGATCCTCCGCGGCTTCTCCGCCCCGGTGCGGGTGAAGATGGAGCGGAGCCGCGATGAGCTTCGCTTCCTCATGGCCCATGATTCCGACCCCTTCAACCGGTGGGAAGCGGGGCAGCGGCTGGCGACCGGCATCCTGTTCGATCTCGTGGACGTCATCCGGAGCGGCGGCGCGCCCGGGCTCGACCCGGCCGACATCGACGCCTTCCGCGCGACCCTGCGCGACCGCGCGAGCGACAAGGCGCTCATCGCCGAGACGCTCACCCTGCCGTCGGAGACGGACCTTGCAGGCGAGATGGACGAGATCGACACCGACGCCATCCATCGCGCGCGGGAATTCATGCGCGCGGGCCTCGGCGCGGCGCTGCGGGACGATTTCCTTGCGGTCCATGACGAGAACCGCCAGACCGGGCCCTATCGCTATGCGTCCGAGGACGTGGCCCGGCGGCGGCTCAAGAACCTGGCGCTCGCCTATCTCATGGCGGCGCCAGACGATGCGGCGCTCGCCCTTTGCCGCGAGCAGCTGGCGCAGGCCGATAACATGACGGACGAAAGCGCGGCCCTTCGCGCCCTCGTCCATAGCGGACACGGGGATGCGGAAGCGGCGCTCGCCGCCTTCTACGACAAGTGGAAGGACGAGGATCTCGTCATCGACAAATGGTTCTCGATCCAGGCGACGGCGCCGCAGCCCGCGGTGCTCGACCGGCTCGAGGAGCTGCGCCAGCATCCGGCCTTCACCCTGCGCAATCCCAATCGCCTGCGGGCGCTGGTCGGGGCCTTCGCCCAGCTCAACCAGGTGCGCTTCCATGACGCATCGGGCCGGGGCTATGCCTTCCTGCGCCGTCAGGTGCAGGAACTTGATTCCATCAATCCGCAGGTGGCGGCGCGCATCCTCGCCCCCCTCGGCCGCTGGCAGCGCCATGATCACGCCCGTCAGGAGATGATGCGCGGGGAACTGGAAGCCCTGCTCCGCCTGCCGAACCTCTCCCGCGACGTCTATGAAGTGGTGACCAAGAGCCTCGGCGCCCTTTGAGATGCGCCCTAGCGCAGGAGGATCAGGGTGAGCACCAGCCCCGATCCTCCGGCGCTGTCGCCCGCGATCTTGGCGCGGTACTGGAGGAGGAGCTCGATGCTCCCGCCATGGGCGCTCGCCGGGCTGTCGGCGAAATGGAGCTTGAAGCTCACCCCCGGCCCCCCTTCCACGAGATCGGTGCCCGCGAAGCTGTCCTTCTGGCGGCTTGCGGCGAGCGTCGCGTGAGGCGTTGCGACCGCGACCGGGCCGAAGCCGTCGCCCATCAGGCGGAAGCTGCGCCCGGCCCGGGCCTCGGCCGCAAGCAGCAGGTCGGGGTTGCCGGGGTCGATCACCGCCGCCTCGCCGTAGAAGGTGAAATAGGGCCAGCTCCTTTTCGCGAAATCGGCTCCATAACCGCGGGCCCAGGAATAGCCCGCCCGCAGCATCCAGTCGTCCCGCGCCTCGTCACCCACGGCGATCAGCCGTTCGGCGCCGAACACCAGATTGTGGGCGGCGAAGGGCTTGTAGCTCGCGCCGATCCCGGCCTGGACGCTCTCACCCCGGGGGTCGAGGCTCTTCCCCTCATAGCCCCAGAGAATGCGGCCACCGAGGCGGAAAACCCTGCCGTCGCGATAGCCGATCCCCGGCGGCAGCCACGAGAGTTCCGCCCCGCTCTGGGACTGGGTGAGGCTGGGGCCGGTGAGCGAGACCTGCCGGGTCGAGAGCGCCGCCGAGCGATGGACGTGATAGAGGCTGAAATCGATCGCATTCTCCGATACCTGCACCTCCCGCCGCAGGCGGTGGCGCGCGTCCATGTCAAGCTCGGGGCCCGTCGCGAGCGCCTGGCGGAAGGCACGGGCCGCATCCCTGTTGCGCCCGAGCTTGCGATAGGCGTAGCCGAGCTGCGCCGCGACCAGCGGCAGATCGGGCTTCTCGCTCAGCGCCCGCTCGAACGCCGCCGCCGCCGTCCGGTAATCGCCCGCGTCATAGGCGGCAAAGCCCGCCGCCGCATGGTCATGGGCCGAGGCGGCCAGGGCGGACTGGAACATGAGACCGGAGAGCAGCACGGCGAACAGGAGAAGCGCCGCCGTGTTCGTCGCCGCCGCGGCAGGTATTCGATCCTTCCGGATGAGGGAGGGCGGCGCGATGGTCCAGCGCGGCGCGCTCGGGCAGGCGGCGGCGAGCGTCGCCTTCTCCGCCGCGCCCAGGGGGCGGGCGGCGGCGATCTCCCACCCGCCGTCGTCGGTCACGAGGGCCAGCACCTCATGCCGGGCCGCAAGCTCGGAAGACATGGGGGCGGGATTGGCGCCCGAAAGGTCGCGGCGGAAGGGCAGGCCCCATTGCTCGGCGAGGGCCTCATAGAGCGCCGTCTCCTCCAGCCCGAGGATGAGGCCCAGGGGCTCCCCGGTGCGGCGCTGGCGGCGGAGCGCCCGGCGCAGCCGCCGCCCGTCCACCAGCCCCTTGCGCAACAGCTGCTGCCCGATCCGGGCATGGAAGGGGCGAAGCTCTTCCGCCGTCGGGAAGGCATGCTGCGTCTTGTCCCAGGCGAGCGGCTTGCCGGTCGCCAGATGGCGGGCGAACAGGAAGATGGCGCGAAGCCCCGCGCAGCAATTGATGACATTGCCCCAGACCTGCCGCGGCACGGACATCAGGGCCTGCGCCGGGCCATAGACCGACCAGACCGCAAGCGCCCGCTGCAGGCTGCGGTTGGCCAGCAAGGTCGCATTCACCCAGAGAAGAAGAACGAGGGCCGGCGGCATGGCGGGCGCAGGATCCGCGCCGCTCCACATGGGCGCGAGCCACAGCAGCCCCCAGCCGATGGCGAGAACATAGGCGATGATCCCGGTGAAGGCGGTGAACAGGCCCTTGCGATCCCGCCACAGGGCGTATTTGAGGCGCCACGGTCCGCGCCAGCCGTGAAGGCGCATGCTCTGGAACACCATGCCGAGCAGCCAGCGCGCCTTCTGCCTGCAGGCGGCGCCGAAACTGTCGGGGAAGAATTCCCGGGTCGCCACCCGGTCGCGGCGGTGGCGGGGGCCCGCGCGGGTCACGGCGAAGCGCACGAAGATCTGGCTGAGGCCCAGATACTTCAGCTGCAGCGCGAAATCGTAATCCTCGGTGAGGCTTGCGGAATTGAAGGGCTCGCCGCCCCGCCGCTCGGCCATCATGGTCACGGCGCGGCGGCTGAAGGCGCAGCCGACCCCGGCCGACGGCACCTGGCGGAACAGAAGCTCCCGGGCCAGGAGGTCCTTGCCGTGGAGCTCGGCGAACTCGTCCATGTAATGGCCGCCGGTGAAGTCGAGAAGCGGGCGCTCCAGCGGGATCACGGGCAGCTGCACCATGTCCTTGCGCGGGATCAGGTAGTTGAACAGCCTGAGCTCCAGCGGATGCACCACGTCCTCGGCATCGTGCAGCACGAAGATGGCGAAGGTGACGTTCTCCCGCAGCTCGTGGTCGCGGATGCGCGCGAAGATGCCGTTGAGGCAATCCGCCTTGCTGGTCGGCCCCTCCCGCGGCAGGACGACGGGGATCACCTGGGGATGTCGCGCGGCGGCGGCGGTCGCGCGCTCGCAGGTCTCGAGATCGTTGGCGTAGCAGCCGACGAACAGACGGTAGTTCCGGTAGAGGTAGCTGGTCGCCGCCGTCTCCAGCATGCGCTCTATCACCGCCGCTTCGCGCCAGGCCGGGATCATCACGGCGACCCATTGCTCCGGCACGCGCTTCAGGTCTTCCTCATGCAGGGGGCGGTGGCGGCGGTAGATCACCAAGCGGCGGTAGAGGCGGCGGGCGAAGGCCGCGATGTCGATCACCAGATCGTCGATCCCGAACAGGAAGATGAGGATCGCGACGGCGAAGGTCGCCGCCGTGAGCAGGTCGCGCGCCGCCCATATGAAAGGCTCGGAAAAGGTCATGGGCGTTCGGGCCGGAATTCCTCATGCCACAGGAGAAGCGGCCGGCTGCCGGCGAACCAGCGCCTGAGGGCGAGCGCGATGCGCCGCGCCGCTTGCCCGTCGCCGAAGGGATTGCGGCGGAGGCTTCTCATTCTCCGGCGGGGCAGGCGCAGCAGGCGGTCGACGGCGTCCGATATGGCCTGAACGTCCGTCCCGGCGAGGATCGCCGTGGATGCAGCATTATCCCCGCCATGCAAGGATTCGGGCCGGTCGCTTTCATGGCGCAGGATCACGGCGGGAATGCCGAGTGCCGCCGCCTCCTCCTGAATGCCGCCGGAATCGGTGACGACGACGTCCGCCCGCGCCAGCTGGCCGAGAAAGGCGTCATAGGGCAGGGGATTGCTCAAGGTCACGCCCGCAAGGCCTGCGAGATGCCGGGCCATGACGGCGCGGGGGCCGGGGGCTGCGGGCAGGATGAACAGGATGTCGGCGATGTCGCGCCGGGCGATGTTGACAAGCGCCTCGGCGATGCGCGACATGCCGCCGTCCCAGCTTTCGCGCCGGTGGGCGGTTGCGAGCAGCAGGGGGCGGTTCGATCCCCCGCCGCGTCCCGGCCGCCGCGGCGGCTCCGGCAGATGATGGCTCAGGGCGTCGATCACCGTATTGCCGGTGACGGCGATCTGGTCGGGCGGCACCCCTTCGCGCAGGAGATTGTCGAGGGCGCCGGGCGTCGGCGCGAAATGGATGCGCGCGGCGCGGGCGATGAGGCGGCGATTGAGTTCCTCCGGGAAGGGCGCATCGGGATTGCCGCTCCTCAGCCCCGCCTCCACATGAGCGATGGCGATGCGCGCGAAACCGGCGGCGAGCGCGCCCATCACCGCGCTCTGGGTGTCGCCCTGGACGATCACCAGATCGGGCCGCAGCGACTGCAGCCGCGCGCCCAGATTTTCCAGAAGCGATGCGGAAAGGGTATTGAGGTCCCGCCCGCGGTGGACGCTCAGGGTGATGTCGGGGGCAAGGCCCAGGCTGCGGGCGGTATCCGAAAACAGGTCCGTATGCTGGCCGGTGGCGATGGTGACGACATCGAACGCCGCGTCCTGCCGCAGGGCCGCGGCCACAGGCTGCAGCTTGATCGCCTCCGGCCGGGTTCCCATGATGATCGCAACGGACGGCATGCGCGTGTTCCCTCTCGCGGAACGGGCGCCATGGCGGGTGGAGGGTGACGACGTGCGACGCCCGATTCCGCGCGATACTAGATCTGTTCTACTAATGATCCTTTAACAACGGGATTGCGCAGCGCCGGAAATGGGAGGCGGGCGGGTCCCGTTTCAGGAACCCGCCCGCCTGATGGACGCGGCCTGGATCGGACGAGCCGTCAGCGATCCTGCTTGCGGCGGCGGCCGAAGAGCGCGCCGAGGCCGAGGAGAAGGATCCCGATCCCCGCCGGGGCAGAGACCGCGGTCTCGGTCAGGGTGAGCCGCGCCTGGTCCGAGGACCACAGCTTGGTTTCACCCGAAAGATAGGTGATCTCGAGGGTCAGCACATAGTCGCCGATGCGCTGGAACAGGGTGCGCTCGCCGGTCGCCGCTTCCAGCCGGAAGCCTTCGCCGAGTTTCTCGTCGCCCAGCCACCAGGTGATGTCGAAGTTTTCCTCGATATAATCCTCGGTGAAGCTGCAGAGCAGGTCGTCGTTGAACAGCGAGCCGCAGCTGTCGAAGGTGAAGACGTCGCCGAGGCGGCCGATCTTGTCGCCGTCCGTCTTCGCGGTCAGGCGCAGGCTCGGCGGGGTCAGATCCTTGCCGCCGCCGGGATGGTCGCCGCCCGGGTTGTCTCCCCCGCCCGGATTGTCGTCGCCAGGGTTGCCGCCCCCGGGATTGTCGCCGCCGGGGTTATCGCCACCCGGATTTCCGCCACCAGGATTTCCGCCACCCGGAGTGCCACCACCCGGATTGCCACCAACCGGTTGGCCACCGCCCGGATTGCCACCGCCGGGTTTGGAGCCGCCATCGCCGCCTCCAGGGTTGCCCCCGCCGGGATTGTCGTTGCCCGGGGTGTCGTCGCTCGGGCCGGTACCGCCCGGATTGCCCCCGCCGGGATTGGTGCCGCCAGCGCCGCCTCCGGGGTTGCCGCCCCCAGGGTTGCCGCCGCCAGCGCCACCGCTGCCGCCAGTGCCACCGCCGCCGCCGTAGTAACCCCCGCCACCGCCGCCGTAGTAACCGCCGCCGCCGAAGCCGCCGCGCGAGCCGCGGCCGCCGAAGGACGGGCCGTGCCCGCCGCCCGCGGGACCGGCGAAGCTGCCGCCGCCGGGCCTGTGCCAGCCGGGCTCTCCGGGATCGCCTGCGCCCGGATGGGTATTGTTGAGGAGCGACGCGATCTCGTTCTCGATGTCGTTCTCCAGCTGATCGGGGGCGCTGTCGTCCACCATCAGGCCGACGAGATAGGTGTCGTCCTCGCCGTCGAATTCGAGCGTCAGGGTCCCGTCATTGACCAGCACGCGGAGCGACAGGATCTCGCCCGCCATGGCGCCGCCGGCCGGGGCCGGGCGATAGGCCGGGCCGTTCGCGCTCAGCATGGCGATCAGCTGGTCGTCATCATAATGGGTCGCGGGTGAGAGCACCGTAACCTTGGTGCCGGAAAGATGGGCCGCGGCGCCCGGAACCACCCGGTCGCCGTCCACCATGCGCAGGGGCCGGCCGTTGCTGCGGATGCCGCGGCCGAAGGGCGCGCGCAGCTCCCCGTCCGCCGGCGCCGCCGAGAGGACCACCAGGCGATAGTAACCGTCGGGAAGTGAGGTCGAGAACTTGTGCACGCCCTTGAGGCCATTGGCGAGCAGCTGCGGGCCCCTGGCGTCGGCCACCAGCGCGCGGAGCGCCCGGCCCGATACTTCCGGGCTGCGGGCGGAAATGCGGCGGAAGCGATCGGCCGGGGCGATTTCCTCCGGCCCGAAGTCGTAGCCCTGGGCGGTGGCCGGAAGCATCAGATTGTCCACCGCGGCGAGCGGCAGCTGATAGGCCGAGGCGAGGGAGCGGCCCACGGCCTCGCTCACCCGGGCAGCGGCTTCCGTCATGGCCACGCGGTCGGAGGCGAGGGAGGTGCGGCCCAGCGCCTGCAGCACGGCGCGGGCGCGGCGGGACAGCTCCACCTCGTCGCCGAGCGCGGCGTCGAAGAAATTCTGCAGATTGTTGAGGCCGATGACGTCGCCCTTGAGCGCGCCCTGCACCGCATCCTCAAGGCTCACGTCCGCAAGGGCGAGGGGGCCGATGGGCCGCGCCGCGCGATCCGCGGAAGCGGAGGCCGCGCTGTCCGGGTTCGCGACGGTCTCACCCGCCGCCGCATCATCCTGCGCGGAGAAGCCGGTCGCGCCGCCGTCGCTCGCCTGCGGCACATAGAGCTGGTCCCAGACGGCCGCCGCCACCTGGGGCGCGTCGTCTTCATTGTGCATCAGGGCGTAGATGCTGACCGTCGAAACTGCCGCCGCAGCGAAGCCTGCGATGATCCATTTGTTCGACAGCATGACCTTGTCTCCTCAAAACCCGGTGGCCCGTTGTTCGTCCGTGCAATCGCGGGATCCGTTCCATCCGCGACCCGGGACGTTCTGTCCCGCTGGACAACCTTATGCAAAACAGGGGCCAAGTGGCTGGGACGCAAGGAAACTGGCGGAAATCAGGCCTTCGCAAAAAGGCCGGCCCATGGCGGGGCCGGCCGGTGTCGGGAGTCGACGCGGCGCGCTGTCTCAAACGCGGCCATAGGTGTCGTCAAATCTTACAATGTCGTCTTCGCCGAGATAGGAACCCGACTGAACCTCGATGATGCAGAGGGGAATCTTGCCCGGATTCTCGAGCCGGTGCACGGCGCCGATGGGGATGTAGGTGGATTCGTTCTCGTGCAGGATGATGGTCTCATCGTTGCGGGTGACCTTGGCCGTGCCCTGCACCACGATCCAGTGCTCGGCGCGGTGGTGATGCTTCTGCAGGGACAGCTTCTCGCCCGGCTTCACGACGAGGCGCTTGACCTGATAGCGGTCGCCCATGTCCGCCGTCTGGTAGCTTCCCCAGGGGCGGTGGACCACCACATGATTGATATGTTCGCCGCGGTTGCTGCGGGCGAGCTCGTCCACCACCTTCTTCACGTCCTGGGCCCGTTCCTTGGGCGCCACCAGCACGGCATCCCGGGTCGCCACCACCACCATGTCGTCAAGCCCGAGGGCCGCGATGGCCGGGCCCTCGCTGCGGAGAAGGGAGTTGCGGCTGTCGAGGGCGATGACGTCGCCCCACCGGCTGTTGCCGTCGCCATCCCGGGGCGAGATTTCCCAAAGCGCGGTCCAGGAGCCCACGTCGCTCCAGCCCATGCTGACGGGGACGACGGCGGCGGAGGCGGTCTTTTCCATTACCGCATAGTCGATGGAGTTCGAAGGCGAGGCGCGGAACGCCGCCGCATCGGGGCGGATGAAGCAAAGGTCCGACGCCGCCTTCTCCATGGCCGCGCGGCAGGCGGCGAGAATGTCCGGCGCCTGGCGTTCCAGCTCGTCAAGGTAGTGACCCGCGCGGAACAGGAAGATCCCGGCGTTCCAGTAGAAGCGGCCGGAGGCCAGGTATTCGGCGGCGGTCGCCGCATCGGGCTTCTCGACGAAGCGGCGCACGGCGCGGACGCCGTCGGTGAGCGCGTCACCCGCCTCGATATAGCCGTATCCGGTCTCGGGCCGCTCGGGCGTGATGCCGAAGGTGACGAGGCGGTCTGCCGCCGCGGCCCGCGCCCCGGCCTCGATCGCCCCGTGGAAGGCGGCGACGTCGCCGATCACATGGTCCGACGGCATGACGAGCATCAGGGCGTCGGGGTCGTCGGCGGCGAGCCGGAGGGCGGCGAGCGCCACGGCGGGCGCCGTATTGCGCCCCTCGGGCTCGAGGATGATGGCCGAGGGATCGATGCCGACGACGCGCAGCTGCTCGGCGATCATGAAACGGTGTTCTTCATTGGCGACCACCAGAGGCGCGGCGAAGCGCGCAGCCTCCGCCACGCGCAGGGCGGTTTCCTGCAGCATGGTCCGCTCCGTCGCCAGCGGCAGGAGCTGCTTGGGATACAGCGCCCGGGACAGCGGCCAAAGACGGCTGCCGACGCCGCCCGACAGGATGACGGGATTGATCTTGTCGGTCACTCTTGAGCTCCCTTGCCGTTGTTCTTCGTCGCAGAGTTATAGATGAAAAGGGTTAAACTTGTCATACGGGCTTTTTGTGGCGGCGTTCCGGCGCTACCGGCGATTTTTGGGGCTCGACAGGGGGCGAAAATAACCATATTCTCCCCGGTATATTGGCCAATATACATGAAGTTTTTGTGAAATGAACGCGCCGCTCTTTCCCGATCTTGCGGGGCTCGAGCCCGGCTGGGTCTGGCTCGCCGGGGCAGGTCCCGGGGATCCGGGCCTCGTGACCTTGTACGTCCTCCAGGGCCTCGCCCAGGCGGACGTGGTGGTCTATGACGCCCTCGTGGGGCCGGAGATCCTGCGCTTCGCGCGGCCCGGCGCCATCCTGCACTTCGCGGGCAAGCGCGGCGGCAAGCCGTCGCCCCGGCAGCGCGACATTTCCGCCTTCCTCATCGCGCAGGCCCGGGCCGGGCGGCGGGTCATGCGCCTCAAGGGCGGCGATCCCCTGGTCTTCGGCCGCGGCGGGGAGGAAGCGCGCGCGCTCGTCGCCGCGGGGATCCCCTTCCGCATCGTGCCGGGCATCTCGGCCGGGATCGGCGGCCTCGCCTATGCCGGAATCCCGGCGACGGACCGTTCCACCAATTCCGCGGTGACCTTCCTTTCGGCCTATGGCGCGGGCGGCGGACTTCCCCGCGACGTTGACTGGGAGGGCATCGCCCGCTGCGGCGCGCTGGTGGTCTTCATGGCCCTGAGCCGCATCGACGAGATCACGGCGCGGCTCATCGCCCATGGCCGCTCCGCCGACGAGCCGGTGGCGGTGGTGAGCAACGCGACGCTCCCCGGCCAGAAGGTGCTGGAATCGACATTGGGCCGGGTGACGGCGGATCTTGTCGAGCATCCCATGCCCGCCCCCGCCATGCTGGTGGTGGGCGAGGTGGTGCGGCTGCGCGCGTCCCTCGACTGGGTCGGCGCCATGGCGCATGGCCGCGCGCTCGATCCCGATCCCCTCGGGCTCGGCGACGACAATCGCGAAGCCTGCTGATCCCGGGCATTCCCCAACTTATCACTGGGAATCCGCGCCCCCGCGCCTTATATAGCGGGCAGGCGCGCCGGCTTTGGCGCGCCCATCGCCTTTGAGTTCACGAATTTTCGAAGGGGGAACCGTCGCCCATGTCTTCCGTTGATCCGACTCTTTCCGGCGTCACTGGCCTCCCCTTCGACGACGTCAAGGCGATCCTCACCCATTTCCCCGAGCCCGACACATGCGCCGCCAATCATGCGCGCCAGCGCCTTGCCGCGCGCGCCGCGGCGGGACCGCGACTCGGCCTCGTGGAGGATCTCGCCGTATGGCTCGCGGGCTGGCGCGGCGACCGGCCACGCAAGATCGAGCGCGCGCAGCTTGCGCTCTTCGCCTCCGTCATGCCGCCCTTCAATACGCAGGACGACGTCGCCCGCGCCATGGAGACGCTGGAACTCACCGCCGCCGGCGGCCATCCGGCGAGCGCCATGTGCTATCGCCACGGCGTCGGACTCAAGGTCTATGACCTCGCGCTCGACGTGCCTTCGGGCGATATCCGCGCGGAAGCGTCGCTCAGCGAGGAAGACTGCGCCGCCACCATGGCCTTCGGCATGGAAGCGGTGGCGGGCGGCCTCGATCTCGTGGCCCTCGGCCGTTTCGGCCGGGGCGGCGATACCGCGGCTGCGGCCCTTGCGGCGCTCCTTCACCCCGAGCGGGCTGACGAGGTCCTCGCCGCCGCGCCGGAGGGGGAACGCGCGATCCTCGCCCCAGCCATCGAGCGCCACAATAGCGCCGGGCGCGATCCCTTCGAGCTTCTGCGCCGGGTCGGCACCCGGGACATGGCGGCGATCGTGGGCGCGATCCTCGCCGCCCGCACGGAACGGGTGCCCGTGCTGCTGGACGGCGCCCCGGCCATCGCCGCCGCGGCCGTTCTTCATGCGGCATCGCCCGACAACGTGGCCCATTGCCGCATCGCGACCGTGTCCAGCCCCCTCGAGCGGATCCTCGCCGACATCCTCGGCCTCGCGCCGCTCGTGGATTTTCCGGGCGAGACGGCTCCGGGCGGCGAGGGGGTGGGCGCGCTCATCGCCTTTCCCCTGATGCAGAGCGCGTCCGACATTCTCGAGACGGCGGTGAGCCGCGAACAGGCCGGGCTCTCCGCCGCCTGAAACATCCGACCTCGCGCGGGCCGCAAGCTTGCGCGGAATTGCGGGATCGATGGAAGACCTCGAACAGATACTTGATGAGATCCGCGCCTGCAGCCGCTGCACGGATCTTCCCCTCGGGCCCCGGCCGGTGCTGCGGGCGAGCCGCACGGCGCGGATCGCCGTCTGCGCCCAGGCGCCGGGGACGCGGGTTCACAATACGGGGCTTCCCTTCAACGATCCGAGCGGCGACCGCCTGCGTGACTGGATGGGGATCGACCGCGACCTGTTCTACGACAATGCGCGGATCAACATCATCCCCATGGGCTTCTGCTATCCCGGGCGCGACCCGCGGGGCGGCGACCGTCCGCCGCGGCCCGAATGCTCGGCGACCTGGCATCCCCGCCTGTTCGCCGCCCTGCCGCAGCCCGAGCTCCTGCTCGCCATCGGCCGCTACGCCCAGGATTATCACCTCGGCCCGCGGGCGAAGCCCACATTGACGGAAACGGTGAAAGCCTGGCGCGACTACTGGCCGCGCGTCATTCCGCTGCCCCATCCGTCGCCGCGCAATTATGGCTGGCTCAAGCGCAATCCCTGGTTCGAGGAAGAAGTTGTCCCGGCGCTCCGCGCGGCGGTCGCGCGCGTATTGGCTCAGGCATAGCGGCTGATGACATAGCGCCAGGCGGCCCAGCACAGGGCGAGGATGCCGTAGATCACGAAGCTCAGCCTGTCGGTGAGGATGCGCCACAGGAGGATGCCGAGGGGCGGGCGCTCCTCCGTCTCCTCCATGCGGTGGCGCGGCGCGGCGAGCGCATTCTCCACCGGGCCGCGGGGGCTGCCGATCCCCGACCCCGGCACTCTCTCGTTCTTCTGCTTCCCGGCCGCCGCCTCTTGCGGCGCATTGACGGCCATGACAAGGCCGTGGCCGCTCCGCCCGTCCACCATCATCATCTGCGCGGTCATGGGCTCCTGCATGAGGATGAAGCGCCGGAGCTCCTGGGTCGCATCCTGCAGCAGCATGCGGAGCTGCAGGGCAGGGCGCAGCAGCTCCTGGCCCACCGCCTCCATTTCCGCCCGCGCCGCCGCCCGCTGGGGATCGACGGCCGCGGGCGACGGACTGCTTCTGCCGAGGGAGAAGGAGAAGTCGAGCGCCCGCTGCCCGCCGCGCATGGCCTCCGCATAGAAATTGTGGACGTCCCGCTCGCCCCCCGGGGGCACGCCGGGATTGAGGCCTGCGACCGCCGCCGGGGCGCCGCCCGTCACCTGGCGTTCGAGCTCCCGCAGCAGGGCCGAGCGTTCGTCGGGCGCAACCGCATATCCGGACTGCGGCAGCCCCGCGCCGCCGGTGACCAGGCCCGCCCCGCCCCCGTGATTGCGCTGCAGGAGGGGGGCGAAGGGATCGGCCCCGGGCGCGTCGTCAAGGGCGCGGCCGCGGGATGCCAGATGGGCCGGAAGCTCGAAATAGAGCGCCGGCTCGCTTTCCACCAGATTCTCGTAGGGAGAGGCGGGATTGGCCAGGGCGTCGGGACCGGCGCTCGCGAACAGCGTCAGCGCCGCGGCGAGGATCCGCCGCATCCCGCGCCCCCGTTCAGGCGAACCGTCCCGCATCCACAGGATCATGTCGCTCTGTCCCCGTTTGAGGATCGCAGCCGCGATCCCCGTTCCCCCGGGCCATGCGGGCTTCCCCGCAGGCCATGAAACTTTCGGCGCCGACCGCACCGGCTCCGCCCCACCGAAACTTTCCGCGCCCGCGGCTCGTTTCCATTACGGCCCGCGGCACGGAAAGTTTACCACTTATGATGCATTGCTTGAAAAGTAAATCACAAGGAAGTTATTATAAATTTTAATCATTTCGCTGCAAAATGAGCGGTTCCCGCATGACGGCCTCGGAAGATAATGATGATCCGGCTCCCGCGCCCGACCCTGCGGGCGACCAAATCTCGAACGAGAATCTGAGGCTCGTGGATCTGTACAAGAAATGGTTCGCCGTGGTTCCGGCGGACACTCCCGAATTGGTGCGCGAATCCCAGCGCCTGCGCTACCAGGTCTATTGCATCGAAACCGGCTTCGAGAATGCGGAAGAGTTCCCCGACGGGCTCGAACGCGATTCCTATGACGAACATTCGGTCTGCAGCCTGCTGATCCACAAGCCGAGCGGCATGGTGGCGGGCACGGTGCGGCTCATCCTGCCAAGCAACGGGCCCAATCTTCCGGCGCTTTCCGTCTCGCCCGATCTTCGCGAGCTCGACCCCGCGCTCCTGCCGCGCGACAAGACGGCGGAGATCTCCCGCTTCGCCATCTCCAAGGAATTCCGCAAGCGCCGCGAGGACACCCTGATTCCCGCGCTCTACGAGAATGCGGGCGCGGCCGGGGACCAGCGCGTCATTCCCCATATCACCCTCGGCCTCATGCAGGCGATCCTGCGCATGAGCATCGAGAACGGCATGCGGCATCTGGCGATCGTCGTGGAACCCGCGCTGGACCGCCTCATCCGCAAGCTCGGCATATATTTCACGCCCATCGGGCCGCTCATCGATTTCCACGGGCGGCGGCGGGCGCATTATCGGGATATTGCGGGGCTGCTGGACGAAGTTTATGATCGCAGACCCGAGATATGGGAAGTCCTCACCGATGGAGGCCGGTTGTGGTCGCCTCCCGTTCGCAAAAGCGAAGAGGCGGCGCCGAAGAAATGCGCCTGACATGACCGGGACGACGGGCCGCTGGACGCCATGTCGGCCTTGGCTTTTCCTTCAATTCCCGACAGGTCCCATCCGACCTATGGGGCCTGCTTCATATCACCACGAAAAGGGAGCCGAGCACGTGACCGCAGGGGAGATCTTTCTGACAGGTGGAAACTGCGCGGCGCCGCATGACCATGGGCGGCATGCCGGCTTCGCCCGCATGATGCGCGCGGCGGCGCTATGCCTCGGACTTCTGGCGCTCGCCCCGTTCCTTGCCGCCTGCGACGGCGGCAGCTCGGAAAGCCTTGAAACGCGGGTCGACCGGGCGCGGGCGGCCCAGGCGGCGGGTGACCTCCGCGGCGCCGTGCTGGAGCTCAAGAACGCGCTTCGCGACCATCCCCAGTCGGGTCCGGCGCGCTTCTTCCTCGGCCAGATCTATCTCGACCTCGAGGACGGGGATTCGGCGGAGAAGGAACTGTCGCTCGCCGCAAGCTACGGCGTGGATCGCGACGCCATCCTGCTGCCTCTCGCCCAGTCCTGGATCCTGCAGCAGAAATACGACAAGGTGCTGGACGAGGTCCGCATCTCCCGCAACATGCAGCCACATGTGCAGGCGTCCTTCCACGTGGTTCATGGCGACGCCTGGTTCGGCAAGGCCGATCTCGATCGCGCGCGCCAGTCTTATGAAACGGCGCGCGACCTCGATGGCACCAATGCGCTCGCCCATGTGGGGCTCGGCAACGTGGCTCTCGCCCGCCACGAGATGGAGCAGGCGGCGGCCCATCTGCGCGACGCGGAGGCGCGGGACAAGAGCCATCCCCGGGTCTTGACGCTCGAAGGGGACATCGCGGCGGCCAGGGGCGACTTCAAGACGGCGCTTGCAGCTTACAGCCGGCTCGTGGAAATGCGGCCGCAGAACGTCCTCTACCGCACCGTCCTGTCCTGGGCCCAGTTCAATGCGGGCGATCCCAAGTCGGCCACGGCGAACATCAGGCAGGTCCTGCAGGTCGCGCCCGATTATCCCCCGGCCAATCACATCTGGTCGGTGATCGCCTACAGCACCAAGGATTTCCAGGCGGCGGCGGACGCCGCGAGCAAGGTGGTGGCGATCGCCCCCGAACGGATCCAGAGCTATCTGGTGCTCGGCGCCGCGAGCTATTCCCTCGGCCGGCTCGAACAGGCCCATGCTGCGCTCAGCCGCTATGTGGCGGCGCGGCCCGGCGACCGCGATGCGCGCAAGCTCCTCGGCAACGTGCAGATGGCGCTCGGGCGTTCGGCGGACGCGTTCCAGACCCTTGCCGGCATGGTGGACGAGAAGACGACCGACGCCGAACTCCTCAACCTCGTGGCCCAGGCCGCCCTGCAGAAGGGCGATCTCGGCACCGGGCGCGAATATCTCGAACGCTCCCTTGCGCTTGAGCAGAGCCCCAGCGTGGTAAGCCGCCTCGGCTTCGCCCAGATCGCCCTCGGCCGGGTGGACGAGGGGCTTGCGGAACTGGAACGCGCGGTGGCCCTCGATCCCAAGTCCTTCGAGCGGCGCATGGTGCTGGCGGTGCAGTATCTCCGCGCCCAGCGACTTGATGACGCGCTCGAACTCGCACGCGAGCTGCAGGAAGCGAACCCCAAGCGCGCGGCGGGATATGTGATCGAGGGCCTCGCCCTCACCCTGTCCCACAAGCTTCCCGAGGCGAAGCGGGCGTTCGAGCGCGGGCTCGAGGTCGAGCCGGGCAATCCCAACGCCGCCCACAGCCTCGCCCGCATGGCGGCCCTGGACGAGGACTGGGACAGGGCGGAAAAGATCCTGAAGTCGGTCCTCAAGGTCCACAAGAATGAACAGCGCACCCTGCTGCTGCTTGCGGACGTCGCGGCCCGCAAGGGCGACATGGAGGAGCGGCTCGATTACCTCGCCCGCGCGATCAAGGCCCATCCCGAGGCGCGCGAGCCCGCCATCTTCTACGCTCAGGCGCTGCTCGAGCAGGGCGAGGCGGCGAAGGCCGTGGATGCCATCAATACCGTGCGGCCCCTGTTCCCGGACGACGCCCCGCTTCTCGAGGTCGCGGGGCGGGCGGAGCTTGCGGCGGGCCGCGCCGTGGATGCGGTCATCACCTTCGAGCGGCTGCTGGAGCTGCAGCCCGAAAGCCCCCTCGCCGCCCATCTCCTCGGCACGGCTTACGAGGGCGAGGGCAATTTCGTGCGCGCCGCCCGCGCTTACGAGCGGGCGCTCAAGGCCGCGCCCGAATCCGCGGAAACCCAGTTCGGCCTCGCCCGGGTGCGGCTGCAGCTCGGCCAGGCGGCGGAAAGCCGCAAGCTGATCGACGGCCTGCTCACCCGGTCGGACCACGAGCTCGCCCGACCGGCGCTTCTGGAGCTTCGCGGCCATGCGGCCCTTGCGGACAAGGACGCGGCCGCCGCCCTCAAGGACTTCCGCGAGGTGTTCGAGTTGCAGAAGAACAGCGTGAACCTGCGCCGTGTGGCGGAGACGGAGCTCGTGGCGGGGCGGCCGGACGATGCGCTTCGCACCCTCGGCAAATGGCTCGAGGCTTATCCCGACGATGTGGACACCCGCCTGCAGCTCGCCAATACCCTGCTGGTGACCGGAAAGCTCGAGCCTGCGCTCCGCGAATACGAGGCCGTGGTGGCGGCGGACAAGGAGAACGCCGTCGCCCACAACAACCTCGCCTGGATCGCGGGCGAGCTCGGCCAGGGCGACAAGGCCCTGCGCCATGCGGGCCGCGCCATTGCGCTCAAGCCCGATGTGGCCGATTTCCACGATACGGCTGGATCCATCTACATGAAGCTCAAGCGGGCCGACGATGCGGTGGCCGCCTTCCGTCGCGCCGCCGATCTCGCGCCGCAGGACGGCGAGATCCGCCATCGCCTCGCCGAGGCGCTCGCCGCCGCGGGCCGCCCGCAGGAGGCGGTGACCGTGCTCAACGACCTGTTGCGCGGGTCCTACCATCTGCCCGACCGCGCAGGGGCGGAGCGCATGCTCCTGCAGCTGTCGAACCCGTAAGGGGGCGCCGTGGGTCAGCCATCGGCCATCTTCCGCGAACAGGCGGCGGCCATCGTGGGCGCCGCCAACTGTCTGTTCGCCACGCACGAGCTCACGCGCTATACCGCCGTCACCGCCCCGCGCCCGACGCCCCTTGCGGGGGCGATCCGCCCGGCTTCAACCGACGAGGTCGTGGGCATCGTCAAGCTCGCCGCGCGGGAGAACGTGGCGCTCTATCCCCTGTCCACGGGGCGCAACTGGGGCTATGGCGATGCAACGCCCGCCGGACGCGACCAGGTCATTCTCGATCTCGGCCGCATGAACCGCATCATCGAGGTGGACGAGCGCCTCGCCTACGCGGTGATCGAGCCCGGGGTGACCCAGGGCCAGCTTCACGACTTCCTGAAGGAGCGCGGCCTCAGGCTGTGGCTCGATTCGACGGGGGCGGGGCCGGACGCGGGGATCATCGGCAACATTCTGGAGCGCGGCTTCGGTCACACCCCCTATGGGGACCGATTCCAGACGGTATCCGGCATCGAGGTGGTGCTCGGCACCGGCGAGGTGCTGCATACGGGCTTCGCGCGCTTTCCCCAGTCGCCGGTGGCGCCCCTGTACCCTTACGGCCTCGGGCCGGTGCTCGACGGGCTGTTCTCCCAGTCGCCGCTCGGGATCGTGACGCGCATGGGCGTCTGGCTCATGCCGGAGCCCGAATATTTCGCCGCCGCCGTCGCCATGGCCGACGATCCCGCTGTGATCGGCCCTCTCATCGAGCGGCTCAGGCCCCTGCGCATGGCGGGCGTCCTGCGCAGCGTCGTCCATATCGGCAACGACTACCGGCTGCTGTCCGGCAACATGCGCTATCCTTACGAGCGGACGGGCGGGGCGACGCCCATTTCCCCCGATCTCCGCGCGACGCTCCGCCGCGAGATGGACATTCCCGCCTGGGCCCTGTCCGCCGGCTTCTACGGGCCGAAGACCGAGGTGAAGGGGCAGCTCCGCGCCTTCAGGCGGGCGCTCGCCGGGCTCGGTCTTCGGGTCATGGTGGTGGACGACCGCAAGCTCGACATGGGCCGGCGCGCGGGGCGACTCCTTGGCCCGCTCGGGCGCGGACTGCGCAGCCGCATCGAGGACGGCACGGCGGCCATCGGCCTTCTCAAGGGCATTCCCACGCGCCATTTCCTCAAGGGCGCCTACTGGCGCAGCCGCCGCCCCGCGGGGGATCCGCCGGATCCGGCGCGGGACGGGGTCGGCATCATGTGGCTTGGCCCCGTGCTGCCCGCGACCGCCGAGCATGTGGAGCGGTTCGTTACGCTCGTGGAACGAATCTTCGCGGCCCATGGCTTCGAATGCATGCTCACCTTCAGCATGGTGACGGCGCGGGCGCTGGCCGCGGTGCTCAGCATCAATTTCGACCGCGAGGACGAAGCCCAGGCCGCCGCCGCCGAAGCCTGCTATCTGGAGCTGGTGCGCGAGACCACCGCGGCGGGCTATCCGCCCTATCGCGGCCATAGCGGCTACATGGCCGCGGTGGCCTCCGCCGGGCTCGATCGCGGCGGGGAAGACAGCTACTGGCAGGTGCTTTCCCGCATCCGGTCGGCGCTCGACCCCCATAATCTCCTCTCCCCCGGCCGCTACATGCCGGTGGGCGAGGCGGATCCTGATCCTGATCGCTGACGGCGGGTTGCCCGCCACTCCTTCATCCTCACCCGAATCCATTATGCGCGAAGGCCTGGCCGTCGCGCGCTTGTCTGCATCTGCGGGGGAGGGGCGGCATCCCCCGCGCGTGAGGCGGCGCGGGACGGGAAGGAGGCGGGGAATCGAAGGCACAAAAAAATCGGGGGCGGCAATGCCGCCCCCGACTCCCGAAACCCTTCGAAAGTTGCTGTCAGGCCGCCTTGCGGCGCCGCGCAGCCAGGCCGCCGAGACCCAGAAGGCCGAGGCCCAGGAGACCGAGCGAAGCCGGTTCGGAAACCACGGCCACGCTGCCGGCCGAGATGTCCGAGTTGTGGGTGATCTGCAGGCGATAGGTGTTGCCCGAGACCAGGCCGCTCACGGTCAGGTGGAAGGTGTCGTCGACGAGGTAGCTGTTGCTTTCCACACCCAGCGCGGAGATCGACTGATTGAGCGCCGAGAAGTCGGTCTCGCCGTTGTCGCTGGAGATGCCGATCGGCACGAGCACGTTGCCGCCGGAGATGTCGCGGAGCTCGATGCCGAAGTCGAAGTCGGTCAGAGCCACGCCGCCGCTGTGGTCGCTGTAGGCAATCAGCTCGCCGAGCACGTCGAAGGACAGGCTGATGGTGCCGTCCTGGGTCGCCGTGAATTCAAGGGTGAAGTTGGCGATGGACTGGATCACGCCGCCGGCCGACGCATTGTGGTTGGCGTTGCCAAGCTGCGCTTCCGCAACGGTGCGGCCGTTGGCGCCGCCGGGAACCAGAAGGCTGCCAATGAGCGCAGCGTCGCCGCGGGCGAAGGTCCAGCCGGGATTGGCCGCCGAAACCTGGCTGTAATCGTTCTGGGCGATGCCGCCGCAGGCGCCGACGCAGGACATGCGAACGTCGGAGTCCGCAACACCGGCGGAGCCGGGCGCGCCGTTCACGTTGCTGGCGTCGGAGTCATTGGCGCCGTCGAGATTGGCCGCGCTGCGGGTGGTGTTGACCACGGTGACGCTCGGGATCGAGACGATCTCGGCGCCGCTGGTCACGACGAAGTTGGTGACCTGCAGGCTGGAATAGGCGATCACGCGGGCTTCCGCCTTGTCGACCGGCATCGCCAACGCGGCGGCGGTCACGCCGATCGCCAGGCCGTAGCTTATGGGCTTCAACAGTTTCATGGAGGATCTCCTTAAACACTCGCAAAGGGTTTCCAGGGTCGTTCGCGCCTTCATATGCATGGGCCGTGCCAAACCTGAGCACTGTCCGATTTTCAATGATTTAGCGCGAAATTTCGCGGCCTGTCAGACCAGGTTGCGATTTTTCCCGGGAGATTGCGGGGCGAGATGTAAAAAATGCCGACAGGTGCGGGGCGGCTGCGGGCCGCGGGATGTGCCGGTTTTCGGGGGCTTTAAGGAAAGCTGAGTGAATCTAACGGCCTAGGCAGAAGTTTGAACTCGTCTCGGCCTTGTAAACTATATCGACAAGCCGAGGCTGTCGGATCCGGTTGCGCCCTCGCGCGCGTTTTGTTGGTCCCGGAATTGCGCCGAGGCGGACGCGCGTCGGGCGATGCGGGACGGCCAAACGGGATTTGGGTCGGCTCCACAAATGTGCTAGGAACGAAGCGGAAATTTAAGATCATTTAAGACCTTGGCGCGATCCTCGGCTCCACCCGTCGGCCTTTCGACGCCAGCCATACAAGCAGAGCGCGATGATCAGGATATTCAAGCATTACGTACCGAAGCCGGTTTTCATCCTGGGCTTTGTGGAGCTTCTGATCCTCGCCGGGGCCATCGTCCTCGGCCTCACCACCCGCTTCTCCCAGCTCGGCATGGGGGTTTCCTACGGCCAGCATTGGGGGGCGTTCCTTGCCTTCGTCGCGGTGGTGATGGTGTCGCTCGTCGCCGTCGGCCTCTACCAGTCCGAGGCCTACCGCGACGTCCGGGTGATGGTCATCCGGCTGCTCACCAGCGCGCTCCTCAGCCTCGTCGTCATGTCGGTGGTGTCCTTCGTCCTGCCTGACGTCGACATCTGGCGCAGCGTCTTCGCCTATGGCCTTGGCTATTCGGTGATCGGCATCTTCGTCAGCCGCATGATCTTCTCGAGGATCGCCGACCTCGATCAGCTGAAGCGCACGGTGATTCTGCTCGGCGCGGGCAAGCGCGCCCGCCGCATCAAGGAGATGGAGCGCGAGGCGTCCGGCCCCGGCTTCCGCACGGCGGCGACCATCCGCATGGCCCCGACCGAGGTGGAGTTCCCCGAGGCGCCCGATTTCGAGACGGTGCGGCCGCTCGTGGATTTCGCCCTCGATCTCCAGGCCGAGGAGATCGTGGTGGCGAGCGAGGAGCGCCGCGGAACACTGCCGGTCGAGGACCTGCTCGCCTGCAAGATGGAAGGCATCAAGGTGACCGACGCCACCACCTTCATCGAGCAGCAGACGGGCGCCGTGGACCTCGAATCGGTGAGCCCGAGCTGGCTCATCTTCTCCGACGGCTTCGGCCGCTCGGGCCGGTTCGACCTTTTCCTGAAGCGGCTGTTCGACGTCACCACCAGCCTCCTTCTGCTCCTTCTCACCCTGCCGATCCTCATCGTCACGGCGATCGCCATCAAGGTGACGAGCCCCGGCCCCGTCTTCTACCGGCAGGAGCGGGTGGGCCAGGGCGGGCGCACCTTCATGGTCCTCAAGTTCCGCAGCATGCGCACGGATGCCGAGCGCAACGGCCCGCAATGGGCGCAGGCCAACGACGACCGGGTGACGCCCGTCGGCCGTCTCATCCGCACCGCGCGCATCGACGAGATCCCGCAGATCTTCAACGTCCTCAAGGGCGACATGAGCTTCGTGGGGCCGCGCCCCGAGCGCCCCGTCTTCGTGGAGCAGCTTGCGAAGGAAATCCCGTTCTATCTGGAGCGGCACCGGGTGAAGCCGGGCATCACCGGTTGGGCGCAGATCAACTATCCTTACGGGGCGTCGGTGGAGGACGCACGCCACAAGCTCCAGTACGATCTCTATTACATCAAGAACTACTCCATCTTCCTCGACTTCCTGGTGCTCATCCAGACGCTCCGGGTGGTGCTCTGGCCCGAGGGCGCGCGCTGAGCGCTTCGGAAATTCGGTCGAATGTGTTAGATCGAATAGAGGTTTAGGCCAGTTCGGACGGAACGGGAGACGGGGAATGTCGCCAGTCCTGACATGCCGGAACCGGTTGCGTTGAGGGGAGGGGGACAATCATTCAGCTTCAGGTCGCATTCGTAACCCATGCCATCGCGGCCGCCGCATATCTCCTGCTGCTGGTGATTCTGGTCGCCAGCCGCTGGCGGAGCGGCAGGGGCGGGCCGGGCGCATGGCTCATCGCCGCCGTGGGCTGCATGATGGTGTGGGCGGTGATCACCGCCCTCGCGCCCCACATCCCCGACCTCGGCCGGGCGCTCGGCTCGGCGAGCGAGACCCTGCGCAGCGGCGGCTGGCTGGTGTTCCTTTCCGTCCTCATCACCCGCCACTGGACGAGTTACGGGCGCACCGATCTCGTGCGCGCGACCCGTATCGGCGTGTTCGGCGCCTTGGGCCTCCTTCTGGCCCTCGACATCGTGCTGGCGCTGCAGAATTTCGACCTCGTCCCCCGCAACATCCTGGTGCCGCAGATCCTCCTTCTCGGCCGCATGGCCATGGCGGTGGCCGGCGTGTTCCTGCTCGACAATCTCTATCGCAACACCGCGGCGACCGACCGCTGGGGCATCAAGCTTCTGGGCCTCGGCCTCGGCGGCCTGTTCCTTTATGACTTCTTCTTCTTCGCGGACGCCGTCCTCTCGTCCCGCTTCAGCGCCACCCTTTACGAGGCGCGGGGGGCGGTGAATGCCCTTGTGGTTCCGCTTTTCGCCATCTCGGCCGCGCGCAACCCGAGCTGGAAGCTCAATGTCTTCGTCTCGCGCGGCGCGGTGATCCATACGGCGTCCCTCATTGCGAGCGGCGTCTATCTGGTGGTGATGGGGGCCGCGGGCTATTACCTTCGCGATCTCGGCGGGCGGTGGGGCACCATCCTGCAGGTGACCTTCTGGTTCGGATCGCTCCTTCTTCTGCTGGTGATCGTCTTCTCGGGCCAGTTCCGCGCCCGCATGCGCGTCCTCGTCAGCAAGCATTTCTTCAACTACCGCTTCGACTACCGGGAGGAGTGGCTGCGCTTCATCTCGACCCTGTCGCAAAGCGAGATGGCCCACGGCCTGCCCGAACGCGTCATCCAGGCGGTGGCGGACATCGTGGATTCCCCGGGCGGCGCCCTGTGGCAGCGGGACGACATGGGCTACTACACCCGGACCGCCGTCTGGAACTTCAAGTCTGACCTCCGCGGCAGCTTCGCGCCGGACGATCCCTTCATCCGCTTCGTGGGCGAGCGCGCCTGGCTCGTCGACTTCCAGGAGCTGCCGGAGCGGCCGGATCTTTACGTCGGCTGCGAGATCCCGGGCTGGCTGCAGCATCCCCGATCCTGGCTCATCGTGCCGCTCCTCCATCACAGCGACGAGCTTCTGGGCCTCATCCTTCTCGAGCGGCCGCGGGCGCCCCGCGTGCTCAACTGGGAAGACCGCGACATCCTGAAGACCGTGGGGCGGCAGGTGGCGAGCTATCTCGCGGAGCAGAGCGCCGAGCGGGCGCTTGCGGAAGCGCGCCAGTTCGACGAGTTCAACAAGCGCTTCGCCTTCATCATCCACGACATCAAGAACCTGGCGAGCCAGCTGTCGCTCCTCGTCAAGAACGCCGACAAGCATGCAGGCAATCCCGAATTCCAGCGCGACATGATCCTGACGGTGCGCGATTCGGTGGACAAGATGCAGACCCTGCTCACCCGCCTGAACCGCCTGCGCGAAAGCGACGGGCGGACGGATGCGGCCGTCGTCGATCTCGTGCCCATCCTGCGGCGGCTGTCGGGCATGCCGCGGCGGGACAAGGTGGAGTTAACCTTTTCCTGCGACCATGAGCGGGTTCCCGTCGTGGTGGATCCCGTGCAGATAGAGACGGTATTCACCCACCTGATGCAGAATGCGCTCGATGCCATTGGCACGGAAGGCCGTGTTGATGTTAGATTGACGATCAAGGAGGGTTGGGCGCTCGCCGCCGTGGCCGACAACGGCCCCGGCATGGACGAGGCTTTCGTGCGCGATGAACTGTTCAAGCCGTTCCGCACCACCAAGGCTGCGGGCTACGGCATCGGCGCCTACGAGGCGCGCCAGATCGTGCGCCATTTCGGCGGCCGGCTGGAAGTGGACAGCGCGCCCGGCAGAGGCACCACCATGACGGTGCGGCTGCCGCTTGAACGGGGGGAATCCATCACGCCGCCGCGTGCGGCAGGGGGAGACGAAGGCCGGGTCCCGGATGCGGGACATACGGCATGAGTGAGGATTTGACGGCGACCAATGTCTGAACCCAGAAAGAAATTGCTGATTGTCGAGGACGATACCGGCCTGCAACGGCAATATCGTTGGAATTTCGAGGATTACGAGGTCTTCATCGCCGGCACGCGGGGCGAGGCCATCGAGATCCTGCGCGCCGAGATGCCCAGGGTGGTGACCCTCGATCTCGGGCTGCCGCCCGATCCCGATGGCACCAGCGAAGGCTTCGCCGCGCTCGAGGAGATCCTGCGCCTCATGCCCGAGGCCAAGGTGATCGTGGCGTCCGGCCATGGCGCGCGCGAAAGCGCCCTTCGCGCGATCGAACTCGGCGCCTACGACTTCTACCAGAAACCGGTGGATGCGGACGAGCTCGGCCTCATCGTCAAGCGCGCCTTCCACGTGCAGGAGCTCGAGGCCGAGAACCGCGCGCTGCGCGAGCAGCGCAAGACCTCGTCGCTCAAGGGGCTCGTTACCAACAGCCCCAAGATGCTGAAGGTCTGCGAGATGATCGAGCGCGTGGCGCCGGCGGATGTCGCGGTGCTCCTCCTCGGCGCGAGCGGCACGGGCAAGGAATTGCTCGCCCGCGCCGTCCATGACCTGAGCCCGCGCCGCTCCAAGCCGTTCGTCGCCATCAACTGCGCAGCGATCCCGGAAAATCTTCTGGAATCCGAGCTTTTCGGCCATGAGAAGGGGGCCTTCACGGGGGCCGTCAAGCAGACCATCGGCAAGATCGAGCTGGCCCAGGGCGGCACGCTGTTTCTCGATGAAATCGGCGACCTGCCGTTCCCGCTTCAGGTCAAGCTGCTGCGCTTCCTGCAGGAGCGGGTGATCGAGCGCATCGGCGGCCGGCGCGAGATCCCCGTGGACGTCCGCATCGTCTGCGCCACCCACCAGAATCTCGACCGGCTCATCGCCGAGGGCCGGTTCCGCGAGGACCTCTATTATCGCCTGAGCGAGATCACCATCGACATCCCGCCCCTCAAGGAGCGGGACGGCGACCCGGCGCTGCTCGCCCACCATTTCCTCAACCGCTTCTCGCAGGAGATGAACCGCAACATCCGCGGCTTCACGCCCGATGCGCTGGCGGCGCTCACGACCCACGCCTGGCCGGGCAATGTGCGCGAGCTCGAGAACCGGGTGAAGCGCGCCGTCATCATGGCCGAGGGCCAGCGCATCACGGCGGCGGACCTTGATCTCGCCAAGGATGCGGAGCCGGTGATCCTCAATCTCAAGCAGGCGCGGGAAGAGGCGGACCGCAAGGCGCTGACCAACGCGCTCGCGACCGCCGACGGCAACATCTCGCAGGCGGCGAAGCTCCTCGGCATCAGCCGGCCCACCTTCTACGACCTGCTCAAGCAGCACAACATGCAGATCTGATTCTGAAAGGATCCAGCAATGCCCATGACTCCGACCCTGCCGTTGAAGACCCTTCGCCGCGGCCTTCTGGCGGCGGTGGCCGCATCGGCCCTGATGGCGCTCGCCGCACCTGATGCGGCGCTGGCGGCGCGCCCGGCCACCGAAAAGTCGGTGAGCCATGTGGGCAACGCCCAGACCGCCATGGAGAAGCGCGACTGGCGCACGGCCGTGATCGAGCTCAAGAACGCCCTGAAGGCCGATCCCAACAATGTGGAGGCCCGGCTGCTTCTCGGCGAAGCCTATGTGAAGCTGCGCAATGGTCCTGCGGCGGAGAAGGAATTCCGCGCCGCCCTCGACCGCGGCGCCAAGAAGCGCGACGTCATGCTGCGCCTGGGCGACGCGCTCCTCCTCCAGCGCAAGTTCGACGAGGCGCTGGATCTCGTGGATCTCCGCGGCCTGAGCAAGGAGCAGGAATACGAAGCCCAGCTGCTCATCGGCACGGCCCATATGGGGCTTCGCCAGATCGACGGGGCCCGGGCGGCCTACGAGGCGGCAGAAGCCCTCAATCCGGCCCATGCGGGGGCGAAGATCGGCCTCAGCCGTCTCGCCCTCATGGAGCGGGACATCGACGGCTCCCGCGCCCATATCGACGAGGCGCTGAAGCTCGATCCGAAGAATGTGGAAGCCCTGCTCATCAAGGGCGAGCTCGCCCGTCTTTCGGGCGACTTCCAGGGCGCGTTCGATGAATTCGACGCCGCCGTCGCCCTCGAGGCGGACAGCCTGCCGGCGGTCCTCGGCCGCGCGACCGCGCTCGTGGAGCTCAACCGGCTCGATGAAGCGACCCGCGACCTCGACGTGATCTTCCGTCAGGTGCCCAACCATCCGACCGCCCATTATCTCGCGGCGCGGGTCGCCTGGCAGAAGCGGGACATCGCCAAGGCCAGCGAACATATCCAGGCGACGGGCGGCGCGCTGGACAATTTCCCGCCCGCGGTTTTCCTGAGCGGTCTTCTCAATTTCGCCGAGAACAATCTGGAACAGGCGGCCTATCACCTGTCGCGCCTCGTGCAGATGGCGCCCGAGCATGTGCAGGCGCGGCGCGTCCTCGGCATGGTCTATCTGCGTCAGGGCAATCCCGATCAGGCGGTGCGCGTCCTTGAGCCCGTGGTCAATACGGCGGAGCCCGACGCCCAGCTCTATTCGCTTCTCGGCTATGCCTACATGCAGTCGGGCGAGCTGGACCGCGGCACCGAATATTTCGACAAGGCGGTGGCCATCGATCCCGAGACCAGCGGCAACTGGACGCGCCTTGCGGTGAGCAAGATCGTCCAGGGTGATCTCGCCTCCGCCGAGGACGATCTCGAGAAGGTGCTGGAGAAGGACCCGAAGGCGCTGCAGCCCGCGATCATCCTGACCATGGTCCAGCTGCGCAAGGGCCAGTTCGCCGAGGCGCTGGCCCAGGCCGAGCGGCTGCGCAAGGACTTCCCGGACAATCCCGTGGGCTCCTATCTCGCGGGCGAGGTGCATTTCCGGCAGAACAAGTTCGAAGAAGCCCGCAAGGCGTTCGAGGAGGCGCAGGCCTTGCGCGCCGAGAACGTGGCGCCGAGCCTCAAGATCGCGCAGGTCGACATCGCCGAGGGCAAGCTCGACGCGGCCGAGCGGCGCTATCGCGACATCCTGCAGAAGAACGGCAAGAACGTGGCGGCGCTCGCCGGCATGGCCGACCTGTCCCTGCGCCGCAACCAGTCGGAGGAGGCGGTGACCTGGCTGGAGCGGGCGGTGGAGGCGGACCCGCAGAACGTGCCGCTCCATCTCCAACTCATCACCCAGTACAGCGCCCGCAACGAGCTTGAGAAGGCGGAAGCGGTGGCGGCGGGCCTGACCCAGCGCTTCCCCAACGAGCCGGTGTCCTTCGAGGCCCTGGGCCGCGTCCAGATGACCCGCGGCAAGACCGCCGATGCGCTCGCCAATTTCGAGCGGGTGGTGGCGCTGCGACCGGATTCCTCCAAGGCCCATCACATGCTGGCCCAGGCGGAAATCGCCGCCGACGACGTGGAGGACGGCCGCCAGAGCCTGAATACGGCCCTGTCCCTCGCGCCCAAGCCCGGCGATTTCGAGCGCGACCGCAACGAGGTCGGGAGCGCGGCGGCGATCCTGCTGCAGCTTGCCGAGCTCGAGGCGCGGGAGAAGCGCTATGACGCGGCGATCGCCCATGCGGCGGATCTCGGCGCGCGTTATCCCGATTCCCGGTCGGGCGAGATCACCCGCGCCAACATCCTGCTGCAGAAAGGCGACTTCAACGACGCCCTGCCCATCTACGAGAAGCTGCTGGCGGACGGGGAAGGCTCCACCGTCATCGCCATCAACCGCTATCGCGCCCAGATGGGGGCGGGGAACCAGAAGGCGGCCTTCGCCGGGCTCGAGGACTGGGTCGCGAAGAACGAAGGCGACGTGGTCGCGCGCAACGTGCTCGCCAGCGCCTATATCACCGCCGGCGACTACGACAGGGCGATCTCCCACTACGAGAACCTGCGCGACGGCAGCCCCAAGGATCCGCTGATCCTCAACAACATCGCCTGGCTCTACAGCCAGAAGGGCGACCCGCGGGCGCGGGAAGTGGCGGAAGCGGCCTACAATCTGGCGCCGCAATCGCCCGAGGTGATGGATACCTACGCCTGGATCCTGGTCAACGAGGGCAAGCTCGACCAGGGCCTCGAGATCCTGAAGCGCGCCGCCCTCATGCGGCCGGGCTCGCCCGACATCCGCTACCATTTCGCGGTCGCGCTGGAGCGCAAGGGCCAGCGCGACGCCGCCCGGCGCGAACTGCAGGACCTCCTGGCCCTCGGCGTCGCCTTCAGCGAGGAAAAGGAAGCCCGCGCGCTCCTCGACAAGCTCTCGATGCGCTAGGCCGGAGCGGCGGCGGAACTATAAAAAGGAAACGGCGCGTCCCCTCGGGGGCGCGCCGTTCTGCTTTTGGAGAATGCCCGAAGGTCAGAGCTTCGGCAGATCGCGGCGGGCGGAAAGCTCGCGGATCCGCTGCAGCTTCTGGGTGAGATCGCTCGGCCCCTCGGGGCTCGCGGCGCCGGCCTCGGCCGCATTGTCCGCCGGGGCGTCGGGAGCCGTCTCGTCCATGTTGGCGGGCCGGGTCGCGGTGAGCGGCGGACGGGCGAGGCCCGCGCCCGAAGCGTCGCCCAAGGCCCGGCTCGCATTGCGCAGTTCGTTGGCGAGCGCCGCCGCATCCGGCGCCGCCGTTTTGAGCTGCGGCTGGGGCTGCGGCTGGGATTGCGGCGCGGGCATTTCCTGCAGGCGGCGGGCGAGGGTCTGCAACTCGCTCGCGGCGCGCGCGATGGCCTCGCTCGCCGCGCGGAAGCTTTCGCCCGCGGAATTCTCAAGATTCTTCACCGCCTCGGCGAGCAATTCGGCCTGCCGGGTGAAGGCGGCGGAAAGTTCGGCGGCCTGGTTTTCCTGCATTTTGGCGACGAGCTTGCCCGAGCGGCTGACCCCCGTCTCGAGCTTCGCGGCGCTGTCCGCGGCCCTTGCGAGCACCTCCCGCAGGGTATGGATTTCCTGGCCCACATGGCCCTCGAGTTCGGCGAGGAAAGCCTTGAGTGTATTGGCAAGGAGCTGCTGGATCTGCGCGCTCTGATCCTCGGTGATCTGCTTCGCCGAAAGGGTCAGGCGTTCGAGCGGATCCTTGAGGGTCGCGGTCAGGTCGGTCTTGAGACTGTGGGCGATGGTCTTGCCCGCGGCCTCGATGCTGGCGCCGAGCCGCGCCGCCTCCTGTTCGGAGCTCCGCTCGATCGCCACATGAAGCGACTTCATGGCGCTTTCCACGGTCCGCATCTGGGCCTGGTTGGCGGCCAGCACCTCCCGCAGCTGCTTGACCGCCGGGGCGTAGTGGAAAAGGCCGTCGAGGGTGATGGCCAGCCGCTCCGCCTGGGCGGTGCGAAGCTCAAGGGTCGCGCGCACGATGAAATGGATGATCGCCGCCCCCGCCGCGGCGAGGGCGAGCGCGATCGCCGCCGGCATCATCACCGCCGGCCAGGGATCCTCCGCCGCAACCCCCGCGACCCGCGCGATCACCGCGAGAAAGGCGACGAGGCCCACGGCGAGCAGGGTCACCGGCAGCGGCCGGAACAGCCACAGGAACAGCCGGCCCTGGACGAGGCTCGTGGGGTTGAAGAATTCGGCCGCCGGGACGGTCGCATGCAGCGCTTCATGCCGTTCGACCGCGGAACCCTTCCAGCCCTTGGTCTCCACCTGAACCGGCGTCAGGAAGCTCGCATAGCGCCCGGCGATGGCGCCGAGATGCGGGGCATAGACGAAGGCCTCGCGGAAGTGATGCTCGCCGAAGGGCGCGCGGGCGCTCGCATGCCCCGCGGCGGATTCCAGCCGGTGCCGCGACATGCTGGTCTGGATGCCCTCGATCGCCGCCGGAAGCAGGAAGGCGAGGAGGGTGAAGACCACGGCGCCGCTCGCCGCAAGTCCTACCGCGATCACCGTCGCATCCGTGCGCATCACTTTGAGCGCCGCCTGGGGCGTCACCGTGCCCGCGATGGACGTCATCAGGTCCGGCACGGCAAGATAGACGAAGGGCGCGAGGAAAAAGGCTGCGACGGCGCTCGCCAGGAGCCAGATCGTTCGAATCAAAGGATGATCTCCCAAGCAGTTCGCGGTAAGAGGTCAGAGCATAACCTAAAAGTCTTGACGCATGTTCAACAGTGACAAGCGCATGACCGTGATGCATGTTCCGGGCCGGGCGGGGCTTTTCGCAAGCACCTGGCCTCTGCTATGAGCAGATACCTGCATGGGGCGCAACGGAGGGAGGACGCGGAGCATGGCCGAGGGCGGGGACCGGAAGCCGGAACGGACGCGGCATCTGCTGCATGTGATGCCCACCTTCGCGCCGGGCGGCGTGCAGATCCGCGTCGCCTATCTCATCAACCACATGCCGCGGATCGTGCCGCAGATGGCGCATGTCCGCCATACCATCATCGCCATGGACGGCGATTTCTCCTGCGAAAGCAGGCTCGCCCCCGATCATGGGGTGGATATCCGCAAGCCGCCGGCGGCGGAAGGGCTCCCGGGCCGCATCCGCGCCTATCGTGACGAGATCCGGCGCCTGAAGCCCGATCTCATGCTCACCTACCAGTGGGGCGCCATCGAATGGGCGCTCGCCAACCGCTTTTCGCCCCTGTGCCCGCAGGTCCATCTCGAAAGCGGCTTCGGGGCGGAGGAGGCGGACCGCCAGCTCGCGCGCCGGGTGTGGATGCGGCGTCTTGCGCTCGGCCATGTGCGCGCCGTGGTCGTGCCCTCGACGACGCTCGCCGCCATCGCCGAGCGGGACTGGTGGGTGCCGCGGGACCGCATCCGCTACATTCCGAACGGCGTCGATTGCGAGAAATATGCGCGGCCGCCCGTCGAAGGCGCGGTCCCCGGCTTCGTCAAGCAGCCCGGAGAGAAGATCGTCGGCACCCTGACGCCGCTCCGGCCGGAGAAGAACCTGTCCCGCCTCATCCGCGCCTTTGCGGCGGTGGTGGCGGACCCGGCGGTGGGGCCGGCGCGGCTTCTGATCCTGGGCGAAGGCATGGAGCGGCCGAAGCTCGAGGCGCTCGCGCGGGAGCTCGGGATCGCCGACCGCGTGCTCCTTCCCGGCCATGTGGACAGGCCGGAGGAGGCGCTCGGCTGGTTCGATCTCTACGCCATCTCGTCGGATACGGAGCAGATGCCCAATGCGGTCAATCAGGCCATGGCCGCGGGCAAGGCGGTGGCGGGGGTCGATGTGGGCGACGTCAAGGTGATCGTCTCGCCCGAGAACAAGCCCTATGTGGTGCCCAAGGGCGCGGACGAGGCCTTCGCCGGGGCGATCAAGACCCTGCTCATCGACGATGAGGCGAGGGCGGCCATCGGGGCGGCGAACGCCGCCCATGTGCGCGCCCACTACGCCCTCAAGGGAATGGTCGAGGCCTATGTCCCGATCTGGAGCTGATCCGGTGCGCCCCCTGCGCGTCCTGACGCTTTCGACCCTCTATCCCAATGCGGAGATGCCGAATTTCAGCATCTTCGTGGAGAACCGCCTGCGCCACCTCCTGCTTTCCGGCGAGGCGACGGCGCGGGTGGTGGCGCCCGTGCCCTGGTTTCCCTTCACGGATCCCCGCTTCGGGACCTACGCCCGCTTCGCCCGGGTGCCGCGCGCCGAGACCCGGCACGGGATCGAGATCCTTCATCCCCGCTATGTGACGCTGCCGGGAATCGGCATGTACAGCCAGCCCTGGGCGCTTTACGCCGCGGTGCTGCCCGTCTTGCGCCGATTGATCGCGGAGGGCTTCGATTTCGACGTGATCGACGCCCATTATTTCTACCCCACGGGCGTGGTTGCGACCTGGTTGGGCGAGGCGCTCGGCAAGCCCGTGGTGGTCACAAGCCGCGGCTCGGACCTCAATGTCCTGCCCGACTACCGGCTGCCGCGCATGCTCATCCGCCGGGCGATCCGGCGCGCCGACGGGCTCATCACCGTGAGCGCCGCCCTGTCCGAGCGGCTCCTTGCCCTCGGCGCCGATCCCGCCAGGGTGCGGGTCTTGCGCAACGGCGTCGATCTCAGGCATTTCCATCTCATGGACCGGGCGGCGGCGCGGGCGCGTCTCGGCCTTGAGGGCCGGGTGCTTCTCTCCGTCGGCAATCTCGTCCCCGGCAAGGCGCATGATCTTGCGATCCGCGCCATGACGGAACTCCCCGGCATGACCCTGCTCATCGCCGGGCGCGGGCCGGAGGAGGAACGCCTGCGCGCGCTCATCTCAAGCCTCGGGCTTGACGACCGGGTGCGGCTTCTCGGCCTCTTGCCCCATGACGTGCTGCCCGAATACTACAACGCCGCGGACATCCTGGTGCATGCGTCGGAGCGGGAAGGGATGGCCAACGTGCTTCTCGAATCGCTTGCCTGCGGCACGCCCATCGTGGGCTCGCCCATCCCCGGCATGGACGAGGTGGTGGACCCGCCGGAATCCGGAATTCTGATGGAACGCCGCACGCCCGATGCCCTGGCCGCCGCCGTGCAGGCGCTCATCGCGCGCATGCCGGCGCGGGAAGATGTCAGGCGCTATGCGGAAAAGTTCGATTGGGATGCGACGACCCGAGGCCAGCTCGATCTGTTCAGGGAGGTGATCGCCCGCCGTCAGGCGGCGCGGGACGCGCGGGAGAGAAGCGGCGGATAGACCCGCTCGTAGTTCGCAACACTCTTCGCCCAGTTCCGCTCCTGCTCCACGAAGGCGCGGCCCTGCCGCAGGATCTCCGGCCAGGCGTCGCGGTTCTGCAGCACGCGGACGACGCAGGATGCAAGATCCGCGGGATCGTCGGCGCGGAACAGGTGGCCGTTGAAGCCGTCGCGGATCAGTTCGCGATGGCCGCCCACGTCGGACGCCGCCAGCATGCGCATCTCGGCCATGGCCTCGAGCGGCTTGAGCGGCGTCACGAGATCCGTGAGCCGCATGGATTTGCGCGGATAGACGAAAAGATCGACGAGGCTGTAATAGCGGTCGACCTCATTGTGGGGCACGCGGCCGGTGAACAACACGGCGTCCGCAACGCCCATCTCCTGCGCCAACGCCCTGAGCCGCGCGTCCTCCGGCCCGCCCCCCACCAGCAGCAGGCGGGCGTTGGGGAGCTTCTCGCGGATCTGCGGCAGGGCGGCGATCAGGACGTCGAGCCCCTCATAGTCATAGAACGAGCCGATGAAGCCGAGGATGACCGCATCCTTGAGGCCGAGTTGTTCGGCAAGGGCGGTGTCGCGGGCGACGCCCCCCGAAAATTTCTCGAGATCGACGGCGTTCGGGATGATGGTGATCTTGTCCGCCGGAATGCCGCGGCGGATGAGATCGTCCTTGAGCCCTTCGCAGATCACGGTCACCGCATCGGCCTTGCGCGCGGCGTAGGTCTCGAGCGCCTGGGTGGTGCGATAGCGGAGATCCCCCTCGCGGCAGCTGCCGTGGGCCGCCGCCGCATCCTCCCAGAAGGCGCGGATCTCGTAGACGACGGGCAGGCCCGCCCGCCGCGCCGCCTTGAGGGCGGCAAGCGCATTCAGCACCGGCGAATGGGCATGGACGATGTCCGGCCGGGTCTCGCGGATCACTTCATCAAGCCGCCGCGCGGTCGCCCGGATCTCCATCAGCTCGCGGGCGACGGGCTTGGTCGCAAGCGCGCCCGCAGGCGCGGGCGTGCGGTAGAAGCGGAGGCCGTCCACGTCCTCAAAGGGCGCGGGCGCGGCGCCGGGCTGGATATGGCGCGGCGTCGTCACATGCACCGTCTCCCAGCCGCGGCGATGCTGCTCGCGCAGGATGCCGTAGCTGCGGAAGGTATAGCCGCTGTGCAGCGGGATCGAATGGTCGAAGACGTGAAGAATGCGCATGGGCCGCAGATTAGCGTGAAATGCCTTAATGACCAGTGACTTTGACGCGGCCGCTGGCGATTTTCGGCGTTCGGTGTTAAGGGATTGGGACAGGCAGGCGCGTAGCTCAGGGGTAGAGCGCCGTCATTACATGACGGAGGTCGACGGTTCGAATCCGCTCCGCGCCTACCAGCCTATTCCGCGCTGTCCGCCGCCGGAGCCGGGTCTGGCGGGGCGTCCTCGCCCGGTGCGGGCTCGATCTGTTCCGCTTGCGCGGCGTCCCCATTCGCCGCTGTAGCCGTCCCGTCCGTATCGGGTTTGGCCGCAGCCTGGGGCGTCGCTTGCGGCGCCGTCGGGACGGCATGGCCGCGAGTCGCCTCCGTATCGGACACGGGGCCGCCCGTCGGATATTCCACGATGAAGGTGTAATAACGTTTGGGCGAGCGCTGCATCATCCAGTGCCGCTCGCCGCTGTGGAGCGGCAGATAGGCGGGCATCAGATAGTCGCCGACGCAGAAGCCCCATTGCGGCGAGGCATACCAGCCGCGCGGATTCCAGTTGGCATAGTCGCCCTTCTTGAGCTCCGTCCCGTCGGTCCAGAGGAGCCGCTTCTGCTTGCAGTCGTAATGCAGGCCGAACCAGGTATGCTGGTTGGGCCGCAGATTGATGCGGATGAACATGTCGGTCTCGGGCGAGCGGATGATGGCGAGACGCCCCTGCACGCCGCCGAAGGACCGTTCGGCCGCCATGTTGCGGGCCTGCTCCCAGGTGGGGCCCTGTCCATGGATATGACGGCCGTCCACCAGTTCGAAATAGCTTTTGCTCTCGGGATTGTAGATCGGCTTGTCATAGACCGGCCGCAGCGGCGCCGCCATGGGCTCGGCAGCTTGCGCAAACAGCAATGCCGCGGCTATCAACAGGATCCAACGCATGGGCTAGTCCCTTATATCTATCTCAGTGGGCGCCAGAGTCTATTGCATCTGGCCCTTTGAATCTATATCGAAAGGTCCCATGCCGGCGGGCCGGGCATTTCCTACCCGTTGGATGGCTTGGGGGTACGGAATTTCTCCTGAAAGGCGACGGCCGGGCGAACGTTACGCCTTTGAGTCTATCAAGAAGGTCCCCCATGTTCCCTGCGGGAGAAACTTTCGCCCGTATCCAAAGGCCCCATATGGAAGGGCGCGAGATTTCCTGATGGACCATGCCGCGGAAAAAATAGATTTGTGCTCCCCGGCCCAGGCGCTACAACTTTCCCGGCCATTCCGGTTGTGAGAACAGGTATGCCTCGCGTTTCGGTCGTCATTCCCGTCTTCAACGCCGCGCGCACCATCGAACGCGCCCTCGCTTCCGTCTTCCGCCAGACCTTCACGGATTACGAGGTGATCCTGGTGGACGACGGCAGCAGCGACGGAAGCGTCGCGCGAATCGAAGAGGTGCTTGACGCCGCGGGTGAGGCGCGCCGGGCCCGGTGCCGGGTCATCCGCCTGCCCCAGAACCAGGGGGCGGCGGCGGCGCGCAATGCCGGGATCAAGGCGGCGCAGGGCGAATTCGTCGCCTTTCTCGATGCCGACGACGAATGGCTCGAGGACAAGCTTGCGCGCCAGATCGCGGCCTTCGACGCCGCAGGGGATGCCGTCGTCGGCGGCTGCAATGCGGAATGGCGGGGCGTTTCCGGCAAGTTCAGCCATCATCTGGAGGACGGGCCGGTGGTCACCGGCCGGGATGCCTGGAAGGCGCTTCTGAAATCCTGTTATCTTTCAACGCCTTGCGTGATCGCCCGGCGGGACGCCCTTGAGGCGGCGGGCGGCTTCGATCCGGCCTTGCCTGTGGGCGAGGATCAGGACCTCTGGTTCCGGCTCGCGGAATCGGGGCCGGTCCTGTACCTCACGGACGTGCTCGTGCGCATCCACAAGCAGCCCGACAGTCTGATGTCCCGTCAGCGCATGGGCATGGTGGAGCATTACGTCCCCATGGTGGAGCGCCATGTGGCGAGGAACAGCGATCGTCTCACCGCGCGGGAGCGGCGGGAGATCCTCGGCCCCCTCTACGCCCAGGTCGGGCGCTACATGTATGTGACCGGAAACCCCGGGATCGGCGCGCGCATGCTGCTCCGCGCCGTGCGCATGGGCGAGCGGCCGTTCTTCCATCTCCTGTTCATGCTGGCGAAGCTCCCCTATGTCATTCGTCCCATGGGCATCAAGCGGAGCGAGGCGCGCCATGTCTGACATGCGGGCCGCAGCGGCCAAGGGGACCGCCTGGATGTTCGGGGCGCGGCAGGCGATCCGCCTCCTCGGCCTCGTCAGCACCCTGGTCATGGCGCGGCTCCTGATGCCGGAGGATTTCGGCCTCATCGCCCAGAGCATGATGGCCGTCGGATTGATCGAGGCATTGAGCGCCTTCGGCTTCGAGCTCGCCCTCATCCAGAACCATGAGGCGCGGCGCAGCCATTACGACACCGTCTGGACCCTCAACATCATCAAGGCGGCGGTGGTCGCCCTCCTGCTCGCCGGCGGCGCGGCGCCTATCGCGCGGTTCTTCGAGGAGCCGCGCCTTGAAGCCATCATCTATGTGCTGGCCGGATCCTTCTTCGCCGGAAGCTTCTCGAACGTGGGGGTGATCGATCTTCGCAAGCATCTGCGCTTCCGCGCCGATTTCATGTATCTCGTCGTGCCGAAGATCGCGTCCATTTCGGCCAACATCGCCTTCGCCTTCTATTTCCGGAACTACTGGGCGCTGGTTGCGGGCATGCTGACGGGAAGCGCCGCCACCTTCACCATGAGCTACGTGATGAGCCCCTACCGGCCGCGCTTCTCGCTTGCCGAATGGCGCGACGTGTTCGGCTTCAGCAAATGGGTGCTGGTATCCCAGTATCTCGCCTTCCTGAGCCGCGAGGCGCCAATCTTCATCATCGGCAAGCTGGTGGCGTCGCATCAGGTGGGCCTCTACCGCATGGCGACGGAGCTCAGCAATTTCCTGTCCACCGAAATCTACATCCCGGCCCTGCGCGCCCTTTACCCGGCCTACGCCAAGAACAAGGAAGGGGCGGCGGGGCTCTATCTCGATGCGGTGGGGATCGTCATCCTGCTCATCGGCCCGGCCTGCATGGGCATGGTGCTGGTGGCGGAGCCCATGGTGGCGCTCCTCCTCGGCGAGAAATGGATGGAGATCGTGCCTCTCGTCCAGATCCTGACCATCGGCGCGCTCCTTCGCGCCGTGTGGCTGAGCCCCGGCGCCGTCGCCATGGCGCGCGGGCGGCCGCGGGATTCCGCCTATCTGGCCGTGCCGCCCATCGTCGTGCTGGTGCCCGCCCTCATCTGGTTCACGCTGGACTACGGCCTCATGGGCGCGGCCTGGGCCAAGATGCTGGCGGCGGTCGTCCAGTTCGTGATGTCGCTCGTCTATGTCTACTGGGGTCTCAAGACCACGGTGCGGGAGATCATCCGGCCCCTGTGGCGGCCGACCATGGCGGTCATCATCATGGTGATCGTCACAAGCTTCGTGCCCGTCAGCCTGTGGCGCATTCCCGTGGGCGTCGTGAGCTATGTCTCGGCCCTTCTCGGTCTCTGGCACCTGAGCGGCCGTCCGCTCGGGCCGGAGGCGGTGGTGCTCAGGAAGCTCGGCCTCTACAAGGGGCCCGCCCAGGCGCCTGCCGACTGATCAGAAGGGCGCGAGGGCGTCCTTCGTCGGGATCCCGACCCGCGCCGCCCCCACCATGTCCGGGACCACGTTCATTTCGATGATGACCGGGCCCTCGGGCGCGATCGCCACGTCGATCCCTGCGAAATTGATCCGCGGAAAGACGGCGAGGCACCGCTCCGCAAGGCGCTGGGCCTCGGCGAAGAAGGGCAGGGCGACGCCTTCGATGGGCGCGCCGTTGTCCGGGTGGTGGCTGAAGGTGAGATGCGCCGCCGTGCCGTCCGTCGCCTTGCCGAGGGCGCCGGTCGCCATGTCGATGGGGGCGACGATCCCGCCGCTCGTGAAATTGTCGACGACCGCGCCCGCCCGGCCCATGCGCAGGTAGGCAAGGCGCGTGCGCGGCCCCTGCCCATGGTCGATCACCCAGAGCCGCAGGGTATTGACGCTGGTGGGATTGAAGGCCGCGAGCGCGGGATGCTGCTCCATCATGGTCTCGATCACCATGATGCGGTCGCGGTTGAGGCGGAAGCTTTCGAACAGGGCAGGGATTTCGACCGGCGCGCCGTCGCGGAGGTCCCGCGCGTCGAGGCGGCCGTTGTCGAGCGTGAGTTCCAGCGCCCGGAAGGCGGAGCCGCCCCAGCCCTCGTTGGCCTTGAAGCAGACCCGGCGCGGGGCGAGGGACGCGAGGAAGCCTTCAAGCTCCGCCGCGTCGCGCAGGGGCGCGCCGTCGAGCGTCTGTCCCGTGACGGGATTGAGGATGCCGAGCAGTTCCGTGGTGGCGATGCCGTAAAGGCGCATGATCGCCTTTTCCACCACCTTGTTCTGGGACAGCTTGTGATAGGCGGGCTTGTTGAGGCGGTCGACCGCCGCCGCATATTCCTTCGGGTTCATGTAGCGGAGCATGTGGCGCCACGGCACGTCCCGCCGCCAGAAGCCCGCAAGCTGGTAGAAGCCCGGCCCGATGCCGCGCAGGGCGAGAAGCCCCGCCATCTCGATCATCTGGCGGAGCGCGCCCTTGGCGTGCGCCCCGTTCTCCCCGCGCGTGCGGCTCCGGGCGAGGGACCAGATCTCGCCGAGGCCCGTCTTCCCCTTGCTCATGCGGCATGGCTCCGGCTGCGGGGCGCGCCGAGAAGTTCGGCGATGCGGTCGAAGGTCTCGCGTGCGCCGTCGGCAAGCTCGGCGAGGCGGGCGTCGTCGATCACGTTCCGGCCTTGCAACGCGGCGACGGCGCGGGCGTAAAGATCGTCGCCGAGCCCCGGCGCGATTTCCGCCACCGCATCCTCGATCCCGAAATGGCGGGCATTGTTGCGCACCTTCGGCTCGTAATTGAGGGCGACCGCCGGGCAGCCCTGGGATGCGGCGAAGATGAAGGCGTGAAGCCGGACGCAGATATTGACCTTCGGCAGCGTGGCCAGGAACTTCGCCTCCTCGGCCGGCAGGGTCTTGCGCAGGACGAAGCAGCGGTCCGCCTGCTCCATGCGGTTGATGATGTCGTGGGCGACGCGGAGGTCGTTATGCGCGCGGTTGTGCTGGAACGGCACGAAGACGATGGAAAGGCCCTGATCGGCCGCCAGCCGGTCGAGGCCGCGGGCGATCTCGCCGATCGCCGTCTCGCGGTCGAGGCCGCCGGGCGATAACTCCGGAAGATCCGTGGGGTAGACGAAGGCCATGGGCTCCCCGCGCGCCATGAGATCCTGAATGTCGGGGCCGAGATCGGCGTCCGATGCGGGCTCCGCGGGAAGCAGGAAGGCGGGGTCCGTCACCACCCGCACCCGGTCGGGCGCGATGCCCGTATCGACCAGATGCTGCCGGCTTTCGGCGTCGCGCACGGTGATCAGGCCGGCGTGACGCACGGCGCGGCCCACGAGCCTTTTGCCCAGGCGGCTCCTGAACGGCCCCACGCCCACGGCATAAAGCGCCGTGGGCAGGTCATGGAGGCGCGCAAGCCACAGCTCGTCGATCACACGGAAGAAGTTCTTCCAGGTGGTGTTGTCCCTCAGCAGGCTGCCGCCGCCGAGGACGAAAAGGTCGGCGCTCCGCATCACCTGGAACAGCCCGCGATGCCGCCCGCGGATGAGCTGCTGCGCCCCCTCGATGCCGATGAGCGGCCAGTGATGCACGGTCTTGAGGCTGAGATCCGGGTGCATGGCAAGGACGCCCTTGGGGTTCTCGCTCAGCACCGTGATGCGCACGGGCGCGCGCTTGCGCAGCTCGCGGCAGAAGACGCGCAGCAGCGCCTCGTCGCCCACATTGCCATGGCCGTACCAGCCGGAGATCACCACATGTCTCTGGGCGTCGGGGTGCTGCCGGCCCTTCGGCGGCATGGCGGCTCTCCCTCAGGATTGGGCCGGTTGCGGCGCGTTGATCCGTCGTTTGAGACTCTGCACGATGCGCTGGGCGGCGCGGCCGTCCCAGCCTTCGGGGCGGCGGCCCTTGTCCCACTGGCCGCTGACCGCCTTCTGCACATGATCGCGAAGATTTTGCGGCGTGACCAGACGGTTGGTGCCTTCGGTCACCGTCACCGGCCGCTCCGTGTTCTCCCGCAGGGTGAGGCAGGGAATGCCGAGATAGGTGGTCTCCTCCTGCACGCCACCCGAATCCGTGATGACGAGCTTCGCATCCTTCACGAGGCTCATGAAGCGCACATAGTTCAGGGGCTCGCCAAGGATGATGGGGGCGTCGGCCAGTTCCTGCATCAGCCCGAATTCCTCGAGCCGCTTGCGCGTCCGCGGATGGACGGCGAAGAAGAGGGGAACAAGCGCCGCCGCCGCCTTGAGCTCGCCCACCAGCAGGCGGAGCATGGCGGGATCATCCACGTTCGACGGCCGGTGCAGGGTGAGGACGCCGTAGTTGCCGGGGGTGAGGCCGAATGCCTCCGGCGCCCCCTCCGCCTCGATGCGGTCGCGGAGCAGTTCGTATGAATCCATCATGATGTTGCCGACGCGCTCGATCCGCGACGGCGCAACACCTTCCCGGCGCAGGTTCTCGTCGGCGTCCGGCGACGGCGTCCACAGGAGATCGGCGATGGCGTCGGTCACCAGGCGGTTGATTTCTTCCGGCATGCGGCGGTCGCCGCTTCTGAGCCCCGCCTCCAGATGGGCCACGGGGATATGGAGCTTCGCCCCCACCATGGCGCAGGCGGCGGTGGAATTGACGTCGCCCACCACCACGATCCAGTCCGGCCGGTCGGCGAGGCATACCTTCTCGTAGGCGATCATCACGCCGCCCGTCTGCTCCGCATGGCTGCCGCTGCCCACGCCCAGATGATGGTCGGGCGCGGGAAGCTGCAGGTCACGGAAGAAGGCGTCCGACATGTTGGCGTCGTAATGCTGGCCCGTATGGACGAGCTTCACGTCGCACCACGGCTCCGCCTTCAGCGCGTGATAGAGGGGCGCCACCTTCATGAAATTGGGACGGGCGGCGGCGATCAGATGGACGACGGTTTTCGGCATGGGACTCGTGTTGTCGGAAGGGCTTGCGCCGGATGAGAAGGTTTCGCGCATCTTAGCCACCCCCACCCCGAGGGGCAATCGCCGGTTTGAACGGGCCCGTGCGGACCGGGACCGCCGGCGCGGGCTCCGCCCCCTTGGCCGCAAGCTCCCGGTCCACGAGGACGCGGATCAGCACCGCCATCACCACCATGTGATAGTAGAGGTCGAAGGTCGCCACATTGAGGAAGGTGCCCGCGGTCGCGAAGCCCACGAGCCCCACCTGCAGCATGGCCGCGAAGTCCCGCGCCCATCGAAGATCCGGATGGTCGCGGCAGCGCTGGATGATGGCGCTGCAGGTGAAATAGGTGGTGATGCCCAAAAGCAGGAACAGCAGCAGCCCCACATAGCCATGCTCGCCCAGCACCTCGAACCAGATGGAATGGGCGGCGCGGCCCTTCACGCCTTCGGGGAGGTAAGCGGCGCGATAGCCCTCGTGATAGAAGATGTCGTAGCCGCCGCCGAGGATCGGCGCGTCGTTGGCGACGTCGATGGCGAACTTCCACATGTCGAGGCGGCCGGTGGCCGAGGCGTCGTTCTCGTAATCCGCAATGGTCGCCATGCGGTCATGCCAGGACTGGGGCATGAACCAGTAGCCGATGCCGACCACCACCACGACCACGCCGAGGCCGAACAGGATGCGCTTCGACTTCCAGACCAGGAACAGCACCATGGCGGTGATCCCCACAAGGGCGCCGCGGGAATGGGTGCCGAAGATGGAGAAGAAGCCGAAGAACAGCATCGACCCCATGAACCAGCGGATGTACCTGTTGTCCGAATGGAGCTGCAGATAGCGCACCAGCGGCAGGATCATGCACATGGCGAGCGCGAAATGGTTGTTGTCCGCGAAGAAGGTGGCGGGCGGCCCCCAGACGCGGTGCGCCCCGGCGCTGATGATGGTGAAAAGCCCGCCCTTCATGGCGAAATAGCCCATGGACAGCACGATGACCCACAGGAGGGCATGAAGCCGTCCCTTGGACTGCATGAACATCACCGTCAGGATGGTGAACAGGAAGGTCTTCGCCACGCGCTCCCACTTGACCCAGGCCATCTCGGGGTAGGCGGCGACGATGGTGGTGAGCGTCGTCCAGAAGAAATAAATGAACAGCAGCCAGATCAGCGGGTGGTTCGGCAGCTTCTTGGGCTCCTTCGACATGAAGGCGGACACCAGCGTCGCCGCCGCCACGAACACCAGGAAGCTGAAATTGTAGGCGAAGCCCCAGGTCAGCCGGTGCGGGTTCATGTAGGACACCCACGACCAGATCAGGATGCCCACATGCGGCTTGAAGAAAATGGCCGGTATGGTCGAGAAGATCAGAAGAAAGACGAGATAGCTGCGCATCCGGCACTATGTTCCTGCAAGGGGCTCTTTGAAGGATCTACCGTCTGCCGTTTAACATTTGGTTCATGCACCGGCTTCCGCCTGTTCGGCCTAGATATTTCGGCAGGTCTTCGTTATACCCGTGACGTCGGCGGCTTGCCACGCTAAAGTCTCTGCCGGCGCTGATTTTGTTCCGGCCGGACCCATTCGATGATCGATTCCATCGCCTTTGTCATCTTTGTCGGCATGATCTTTTACGTGATCTACAAGTCCGTTGTGGATGACGATCTCATGCCCAGGAAGGACCGCCGCTTCCGTCCGGCGCCGCCCGCCCATGGGGCGCGGAAGGGCGGGAAGGACGACGGCGCGGGCGACGGCCGGACGGGCGACGGTCCCGCCGCATGACGCCCATTCGTCCGCAACGGGTCGCGCGCATTCCCCGCGACCAGCAGCCCCTGCTTCTCGTGGTCATCGACACCGAGGAGGAGTTCGACTGGGGCGCCCCCCACGACCGCAACAGCCGCTCCGTCGACTGCATCGGCGAGCAGCATCACGCGCAGGCGGTATTCGCCCGCCACCAGATCGTGCCGACCTATGTGGTGGACCATCCGGTGGCGACCACGCCCGCATCCGCCGCCATCTTCCGCCGGTGGGTGGAGGACGGCAGCTGCATCGTCGGCGCCCATCTCCACCCCTGGGTCAATCCCCCGGACCGGGAGGAGGTCAATGCCCGCAATTCCTATCCCGGCAATCTTCCCATGGATCTGGAGCGGGAAAAGCTTGCGGTCCTCACGGAGGCGATCGCCGGGAACATCGGGCGGCGGCCCGACATTTACAAGGCGGGGCGCTACGGCCTCGGCCCCAACAGCGCGCGGGTGCTTCTGGACC
>CAZDSS010000012.1:0-41569 GCA_964508185.1 uncultured Sphingomonadales bacterium
GCATGGTGTTCCAGAAGCCCAATCCGTTCCCCATGTCCATCTTCGAGAACGTGATCTATCCCCTGCGGGTGGACGGCATCCGCGACCGCCGCTTGCTCGCGGAGACGGTGGAGCGGGCGCTGCGCGGCGCGGCATTGTGGGATGAAGTCAAGGACCGGCTGCATCAAAGCGCGCTCGGGCTGTCGGGCGGCCAGCAGCAGCGCCTCTGCATCGCCCGGGCGATCGCCGCCGATCCCGAGGTGTTGCTGATGGACGAGCCCTGCTCTGCGCTCGACCCCATCGCCACCGCCAGGATCGAGGAACTGATCGACGAATTGCGCGGGCGCTATACCATCATCATCGTCACTCACAACATGCAGCAGGCGGCCCGCGTTTCGGACAACACGGCCTTCATGTATCTCGGGCGGCTCATCGAATACGGCGATACGGAAGCCATCTTCCAGACGCCCCAATCCCGCCGCACCCAGGACTACGTGACCGGCCGCTTCGGCTGATCCCGACCCCCGGCAAGGAGACGCGCGCCATGAACAGCGAACATATCGTCCGGTCCTTTTCCGAGGAACTGAACGCCCTGCAATCCCTAATCCAGGAGATGGCGCGGCTCGCCGAAGCCCAGCTCGCCGACGGATTCGACGCCATGATGCGGGGAGACATGGCTGCCGCCGCCATGGTCGTCGCGGGCGACGAGCGGATCGACCGCCTCCACGGCGAGACGCTCCGGCTCGCACAGTCCATGCTCGCCCGCCGCCAGCCCATGGCCCGCGACCTCCGCGAGATCGTCGCCTGCTCGCGCATCGCAAGCGACATCGAGCGCATCGGCGACCATGCCAAGAGTATCGCCAAACGCGCCATAAAGCTCGAGGGCGCGCCGCCCGCGCCCGTCGTCCCCGGCCTGCAGCGGCTCATGACCTCGGTGCGCGACGCATTCCACGACGTCATGCGGGCCTTCGCCGCATCCGACGCCGATGCGGCGCTGCGCATCTGGCGCGAGGACCAGGCGTCGGACGCCATCTACGACCATCTGTTCGAACAGGTGATCGGCGTCATGAAGGACGATCCCGCAAGCCTCCGCCGCTGCACCCATCTGATGTTCGTCGCCAAGGGGCTCGAGCGCATCGGCGACCATGCCACCAACATCGCCGAGGACGTGGTCTACATGGCCACCGGCGAATTCATGACCGAAGGCCGCAACAGTCTCTGACCGCCCGTCGCCGCGCCGCAGGACGGGGAACGGGGAGCCGGCCGCAGCGCCCACGTCCGGCGCGAAAAATCTTCCATAATGATATTGATAATCATTCTCAATTATGCCATATTCTCTTGGCATAAGGAATGTTGAGCGGCGGCCGGGGCCGCATCCATGATGGAAAGGGACTTTCCGGCCGCTTCACCCGAGAATCTTGAGGAAAGCCCGGGAAGGGCAAGGCGGATACCATGTTCCACGGCGACCACGACAACGCACCTCTGGCCAAGACCCTGAGCTTCGCCTGCGTCCACTTCTTCGTCGCCTTCTGCGTCGGCTACCTGCTCACCGGCAGCCTCGTGGTGGGGAGCGCTCTCGCCCTTGTGGAGCCCCTGTGCAACACGGTCGCCTTCTACTTCCATGAGCGAGCCTGGAACCGCCTGAGCGCGCGGCGCGACGCCGCCCGAACTCATGATCGTTTCCGCGGCGGCGGCCTGATGCCCACGGGGGCCTGAGTGCATGACGGGATGGGCAGGGGCCTCTGGTCCCTCTCCCCGCGGAGGTTCCTGCCCATGTTTCGAGAGCGCCGGAACGAACGACCCCTTGCCGCGTTGCTTGCGGCATATGCCGTTCCCGCGCGCCCGCGCGAACGATGGATGCCCGGGAACAGTCCCAATGAAACATGAGTAAGGGAGTGCAAGAAATGCGAATCGCGGAAGTGATGACGCGCGACGTCGCCGTCGTTCATCCTGGCGACAATCTGCAGCGCGCTGCGCGCATGATGGACAATCTCAATGTGGGGGCCCTGCCGGTCTGCGATGGCGACCGCCTGGTTGGCATGATCACCGACCGGGACATCACCGTGCGGGCGACCGGCGCCGGCCGCGCGCCGGAGGAGACGAGGGTCGCGGACGCCATGAGCACCCATCTCCGCTGGTGCTTCGCCGACGACGATGTGGAACGGGTGGTGCGCAAGATGGGCGACAGCCAGATCCGCCGCGTGCCGGTGGTGGACCGGCAGAAGCGGCTTGTGGGGATCGTCTCCCTCGGCGATCTTGCGGCCGAACATGCCCCGGGTGCTGAAGAAGCGCTCGAACGGATCTCGACCCCGGCAAGCCCTGACCGTGCGCCCGACCGGACGCAGAAGGCGCTCTAGCGCCGGACCTTTTCACCTGAAGCCTCAGCCCCGCTCATAGGTGCCGACGAGCTCGGCCACCGCGATCACATGCGGCTCCGCCGCCGCCCAGATCTCGGCCACCGTCGCGCCCTGGGCCACGTCGATCTTGCCCACGCTCAATGCCGCAAGCCGGAAATGATAATGGTGGACGCCGTGGCCGTGGGGCGGCTCGGGCCCGTCGTAATGGGGATTGCCGAAATCGTTGACGCCCTGGCACAGCCGTTCGCCCATGCCGTGCTTGGTGGCGTTCTCCCACAGCTCGCTGACCGTGGACGGAATGTCGTAGCAGGCCCAGTGGCGGAAGGTGCCGCGCGGCGCATCCGGATCCTCCACCACCACCACGAAGCTCTTCGTCTCCTTCGGCGCGTTCTTCCATTTGAGGGGCGGCGACACGTTCTGGCCGTCGCGGGTATATTTTTGCGGGATCGCGCCGCCATCCTCGAAGACGGGGCTGGTGAGCGAAAAGGTCATGGAATTCTCCGTGCTTGCTTCCTATCCTGTAACGAAGAGGCGGAAGCGCGGTTCCGCGCGCGAGGCCGCAAGCCCGCCGCAGCATCACGAGAGAAGAGACAAGGGGAAGCACATGACCGACAAAGTCGTCGCCGTGGTCATCGAGAAGAACGACGGCAAGGTGAGCGCCGATATCCGCAACCTGACTTTCGCCGATCTGCCCGACAACGACGTCCTGGTCGAGATCGACTATTCCTCCCTCAACTACAAGGACGGTCTCGCGATCACCGGCAAGGCGCCCATCGCCCGCCGCTTCCCCATGGTGGCCGGCATCGACCTTGCGGGCGTGGTGCGGGAAAGCCGGGACGATCGCTTCAAGCCCGGCGACCGGGTTCTGGTCAACGGCTGGGGCTTGTCCGAGAAGCATTGGGGCGGCTACGCCACCTTCGGCCGCTACAAGGGGGAATGGCTCATTCCCGTGCCCGACGCCTTCACCAATCTCGAGGCCATGGCCATCGGCACCGCGGGCTATACGGCCATGCTCTGCGTCATGGCGCTGGAGGATGCGGGCATCACACCCGACCAGGGCGAAATCCTGGTGACGGGCGCCGCGGGCGGCGTGGGCTCCGTTGCGGTAAGCCTCCTCAACCGCCTCGGCTACAAGGTCGTCGCCTCCACCGGCCGGGCCGAAACCCATGATTATCTCAGGGGTCTCGGCGCGTCCCGCATCATCGACCGGGCGGAGCTCGCCCAGGAAGGCGGGCCGCTGCAGGAGGAACGCTGGGCCGGCGCCGTCGATACGGTGGGCAGCCGGACGCTCGCCAACGTCATCGCCCAGACCCGCTACGGCGGGGCGGTCGCCGCCTGCGGCCTTGCGGGCGGCGGGGATCTGCCGACCACCGTCTATCCCTTCATCCTGCGTAACGTGCGGCTCCTTGGCGTCGATTCCGTCATGTGCCCGGCGCCGCGGCGGGAAGCGGCCTGGACGCGCCTTGCCCGCGATCTCGATCGCGAGCCCCTGCGCGCCATGACGAGCGTCGAGCCCATGTCCCGCATTGGCGAGCTGGCGGAAGCCATCGTCGGCGGCCGCACCCGCGGCCGGGTGGTGGTCGATGTCCGGAGGTAGGCTTGGCGCAATCCTCGCCCTCATTCTCGCCGGGAGCCTTCCGGCCATGACCGCGGCGGCGGAGGCGCGCTTCGCCCTTGCGGTCCATGGCGGCGCCGGGACCATCCGCCGCGCCAGCATGACGGCGAAGGACGAGGCCGCCTATCGCGCTGCGCTCGATGCCGCCCTTGAAGCAGGGGCGAAGATCCTGCGCGACGGCGGCAGCGCCCTTGACGCCGTCGAGGCGGCGGTGGTGGTGCTGGAGGACGATCCTCGGTTCAATGCCGGGCGCGGCTCCGTCCTCAATGCCGAGGGCAGGGTGGAGATGGACGCCGCCGTCATGGACGGCCGCGGGCGCAAGGCGGGGGCCGTCGCCGCCGTCGGCAGCGTGCGAAATCCCGTAATCCTCGCCCGCCGGGTCATGGAGCATTCGCCCCATGTGCTGCTCGTCGGCGCGGGGGCCGAGGCCTTCGGCAAGGAGCAGGGCGTCGCCTTCGCGGGCCCCGAATGGTTCCGCACCGAACGGCGCATCAGGGAGCTCGACCGCGCGAAGCGGGAGAAGAAGATCCGCCTCGACCATTCGTCGCCCAAGTTCGGCACCGTGGGCGCGGTGGCCCTCGATGGCGCGGGCAATCTCGCCGCCGCTACCTCCACCGGCGGCATGACCAACAAGCGCTGGGGCCGGGTGGGCGACAGCCCCATCGTCGGCGCCGGAACCTATGCCGCAAACGGCGTCGCCGCCATTTCCGGCACGGGGGAGGGGGAATATTTCATCCGCCTGACCATCGCCCGCGACATCGCCGCGCGCATGGAATATGCGGGCCAAAACCTGAATGAGGCGGCGGAGGCCGCGATTCGCACGCTGACCGATGCGGGCGGCGCCGGCGGGGTCATCGCTGTGGACGCGGAGGGTAACATCGCCATGCCCTTCAACACGCCGGGCATGTATCGCGCGGCGCTCCACCCGGACGGCCGCAAGGAGATCGCGATCTACGGCGACGACGGGCGGTGACACCATAAAAAACCGGCCCCTTTTGGGGGCCGGTGCAGTCATCTGGGCAGGAAATGAAATTCAGCGCCGCTTTTCGGCCTTGCCGGCGAGCGGAAGCTTGCTTTCGTCCACGATCCGACCGTCCTTCATCACCAGATAGATGTTCTTGGCATTGTTGATGTCGACGGTGGGGTCGGCGTTGAGCAGCACGGCGTCCGCAAGCTTGCCGGGCGCGATGGTGCCGAGGTCGTCGCGGCCGAGGAAGATCGCGCCGTTGCGGGTCGCCATGGTGATGATGTCGAGGGGCGGAATGCCCGCATCCGCGAGAAGCTCCATCTCGCGATGGACGGCCGGGCCGATGGTCTGGTCGGTGCCGACCACGAGCACGCCGCCCGCCTCGTGGATCTGGCGCAGGTTGTCCTGGGCCACCGGGGTCATGAGCTTCATCCACCAGGTCCAGCGCTCCTGCTGCCATTTGGCGCGCTGCTCGGTCTTGAGCTGCTTGATCTCGGCCTCGCTCAGCGCCGCGCGATAGAGCGGCTGGTCGAGATACTCGGGATGCTCGGCGAGACGGCTGTAGTTTTCGCCGATGGTGAGCGTGGTGGTCATGGGGATCTTGCGGGCCCCCATGAGATTGGCGAATTCGCTGGTGATCGGGCCCTGGATCACGGGATGGGCCAGGGTGTCGATGCCGGCGAAGATCGCTTCACGCGCCCGGGTCTCGCCGGAGGTATGCACGGTCGTGCGGATGCCCCGGTCGTTGTAGTATTCGATCGCCTTCTGCAGGAGATCGACGGGCAGAAGCGGAATCGTCGGCCGCGCGCCCCAGCCGCGCTCTTCCAGCGTGAATTTCACGATGTCGGGCTTGAGGGCGATATGCTTGTCGAGGATCGGCTTCGCCTCGGGCCAGCTGTCGATGGGGGCGTAGCCTTCGGCGGTGCCGTGGCTGCCCGGATAGGTCACGACGCCGCCGGTTGCGAAGATGCGCGGCGACTGGATCTTGCCCGCCCGCTCGTCGGCGCGCAGCGAATAGATGAAGTCGGGGTTGTTGCCCGCGTCATAGATGGCGGTGACCCCCGAATAGATGTAGCTCGCGAGCGCCTGTTCGCCCGTCTTGCGGTCGATCGCCGCCTCGCGCAGGCCTTCCTTGGAGACCTTGAGCCCGCCCTTCAGATGGATATGCATGTCCATGAGGCCGGGGATCAGGAACTTGCCCGTTCCGTCGATGCGCGTGCCCTTGATCTCGCCCGCGGCCTTGCTCGGCACCACCTGCGAGAAGCGGCCGTCCTCGACGACGACGGTCATCCCCTGCCGGGGCTTCGCGCCCGTGCCGTCGATGAGCGTCACATTGTCGATGACGATGGTCTCGGCCGCGGCGGGGAGCGCCGCCATGGCGGCCCCCATGATGGCTGCGGCAAGAGTCTTCTTGAACACGGTCATTTACTTGGCCCCCTTGAAGATGATGCCGTCGCGCATGATGAAGGAAAGATCGAGGACGGCTTCGATATCGTCCAGCGGATTGCCGGGCATGGCGACGATGTCCGCAGCCATGCCGGGCGCGATGCGGCCCACATTCTCGATGCCGCCCGCTTCGGCCGCGTTCACGGTGCCCGCCATCAGGGCTTCCCGCGGGGTCATGCCGATCGCCACATATTCGATGAATTCCTGGGCGTTATGGCCGTGGGGCGACACCCCGCTGTCGGTGCCGAGGGCGATCTTGACGCCCATCTTGTAGGCCATGCGGGTCATGTCCTTGGGCTGCTTGCCGAGGCGGATGAGCTTTTCCATCACGTTCGGCGGCATGTCCTTGAACGGGCCCTGAAGGAGCTTCTCCCGGGTGTCGCCCACATAGGTGATGGGATAGACCGTGGGGATGAGCCAGGCGCCGGTCTTCTTGAAGAGGCGCATGGTGCCTTCGTCCGCCCACATGGAATGCTCGATGGAATCGAACCCGGCCTTGAGCGCCGCCTCGATGCCTTCCTTGGCGTGGGCGTGGGCCGTCACCTTGCGGCCGAGCATGTGCGCCGTCTCGGCGATGGCATCGAGCTCGGCCTGGGTGAACTGCTGGCCGGTGCCCGCCTTGGTGTTGGACAGGACGCCCCCGGTCGAGGTCACCTTGATGACGTCGGCGCCGCGCTTCACCATGGCGCGCACGGCGCGGCGGCAGTCGTCCGGCCCGTCGCAGGTGCCGGTGGCCGGCATGGCGTTCAGCACTTCCTCGCGATAGCCGTGGAAATCGGCGTGCCCGCCGGTCGGCGTGATGGCCGAGCCCGCGACCAGAATCTTCGGCCCCGGCACCAGCCCGTCGCGGATGGCGTCGCGCAGCGCGAAGATGGCAGTGCCCTTGGAGCCGAGGTCGCGCACGGTGGTGAAGCCCGCCATCAGGGTGTTGTAGGCGTTCTTGGCGCCGACGAAGCCGAAATAGGCGTCGGACTTGCGCACGATCAGATCGCGGCTCTGCGGCCCCGGATCCATGGACAGATGCACATGGAGATCGATGAAGCCCGGCATCACGAACTGATCCGAAAGGTCGATGACCGTGGCATCGGGGGCATTGAGGCTCGCCCCGTCCACGCGGCCCGCGCGAATCTCCTTCACCACGCCGTTTTCAACCAGGATGGTGGAGGGGCCGAGGGGATCCTCGCCCGGCACGGCGAGCAGGCGGCCCGCATGGATGATCTTGATGTCGGCCGGTTTTTCCTGTGCGGATGCGGCCGGTGCGAATGTCGCCAGTATGGTGAGACCCAGAAGCGCCCCTTTGAGTTTCCCGATCATTATTCCTCCTTCTGCGGGCCTTGTTTAATGTGCAATAAAATATGATTATGGATATACAATTGCAAATGAATTATGCATAATGGTCGGCGCAGGGGGGAGGGCATAAGCCGGCAATACGGGCCGAAGCCGATCCCTGCGGTTGCCATGAAAAAATTCATAAAAGGAGAGGAGTAAACCAATGCGTCGGCATAAAAGTATGGCCGGTTCCGTATCAATGCTGGGCCTGATGGTCCTGTCCGGCCTTGCCGTCACCCCGGTTGCCGCCCAGGCCCAGGAGCAGGTGCGCAGCGCCTCGCTCGAGGAAATCGTCGTGACCTCGCGCAAGCGCGGCGCCGAAGTGCTGCAGGACATTCCTGCGACCATTTCGGCCATCGCGGGCGATCAGCTGGAAAAGATGGGCGCGCTCAATTTCGACGATTTCGCCTATCAGGTTCCGGGCCTGACCTTCACCGATGAAGGCTCCGGCCAGAAGCGCTACGTGGTCCGCGGCATCCGCTCGGCCGGTCAGGAACAGGTGGCGGTCTATTACGACGAAGTGCCGCTTCCGGGCGTCCAGGGCGCGGGCGGCGACAGCGGCTCGCAGACCACCGACCTCAAGCTCTTCGACATGGAGCGCGTGGAAGTGCTGAAGGGCCCGCAGGGCACCACCTTCGGCGCCAACTCCCAGTCAGGCACCGTGCGCTTCATCACCCGCAAGCCGGTGATGAACGAGGTGCAGGGCCAGGTGAAGGCGGGCGCCAACAAGGTGTCGAAGGGCGACCTTGGCGCCAATGTCTACGGCATGCTGAACATGCCGCTGGTCCAGGACAAGCTGTCTCTGCGCACCGTCGCCTATTATGACCGCGAAGGCGGCTATATCGACAACGTCCGCCTCGGCGTCGACGACATCAACTGGTACGAGACGACGGGCATTCGCGCCGCGCTCCGCTTCGAGCCCACCGAAAAGCTCTCGATCGACGCCATGGCCTGGATCCAGAACCGGGATTCCGGCGGCTCCAGCCGTTACAATCCCTATCCCTCGTTCTCGGATTCGCCCGACAACCTCGACTTCCTCGACGGCTCCGGCAATCCCTGGGATGAGCTTCGCGAGATCGCCCATTTCGAGACCGGCGACCTCAAGGTCGGCGACTATACCCGCACCGACATGCCCGACGACCAGGAGATCTACAGCCTGACCTTGAACTGGGATCTCGACTGGGCGAGCCTCGTCATGGCGGGCTCCATCTACAAGCGCGAATTCCACTTCAAGCGCGACTCCACCTGGGTGCTGATGCGTCTCGGCGTGCGGCCCGACTTCGCCCCCGGCGGCGGCGTGCGTCCGGACTATTTCCCGGCGCTCACCGACCAGTATCAGACCATGGACCAGAAATCCTTCGAAGTCCGTCTGAATTCGAACCCCGGCACGGCCTTCCAGTGGATGGGCGGCTTCTTCTATCGTGACCGCAAGTCCTATTTCCGCAGCTTCGTGCCCGCGGTGGATCCGGTCACCGGCAAGCCCTTCGATCCCGGCACGCCTTACACCGGCTATGTGAGCGGCGCTCCCGGCGAAGGCTTCGAGGATTGCCATCCCTGCGTGACGGCGCGTGAAAACGATCGCAAGATCGAGGAAATCGCCTTCTTCGGCGAAGTGTCCTACGCCCTCAACGAGCAGTTCGAAGTGATGGCCGGCCTGCGCTGGTTCCAGGCGGACCAGTCAGACTTCGGCGTCACTAACTTCCCGTTCGCGCTCTTCGACACCGCGCCCATTCCGGAGCCCGACGCGCGGCAGTTCAAGGAAGACCAGCTCATCAAGAAGTTCCAGGTCTCCTACACCCCGACGGACGACATGGTGTTCTACGCTCTGGCGTCCGAAGGCTATCGTCTCGGCGGCACCAACCAGCAGGGCATCGTCGCCGTACCGCTCGGCTACGAATCCGACAGCATCTGGAACTATGAACTGGGTGCCAAGACCACCTGGTTCGACCGTCGCCTGTACCTGAACCTCGCCGCCTTCGTCATCAAGTGGGACAACCTGCAGGTGTCCGGCCGTGACCCGACGGGCGCCTTCGCCTTCATCGGCAACGCCGGCAAGGCGGAAGTCCGCGGCCTCGAAGCCGAACTGCAGGCGCGCCTCACCGAGGGCCTCGAGTTCAACGCCGGTTTCGCCTGGCTGCCCAAGCGCGAGCTGACGCAGGACCAGATCAGCGACACCATCGTGGCCCCCGGCCGCAAGGGCGACAAGCTGCCGAACATCCCGGCCTTCACGGCCAATGCGGCGGCCCAGTACAACTTCGCGACCCCGGTCGAGGGCTGGGAAGCCTTCATCCGCGGCGAGTTCAACTATGTGGGCAAGTCGAATTCGGAACTCAACCCGACCTCGATCTTCAACCGCGTGCAGCGGTCCTATGAACTCGTGAACCTGCGCGCCGGCGCCATCAACGTGAACTCGGATCTCGACATCACCTTCTATGTGGAGAACGTGTTCGACAAGCGCGGCGACCTGCGGGTGCGGACCGAGGACTCGCTCCTGACCTTCAAGTGGACCACCCGTCCGCGCACCGTCGGCATGGATATTTCCAAGCGGTTCTGATGCCGTGACGGCCAGGAAGGATTAAGTTATGAAAGGGGGCGTGGCGATACGCCCCCTTTTCCCTTTCGGAGACAGCGATGTTGAAGCCTGAGATCGCCACCACCAAGCCCTTCTACAAGGAACTGAAGCGCGGCCGGACCTATTACTGGTGCAGCTGCGGCCGCTCGAAGCGGCAGCCGTTCTGCGACGGCTCGCACCAGGGCACGGGGTTCGAGCCCGTGGCCTATACGGCGCAAGAAGACAACGAGGAAGTCCTGTTCTGCGGCTGCAAGCAGACGGGGACGGGGCCGTTCTGTGACGGCACCCACAACAATCTTCTGGGGGGCTATGCGGAGGAGGATCCCGACAGCCCCGAAAACCGCCGCGTTCCCATCCAGACGGAGAAGGACGGCCCGCGCACCGTCATCAACGGCGGCTGTTACGTGTTCTCCATCGCCGACGCGAAGATGGAGACCCGCGGCAATCTCCGCCATTGCCTGGTGATCGGCCCCGAATTCGGCGCGCTGCACCAGTCGCAATATTATGCGGAGCTGCCGTCGGGCCGCTCGCCCGTGATCGCCTTCGGCGAACGCGACGTCATCCTGACGGTGGTCGGCGGGCATGGGGCCGTCACCATTTCGGGCCGCGACTTCGCGGTCGCGCCGACGGACGGCGTCTATGTGCGCCCCAATGAGGCCTTCAGCCTTCAGGTCACGGGCGCCGATCCCCTGAAGGTCTTCATCTCGGCGGGCCCCGGCGGCGAGATCGGCTGGCAGGACGAGATGCCCGACAATTTCGACGCGACCCAGCCGCAGCGCCTCGTGAAGGTGAATCCCGCCAAGCGCAACGCCATGGGCAAGCGCTTCTTCCAGGTGCTGGTGGACAAGAACGTGGGCTCCACCATGGTGACACAGTTCATCGGCCATATCCCCCTGTCCAAGGGCGTGCCGCACCGCCATCTCTATGAGGAGGCGCTCATCATCCTCACGGGCGGCGGTTACATGTGGACCGAAGACTGGAAGGCACCGGTCAAGGCGGGGGACGTCATCTTCCTGCCGCGCAAGCAGATCCATTCCCTGCAATGCACCGCGCCCGAGGGCATGGACGTGGTCGGCGTGATCTATCCGGGCGACAATCCAAGCATCAATTACTGACGCCCCCTACGGCAGACGTGCAAAAAAAAGACCGGGGCCCTCAAGGGGCCCCGGTCTTTTCGTGTCCTGCGCGCGGCGGAGGATCAGGCGATCAGGTCGCGATTGGCTTTCAACCCTTCGATGAGCGCCTCGATATCGTCCTCGTTGTTGTAGAAATGGAAGGACGCGCGCACATTGCCGTCGCGGTGGGAGGTGACGATGTCCCGCTCCGCCAGCCGGTCCACCAGCTCGCTGTCCTTCCTGGCGCGGATCATCACCGTGGGGCCGCGTTTCGCATCCTCGCGCGGATTGTCGATGGCGAAGCCCTCCTCATCCAGCCGCTCCATGCAGCGGCGGGTAAGCGCCCGCACGCGCGCCGCGGCATTGGGCACGCCCACATCGAGAAGGAGCCGGAGCCCCGCTTCCGCCGCATAGCAGTTGGGAACGGCGGGTGTCCCCGCCTCGAACCGCCGGGCCGAAGGGGCGGGGTCGTTGACGCGGATGTTCATGGCGCCGATGTCGCGCTGGGCGAACCAGCCCGAGACGGTGGGGACGAGGTCCTCGACGAGGCTCCCCCGGGCATAGAGATAGCCGATGCCCGCGGTTCCGAGGAGGTATTTGAGCATGCCGCCCACCACGAAATCCACGTCCAGCGCCTTGACGTCGATCTCCTCCGCGCCCGCCGCCTGGTAGCTGTCCACCAGCACGAGCGCGCCCTTGGCGTGGGCGAGGCGGGCGATCCCGGCGATGTCGAGCTTGGCGCCGTTGCGGTAGCAGACATGGGTCACCGCCACGATCTTCGTATGCTCGTCGATCGCCCGCTCGAAATGCTCGAGCGGGATATAGCCGTCCGCCGCCGGGGGCACATGGATCACCCGCGCGCCGCGCTTTTCCTGGGCGTGCCAGATCTGGCCGTTGGTCGGGAATTCGAAGTCGCTGGTGACCACCTTGTTGCGGGAGCCGGTGAAGTCGAGCGCGCTCGCGACGGAATTGATCCCGGCGGACGCCGAGGCGGTAATCGCAATCTCGTCTTCATGGGCATTGAAAAGCTGCGCCATCAGGGCGCGCACGGCGTCGCTCTTCTCGACCCACCAGTCCCAGTCCGCGCCCTTCTCGAGCCGCCGCTCGAGATAGGATTCGAACGCCGCCTTCACGGACCTGGCGAGGGCGCCGTAGGAGCCGCTGTTGAGATAGGTCTTCCGGGCGAGGACCGGAAATTCCCGACGCAAAGCCTCGAAATCCAGGGGGTCGTTCATGCGCACATCTCGATCAGATAAATTTGCATCATCTTTCACATGAATATGAATATAACCGCCGTTCCTGTCAATGGCGGCGGTCAGTACCAGAGATCGATCATGATGCCGAGAATGGCGAGCGGCGCGATCACCGCGATGATGAAGCGCCAGCCGCGGAAGCGCAGGCCGCGCCCGATCCTCAGCTCTTCCTCGCTGATGTCGCGCCGCAGCGCCCAGGCGACGAAGAGGGCGATGAGCAACGCATTGGCCGGCAGCAGGAAGTTGGCGATGACGAAATCGATCGTCTCGAAGGCCGTGCGGTTGGCGAAGGGCTCAAGCCAGCCGAGGGGATGGAAATCCTTCAGGGCATTGAAGGACAGGACCGACGGCAGGCCGACGATCCAGGTCACGATCCCGGCGAGCACGGTGAGCTTCGCGCGGCCGATGGAGAAGCGTTCCTGCAGCCAGGCGACGGTGGGCTCCAGCATGCCGATCGCCGTGGTGAAGCCCGCGAAGAACACCAGGGTGAAGAACAGAAGGCCGATGAGGTGGCCCCCCGGCATGTTGCCGAAGGCGACGGGCAGGGTGATGAAGGTCAGCGTCGGCCCCTCGCCGGGATTGAGCCCGAAATGGAAGACGATGGGGAAGATCGCGAGCCCCGCCATGATGGAGGTGAAGATCACCGAGCCGCAGATGATCCCGGCCGACTGGGGAAGCGAGATGTTCTTCGGCAGATAGGCGCTGTAGGTCATCATCACGCCGACGCCGATGGCGGTGGAGTAGAACGCCTGGCCCATGGCCATCAGCACCACCTCGGTGGTGATGCGCGAGAAATCCGGCATGAACAGGAAGCGCGCCCCGGCCGAGAGATCAAGCGCCACGGCGTTGTAGATCACGAGCCCGACGAGGATCGCGAAAAGCGCCGGCATCATGATCTTGGACACCCGTTCGATGCCGCGATTGACGCCGCGGCTCACGATCCAGACGGTGAGCGCGATGAAGCCCGCATGGAGCAGGATCTGGCGCGGGACGCTGAGCGTCAGATCGCTGAACATGGCGAGGGAGTCGGCGGATTCGAAGCCCTCGAAGCGGTTGAGGGCGGCAAGGCCCACATAATCCATGACCCAGCTTGCAACCACGGCGTAATAGCTCAACCCCATGAAGGGGATGAAGATGCTGAGCCAGCCGATGACCCGCCAGCCGTTCCACAGCTTGTGCTGCCGCACCAGGCTGTTCATGCTCTCGATGGCGCTGCCGCCGCCGCGGCGGCCGATCACCATCTCGGCGGCCATGATCGGAACGCACAGGAGCGCGACGAAGAAGATGTAAATGGCGATGAAGGCGCCGCCCCCGTTGACGCCCACCACATAGGGAAAACGCCACAGACTGCCGAGGCCCACCGCGGCGCCCACGGCGGCGAAGATGAAGGCCAGCCGCGAGCTCCAGATTTCATGGCCGGGGGCTCCCCCGAGATCGCTGTTTTCGGACACTTGCTGTACGCTCCCAGAGCTTTAGGCGCCTGCCTCCTGCGGGCAGGGCTCGGTGATTTTGATGGGTTATAGCTTACAATATATATGATAATGAATTAAAATCTATTTGATCCCGCAGGCGGCCAGGGCGGATATGCGACGTCCGGCCTGCGTCGCGCAGGTTTCATTCATATTCGCGAATATGGAAAAGGATTTGAAAAGATTCCATTTCAGATTATGCGTGTTGCGCCGCTTGTCACACGGGGTTACTGGGGGCAGGCCGTCCGACGGCCTGATTCGCGATGCAGGGATTGAAAGACGCTATGACTGAACGGCAAGGCGACGGCTGGCTGCAGAACTACATTCCCTATCTGCTCTACCGCGCCACCAACAAGCTCAATTCCCGGCTTCTCACGCGGCTGCGGCAGATGAAGATCAATCCGTCGCAGTGGCGCGTGCTCAGCGTGCTCAAGGCCTACGGCACCCTGAGCGTCAGCGAGATCGTGGAATACACGCTCATGGAGCAGCCGACGGTGAGCCGCGTCGTCGCCCAGCTCGAACAGGAAGGGCGGGTGATCCGCGCCGCCTCCACCGCCGACAGCCGGGTGACCCGGGTGAGCCTGACCGACGCCGGGATCGAGGCCTTCAACGCCATCATCCCCGCCGCGCTCCGCCATCAGGAGCTCGCCCTGCAACAACTCACGCCGGAAGAGATCAAGACCCTCACCGAGATCTTGAGCAAGATCGAGCGCAATATAGAATTGTACGCCTGACGGTCGCGGCCTCCCCTGAAGGGGACGGCGGCCAGGAGGGAGGAACGCCCGGTGCGTATCGCCGGGCGCATAAGAGGTGCGCGGATGGGCGAGGATGCGGCTGTGGTGCAGATGGGCGCGAAGGATGCGGGCGCGGACGCGCCCCGGATCGGCGCCGCCACCTTCTTTCTCTATTACGCCGACCTCCGCGCCGCCATCCGCTGGTACGCGCGGCATCTGGGGCTCGTCCCCGTCTTTGACGACGGCTGGGTCGCGATCCTCGGCCGCGAGGGCACGGCCATCAATCTCGGCCTCGTCAACGGCACCGACGGCAGCCATCGGCTGACCGCCCAGAGCGACAAGGCGGCGCTCATCGCCTTCGAGACCCCCGACCTCGAATCCTGGTACGAACGCCTCTCGGCCGAGCCCGAAGTCACCCTCCACCGCCCCATCTCCGTCGGCGCCAAGGGGCATACCGAAATGTTCCAGATCCTCGATCCCGGCGGATATATCGTGGAATTCTACAGGTGGCGAAAGGCGGCGGACGCTTGAAGGCGCATATCACCGCGTGCGCATCATATTGGACAGCCAAAGCAGAGCTACGAAGAGGAGCACAAACGGCCAGCCTTCGTAGACCGTGATGGCGTATGCGGCCAAGGCGAGTCCGGCGATTACGAAGAGAAGTATCGTGCATTCAACGCGCATCTGTTTTCGACGCCGCTGCCGCCGGTCCATTCCCAATCTCCCCAGATAATAGTTTTGCATAAAATACAATATGCAAAAATGGTTGCCAGAGGCAAGCCGTGTCGAATTCATCATTGCAACCTTCTCCGGAAGAGCCAGGTGGCGGTGCCGAGGGTGATCGCGCCGATGGGGATCAAGGGCAGGGTGTTGAGCAGCACGTCCACCGCCGACATGTCGCGGAGGAAGATCCCGAGCACCACCACCAGGAAGTGACGCAGCGGATTGACCCAGGTGAGGGCCTGCAGCCAGTCCGGCATGTTCTCGATGGGCGCGGCGAAGCCTGACAGGAGAATGGCCGGGGCGGCGAACACGAAGGCGCCGAGCATGGCCTGCTGCTGGGTGCCGGACAGTGACGAGATGAAAAGCCCGATCCCCACCACCGCGGCGAGATAGACCATGAGGCTCGGATAGAACAGCAACAGCGATCCCGTGAGCGGCACGCCGAAGATGAAGACGGCCGCCATGATGAACAGGGTCGCATGCACCATGCCGATGACGAAGGGCGGGGTCATCTTGCCGATCAGGATCTCGCCCGGGCGGAGGGGGGAGACGAGCAATTGCTCGAAGGTGCCGAGCTCCCGCTCCCGCGCGACCGACAGCGCGGTCACCGTCATGGCGACGAGGAGGGCGATGATGCCCACAAGGCTTGGCACCGTGAACCATACATATTCGAGATTGGGGTTGAACCAGTTGCGGCCGACGACCGCATCCTCCGTCGCCTTGCGTCCCGCGCGCCCTGCGATCTCCGCATCCAGCCCCTGCGCGATCGCGGCGATATAGCCGTTGACGATCTGCGCCGCGTTGGACCGCCGCCCGTCGAGGATCACCTGCACCTTGCCGGGAAGCCCCGCCTCGATACGGCGGGAGAAGTCGGCGTCGATGGTCACCGCCGCCAGCACCTTCTGCTGGTTGACGAGCGGCGCGATCTCCCCCCGGCCCGAGAGATGATGCACATGCGCGAGGGTCGGCGTGCCCTCGATGCGGGCGACGAGCTCGTGACCCCAGCGGCCATGATCGAGATTGAGGACGGCGACGGACACGTTCCGCACCTCGAGCGTCGCCGCATAGCTGAACAGGATGAGCTGCAGGAGCGGCGGCACGATCAGCACCGCGCGGCCCTTGGGATCGCGCCAGACGGCCAGCGTCTCCTTGATGATGAGGGCGATGATGCGCGCGCCCGACAAGGCCCCGAAGCCACGCATCAGCCGATCCTTTTCTGCGTGACGCGCAGGGCGAGCGCGAAGAAGACGAGGCCGATCGCCAGCATGACGAGGGCGTCCTTCACGAACATGGGCCAGATGTCGCCGGCGAGGAACACGGTCTGGAGGCTTCCCACCATGTAGCGCGCGGGGACGATCAGGGACACCCACTGGATGACCTTGGGCATGCTCGCGATCTCGAACACGAAGCCCGACAGCAGCATGGCGGGCAGGAAGCCCGAAAACAGCGCGATCTGCGCCGCCACGAACTGGTTCTTGGTGGCGGCCGAGATCAGAAGCCCTTGCCCCAGCGCCGGGCAGAGAAAGGCCATGGACAGGAAGAAGAGCGCGAAGACCGAGCCACGGAACGGCACCCCGAACAGGAAGATCGCAAGGAGGGTGCAGAGCACCATGGCCGCAAGCCCCAGCAGGAAATAGGGGATGGTCTTGCCGATCAGCAGCTCCCGCGCCGAGACGGGGGTCGCGAGCAAGGCTTCCATGGTGCCGCGCTCCCATTCCCGGGCGACGACGAGGGCGGTGAGCAGCGTGCCGATCAGGGTCATGACGATGGCGATGGAGCCGGGGACGAGGAAATTGCGGCTCGCGAGCTCCTCGTTGAACCAGAAGCGCGGCTCCACCTCGAGCCCGGGCGGCGCCTCCGCCCCCTGCTCGAGGTTCCTGAGGGCGGCCCAGTTGCGCCAGACGCCGATGGCGTAGTTCTGGACGAAGGCCGCCGTATTGGGCTCCGACCCGTCGGCGAGGACCTGAATGGGGGCCGTATCGCCCATGCGGAGAAGGCGGGAAAACTCGCTCGGGATCACGATCATGCCGTGAAGCTCCCCGGCCTTGAGCTTGCGGGTGAAGGCGCGGCGGTCGGTCGCGACCTCGGTATCGAAGAAGCGCGAATGGGTGAAGGATGCGGCGAGGCTCCGCGCGTCCGGCCCCGTATCCTCCATGACGAGGCCGATCCGCACCCGGTTCGCATCCAGCGACACGCCGTAGCCGAAGAGGAATAGCAGAAGGAGCGGCAGCACGAAGGCGATGATGATGCTGCTGGGATCGCGCAGGATCTGCACCGATTCCTTGCGCACCAGCGCCCGGATCCGCGGCCAGTGAAGTTGGGGCGGGGCGGGGGCGCCTGCGGTGGCCGCAACATGCTCCGTCATGCCGCGATCTCCGCTTCCGAGCGGGTGACGAGGGTGATGAAGGCGTCCTCGAGGCTCGGGTCGGGAAGGTCCGGCCCTGCGGCGCGGGCCTTGAGGTCGTCCGGCGCGCCGCTTGCGATCATGCGGCCGCGATAGATGAGGGCGACGCGGTCGCAATATTCCGCCTCGTCCATGAAATGGGTGGTGACCAGTATGGTCATGCCGCGCCCGACGAGGCCGTTGATATGGGCCCAGAATTCCCGCCGTGTCACGGGATCGACGCCGGACGTGGGCTCGTCCAGGAACAGGATCTCGGGCTCGTGCATGATGGCGCAGGACAGCGCGAGCCGCTGCTTGAAGCCGAGGGGAAGCGCTCCCGCCGGCTGATGGAGATAGGGGCCGAGATCGAAGCTTTCGACCATCAGCTCCATCCGCGCCTTCTGGAGCGGCCCCCTGAGGCCGTAGATCCCCGAGAAGAAGCGCAGGTTCTGGAGCGCCGTGAGATCGCCGTAGAGGGAGAATTTCTGCGCCATGTAGCCGATGCGCTGGCGCGCTTCGGCTGCCGCCTTGCCGAGGCTGATACCCGCGACCCGCCCGTCGCCGGATGTGGGCGGAAGAAGCCCGCACAGCATCTTGAAGGTGGTCGACTTGCCCGCGCCGTTGGGGCCGAGAAGACCGAAGATCTCGCCGCGTTCGATCGCGAAGCTGATGTCATCGACGGCGGTGAAATCGCCGAAGGTTCGGGTCAGGTGCTCCGCCTCGATCACCGGGCCCGATGTTCCGTCAAGCGGCGGCAGCCGTTCGGCGAGGCGCGACCGGCCGCCCGGGCCCCCGCCCAGCACATCGACGAAGGCATCCTCGAATCGCGGGGCGACGGGGCGGTATTCGGGCGCGTCACCGTTCTCGCCGCCGAAGATGAGCCTGGTCTCGGCCTCGTCCTCCGGCCGGTCGCGGAGCACGATGCGCAGGTTCCGCCCCTGCACCACGCCGTCCACGACCGCCGGGGAATCGAGAAGTTCCGCAAGCCGCCGCCGCCGCGCGGTGCCGAGGCCGGACAGGTGAAAGACCCGCCCCGCGACCCGGCGGGTGAGTTCTTCGGGCGGGCCGTCGAACAGGAGGCGCCCTTCATTGAGCAGGATCACCTCGTCGCACCGCTCCGCTTCATCAAGATAGGCCGTGGACCACAGGACGGCGACCCCCTCGGCCGCCAGTTCCTGAACCATGGTCCAGAGCTCCTGCCGGGAGATGGGATCGACCCCGACGCTCGGCTCGTCAAGGAGCAGCAGGGCGGGGCGGCGCATGAGGGCGCAGGCGAGGCCCAGCTTCTGCTTCATGCCGCCCGAAAGCCTGCCCGCCTGCCGCGCGGTGAAGGGGGCGAGGCTGGTGAAGGCGAGCAGCCGGTCGAACAGGGCGGCGCGCTCCCCCTCCGGCACGCCGCGAAGGTCGGCGTAAAGGGCGAGGTTCTCGGCGACCGTCAGTTCCTCGTAGAGGCCGAATTTCTGCGGCATGTAGCCGATCTCGCCATGGATCGCGTCGCCGCCCGCATGGACATCGTGGCCGAGCACGGTGACGCGCCCGGCGTCGATTGTCATGAGCCCCGTGAGGATGCGGATGAGGGTGGTCTTGCCCGCGCCGTCCGGGCCGACGAGCCCGGTGATGCGGCCGGATCTTATGGTCGCGGAAATGTCGGCAAGGGCCGGCGGGCCGTCGCCGAAGCGTTTGGTGACCCCCTCGATGCGGACGAGGACGTCATTCACGGTCCGTATCCTTCGGCGCGTCGAGCCGCACCGTCACCGGCATGCCCTGCCGCAGGCCCTCGTCGGGGTCCTGCACGATGATGCGCAGGCGGTAGACGAGATCGCTTCTGAGGTCCGCCGTCTCCACCGCCTTGGGCGTGAATTCGGCGACGGGGGAGATGAAGCCGATCTGCCCCTCGTAGGGCCGGTCCGGGCGGCTGTCCGTGTAGACAAGGGCCTTCATGCCGGGATGGATTCGGCCGAGATCGGGTTCCGCCACATAGGCGCGGACCCAGACGGGCTGGGTGAGCGACAGGGTATAGACGGGCATGCCCGCGGAGACGATCGCGCCCGGCTCGCGAATGCGGCTCAGGATCACGCCGTCGCTCGGCGCCTGAAGCTCGGTGTCCGCAAGCGCCGTCTGCGCCGCGGCGAGCCGCGCCTTGGCGCCGTTCAACTGGGCGGTGGCCTGGGCGATGTCCTCGATGCGCGCGCCATTCAAGGCAAGCTCCAGGGACTTGTTGGCGGCGATGAGCCGCGCCCGCGCTTCCGAGACGGCGGCGCGGGCATCGTCGAAGGCCGCTTGCGACACGGCCCCGGTCTCGATCAGCTCCTGGCGGCGCTTCATGAGGCGCTCGGCGTTGGCGAGCGTCGCGCGCCGCTCGTCCACAAGGGCCCGCGCTTCCTCGATCTCCTCGGGCCGCGTGCCGCGGGTGAGCTTCTCCACATTGGCCGCTTCCGCATCCACCGCCGCCGCATGCTGGCGCAATTCGTCCTGGAACGGCCGGTCGTCGAGCCGGGCGAGCACGGCGCCGGCGGTGACCCTGTCCCCTTCCTCGAACCGCATCTCGGCGATGCGCCCGCCGACGCGGAAGCCCAGCTCCACCTGCCGGATGTCCACATTGCCGTAGAGGACGAGCTCGCGCCCGCCGCGCCCCGAGAAGACGAGGACGAGGGCGAGGACGACGAGCAGCAGGACGGCCGCCCCGATTGCGACGAGCCGGCGGTTCTCAACGGGGATGCGCATCACGAAGTCTCCTTGCGGGGATCATTTCCGGATCCGGCGGCGAGGGCAATCGCAAATATATTCAGGAACGGGTGAAAACTGCAGATGGCGACAGCGTTATCCCTTTCGTCATGTTCGACTGGATCACAGGCTTTCTCGAAGAATCGGGCTATTTTGGCATCTTCCTGCTGATGGCCCTTGAAAATATCTTTCCCCCCATCCCGTCGGAGCTCATCATGCCCCTTGCGGGCTACAATGCGGCGCGGGGGCAGATCAATCCCGTCGGCGCGGTGGCCGCGGGCACGATCGGCTCCATCGTCGGGGCGCTGCCCTGGTATATCCTCGGCCGCGTCTTCGGCTACAGGCGGCTCCGCCAGCTTGCGGAGAAGCACGGGCGCTGGGTCACGGCCTCGCCCGACGATCTCGACAAGGCGCGCAAGTGGTTCGAGCGCCATTGCGGCAAGATGGTGCTGCTCGGGCGTCTCGTTCCCACGATCCGCACGCTCATTTCGATCCCCGCGGGCGTTGCGGAGATGAATTTCGGCCGCTTCATCCTGCTCACCGCCATCGGCACCGTGATCTGGACGGGGGCGCTCACCGCCCTCGGCTATGTGCTCGAGGATCATTACGACCTGGTCGGCGAATATCTCGACCCCGTCTCGACGGGGATCGTCGTCATCCTCGCGGGCACCTATCTCTATCGCGTGATTACCCACGGGCGCGGCAGTCGGACTAGCGAATCTTGATGCTGCGCCGCAGCCAGCGCCCGAAGTTGCGCCGAAAGCGGAGCGGCTTTTCGGGGTCGAGAAGCTCCGTGTCCGCGAGATCCTTTTCCGCATCGGTCTGCTCCGGCAGATCAAGCGGCACAAGCCCGCCTTTCGCGCGGAAGCGCTCGATGCGGGCGATGAGGGACGGCTCCGGCGCCGATCGCAGTTCCCCGACCGGGATATTGAGATGCTCCGCCACGAGGCTGTCGCGGATATCGACGACGCGCCGCCGCTCGTCCGCGCTTTCGGCGGTGAGCGCGACGTCGCATTCCGTGTCATACCCCATGGAACGGTTGTTGAGGTTGGACGAGCCCACCCGCAGGAACCAGTCGTCCACGATCATGATCTTGGCATGAACATAGATGGGCGTGCCGCCGGGCGTTACCGGATAATAGATGCGGAAGCGCGCATGCCCCGGCCGCTTCAGGAGAAAACGGCAGAGCCGGGTGCGCGCCGTGCTCATGGCCACCTCCTCCAGCCAGCCGTCCGCGCTCTCGGGATTGATGACGACGATCTCGGGCCCTTCCGGCTCGTCGAGCCGGGCGGCCAGGGCCTCGGCGATGCGGCGGCAGGCGAAGTACTGGCTTTCCATGTAGATGACGGAGCGCGCCTGTCCGATGACATCGAGATAGAGGCGCTCGATCTCCCGCACCTCGGCGCGGTCCGCATATTTGGGAAGCGTGCGGGCGATCGCCACGGGAATCGTCCGGAAATCGGGGGGGAGATCCTCGGGCCAGATGTCGGTGTCGTCCCCCGGCGGGGGCGGCGCGAGCTTCTTCCCCGTCGCGGTCGCCCAGCGATAGCGGGCAAGTTCGCCAAGCGCCTTCGCCGCCTCGCCGTCGACGGCGATGGATGCGTCATGCCAGGGATCGCAATCGCCGCCCCAGGGGGTGACGCGATGGGGATTGTCGTCCCTGTGGCCGCGCGTGTCCCAGCGCTCCGCCGTGATGTCGATGCCGCCGCAGAAGGCGAGCTTGTCGTCGATCACCACGATCTTCTGGTGATGGGTCGAAAGGCGGGGATGCTTCGTGTCCAGCCGGTAGTGGATGCGCCGGTGCATGAGCCAGCGCATGACGGTGAGCGGCGTGCCGCCCTTGCGCAACGCGAACAGCACGCCGAGATCCCATTTCAGAAGATGGATGTGAAGATGCGGGCGGGTATCCGCAAGATGGGTAAGGAACGCGCCGACGGCGTCGGGTTCGGACGCATCCTCGCGATCGGGCTCCAGCCTCACCCGCGCGTCGAAATCCCAGCCGATGAGCATGACGCTGTATTCGGCGCGTTCCAGCGCCTGTTTCAGAAGGCTGAAATGGCGCTGGGCGTCGATGATGACCGCAAGCCTTTCGGCCCGCGCCACGCGCCAGCAATTGACGCCGGGGCGGAACAGTTCCGGCCCCGTCGCGGCTGCTTCCTGCCGGTCGCTCGCGCTCGTGATCTCGCCCTCGGGCACGCCCTTCGTCCCTGTGTCTTTCCCTCATAGCGGAAAAGGGCAGGGCAAAGTTCCCCCGGGAAGGCGGGCGGCGGCCGGCCCCGTCAGGCGATGCTGACGATGGCCTTGCCGATATTCTCGCCCGAAAACAGCCGCAGGAAGGCGCGCGGCGTGTTCTCGAACCCGGTGGTGACGTCCTCCGCCACCTTGATGCGGCCTTCGCGCAGCCATTGCGCGATGTCCGCATAGGCCCTGGGGAAGCAGTCGCCATGGTCGGGGGTGAGAAAGCCGCGCATGGAGAGGCGCTTCACGACGAGCTGCCACAGATTGCGCACGCCGTAGGGGGCGTCGCCCGCATTGTAGTCGGCGATCATGCCGCAGACGACGATGCGGCCGTGAAACTTCATCTGCAGCAGCATCTCGTCAAGGATCGCGCCGCCCACATTGTCGAAATAGATGTCGACTCCCTCGGGGCAGAGCTTGCCGATCTCGCCCCCGAGATCGGTCGCCGTGCGGTAGTTGACGGCGCCGTCGAAGCCGAGCTCCTGCTGCAGCCAGCGGCATTTCTCGTCGGACCCCGCGATGCCGATGACGCGGCAGCCCCTGATCTTCGCGATCTGTCCCGCGATGGTGCCGACCGCGCCCGCGGCGGCGGAGATGACGAAGGTCTCGCCCGCCTCGGCCCTGGCGATCTCGGTGACGCCGATATGGGCGGTAATCCCCGTGGGGCTCAGCACCGTCAGGAAATAGCTCAGCGGCACGTCGAGATCCGTCGGCAGCTTGGTGAGCATGGTGGCGTCACCCAGCACCGAATAATCCTCCCACGCGGCAAGGCCCGACACATGGTCGCCCACCGCATAGTCCGGATTGTTGGACTGGATCACCCTGGCCACCGTCATCGACTTGATGACGCCGCCGATGGGGATGGGCGGGAAATAGCTTTCCTTGTCATCGAGCCAGCCGCGGATCGCCGGATCCACCGAAAGGTAGAGGTTGCGCACCAGGATCTGTCCCGGCCCCGGCACGGGCACGGGTTCCTCCACCATGCGGAAATCGTCGATCTTCGGCACCCCGTCGGGCCGCGCCGCGAGCACGAATCGTCGATTGCGTTCCATTGACATGACGCTTGGGCCTCCCTTTTTGTCAGATTATCGCCCGGTTGAAAAAGAACAGCCCGGCATTGTGACATGCCGGGCCCGAGGTGCCATCAGAAACTTGTCTCTTGCGGGCGGGCCATGTCAGCGCCGGCCTTCCAGATAATCGTTCAGCACTTCGTGGTAGCGGCGGACGCGCCCCTCCTGGTTGCTGAGATAGGCGTCCCGGAAGCTGCGGGAGGCAAGGCCCAGCTGCTGGCCGACGGCGATGCTGAGGTCCTGATCGGCGACGAAGCCGAGGGACCGTTCGCCATGCTTGAAGACCTGATGCTCGCCCGGCTCCACGGGAAGGAGGCCGATGGGCGTCTCCACCTGTTCCTGTCCCTCCACCACGGGGACGAAGAACCAGTGGTCGAAGATGCATTTCTCGGGGTCGGTCGGATGCGGCTCCGGCCGCAGCACCTGCCAGCCGTCGGAGCTCATGGTGAGCGAGACGTTGGGGAACAGGGTGTAGTGGTAGTAATCCGTCAGCTGCTCGTCGCTCAAGGTCTCGTAATGCTTGAAGCCGCGCGCCGGGCCCAGCTTCCGTTTCGCCTGCTGCAGGGCGCGGCGCGCCTCGCGGGCGCGGCCCTCGAAATCGGCCGGATCGAGACCCCAGAACTTCAGCATGTCGGTGAGCGGCGCCTGGGGAATGTCCGTCTGGTGCGAGCTGTGGGCCGGAAGCCCGCCCATCATCAGCATGCGGTTGTGGCCCGACGGATACATGTCGAACTGGGTCTCGCGATAGGTGTCCTCGATGAAGGTGTTGAGCTCGCGATGCAGGGTCGGGAGGTGATAGGACTCGTTGAAATTGTCGTGGATCACCTTCCAGTTGCAGTTCACTTCCGCCGTGAGCCACATCACCCGCACGCATTTTTCCATCTGATAGGCTTCAAGCTGCGTGGCGATGGGGTCGAGATACTGGCGCAGGGGCGGGGCCTTGGGGTCCATGTTGAACCAGACGAAGCCGCCCCAGGTGTCGCACTGCAGTTCCGCGAGCCGCACCTTGCCGCACGGGTTGCCGCCCGCGAAATCCTCGGGATCCTGGGCGTCGCGCAGAACGCCGTCGGAATCGAACGCCCAGCTGTGGTAGGAGCAGACAAAGCGCTCGAGGCTGCCTTCCTCCGCATGGACGAGGCGGTTCCCGCGGTGGGGGCAGACATTGTAGAAGGCCTTGATGGCGCCGCTTGTGGTGCGCACCATCAGGATCGATTCCCGGCCGATGGAATGGGTGATGAAGTCGCCCGGCTCCGGAATCTGGGACACCAGCCCGCCGACATGCCAGACGCGGGTCCACATATGGTCCCATTCCTTCTGCATGAATTCCCGGGACCAGTAGCGCTCGCCGCCGATGGGATCGCCGCGGAGCGGAATTTCGGGCGCTTTGTCCCGGGGCGTTCCGATGATCTTGCTCTGCACCGTCATGGCAGGATTCCTCTTTGCGGTCTTCGCCTGTGATTCACTGCGGCCCACGAGGCCGGACTTCGCGCCGGGAACGGCAGGGCAGGGAAACGAAACCGAACGCGATGGGGCGGAACTACATCGCTCCCCGAACGCGCCACGTGAAGACCTGCTCTCGACTCTCCCAAGGCCTCCCGGCCGGATCTAACGTCCGTTCCGCGTTTCTTGTTGTGCGGGTTTGAACGAACGTTCATATTGACTCTATGACAATCACGCCGCTTGTCAAGACGGCGTGAAGGGTGGTTGACGCGCTCCTGATCATTGCGCAGGAGTGATGAAACAGGGGATTCGGAGGATCGGCAATGAAGGAAAGCGGTTCGGCGGCGGGAAGGCGGAAGGCTGCGGCGGCGGCCGCGGAGCCTGCGCCCGCGCGTCTTGCCCTTCCTGCCGATCGCCTCTCCACCAAGGAGCGCATTCTGGACGCCGCCGAGGCGCTGTTTTCCGAGCGCGGCTATTACGGCGTCTCGATTCGCGACATCACGCGGCTTGCAGGCGTGGAGCTTGCGCTCGCCAACTATCATTTCGGCCCGAAGGAAGAGCTGTTCCGCCAGGTCTTCGCCCGCCGGGCGGAGGAGCATTGCGCCGCCTTCGAGGCGGAGATAGAGCGCCTGTGGCAGGATGCAGGCGACAGGCCGCCGAAGCCCGAGGCGGTGATCCGCGCCTTCTGCCTGCCCATCTTCGAAAAGGCGTCCCGCGCCGGGCCGGGCTGGAAGGCCTATGTGCGTCTCCTCGCCCGCGCCGCCATGTCGGGGCGGGACCAGGTCTTCCTCCATTCCCTGAACGAGCGCTACGACCCCGTGGTGAAGCGCTTCATCGACGCCCTGCGCCGGGCGCTGCCCGCGGCGGACGAGCGCAACATCTATTACGCCTTCTATTTCCTGCAGGGCGCGCTCGTCTACATCCTCTCGGAGCCGGGCACCATCGACCGCCTTTCCGGGGGCTTGTGCGATTCCGCGGATTACGACGCGCTGCTCGAGCGCATGGTTCCCTTCTTCGCCGCGGGCTTCTACAGCCTCGCCGGCCGCTGAGGAGCGGGAATGCGGCCCCGGCCGCGGCGGCCCCTCTGCTTGTCCGACCTCTCGCTTTTTGTAGTTTTGCCGCTGCCGCCTCCGGAAAGGGGCGCGTCGCGTTTACAGCATGTAACACCCGTCATATAGATTAAACGTTCGATCAAATCAGAAAAGAGCCCGGATCGAACGACGCCGAGGGGAGGTCGCGGGGCTGATCCACGCATTCACCCCCACCATCGGATTTCCCGTATCGCCGACGCCCCGTGGTGCAGGGGGCGAAGGGTCGGAATTCCGCATGCCGCCGGCGCACAACAGGGAACGAAGCCTTTTGGGAGTCCAGAATGACCAGATCAATCCGCATTGACGGGGGGCGGGCGATGCGCGCCGCCGCCCTGACGAGCCTGTCCTGTCTCACGCTGGCGGCGGTCACCCCGGCGCTCGCCCAGCAGCAGCCCGCTTCCGGCGGCAACCGCCTTGCCGGGATCGAGGAAGTGGTGGTCACCGCCCAGAAGCGGGAGGAAAGCCTGCAATCGGCGCCGCTCGCCGTGACGGCGCTCACCGGCAACATGCTCGAGCGCACCTTCGCCACCGATCTTCGCGCCATCAACGGCACGGTGCCGAGCCTCGTGGTCACCAACGTGGTGAACGCCACCATGACCGCCGCCATCAGCATCCGCGGCATCGGTGTGCAGGAAGCGGACGGCTTCGTCGATCCCGCGGTCGGCGTGGTGGTGGACGGCGTCTATCAGGGCAGCAACACCACGGCGCTGCTCGACCTCTTCGACGTGGAGCGGATCGAAATCCTGCGCGGGCCCCAGGGCACGCTGTTCGGCGCCAACACCATCGGCGGCGTCGTGAACGTCATTACCAAGCAGCCGACGGGCGAATTCGGCGGGTCGGGCCGGGTTACCGTCGGCAATCACGGCCGGTTCGACGCCATGGCCGCCGTCGATCTCCCCATCGTCAAGGACGTGCTCGCCGGCAAGATCAGCGTCATGTCCAAGCATACGGACGGCTATTACACCAACGTCCTCGACGGCAAGTCGGCGGGCGGGCAGGACGTGACGACCGCGCGCGGCTACCTGCATTTCACGCCCAACGAGGCGTTCGATGCGACGCTGCAGCTCGAATACGGCCGCGGCCGCAACGATTCGCCGCCAGTGGTGAACTATGCCGATCCGGGCATGGGGCTTTACGTGGCGGGCACGTCGCTCACCCTCGATGCGCCGATCCGGTACGAGACGGCGGTGCAGGGCGGCAACTATTCCGACTTCAACATCTATGGCGGCACGCTGACCATGAACTGGGACAGCGGCGCGGCAAGGCTTACCTCCATCACCAACTACCGCGAATGGAAGCTGGATGAATGGACCGACCAGGACGGCACGGCGGTTGATCTCTATCACACCCGCCGCATCACCGATCACTGGCAGTTCAGCCAGGAACTGCGCGGCACCATGAACCCGACCGAGAACACCGAGCTTCTCGCCGGCGTCTTCTATTTCCGCCAGAACTACAAGCTCGACTCGCTGTCGTATCTCGAGTTCGCCGCTCCTGACCTGCAGTGGCAGCTCAACAACGACCAGGACGACGAAAGCATCGCGGGCTTCGCCCAGGGCTACTGGAACGTGACCCCCGATCTCCGTCTGCAGGCCGGTGTGCGCTACACCTGGCAGGAAAAGCAGATGGACATCTTCACCAGCAACTATATCGGCGACTTCATCATCGACGCCGAAAGCCCGAGCGCCAAGGAATCCTGGACTCACTGGGGCTGGCGCGTGGGCGCCGACTGGCAGGCGACCGAAAACCTCATGGTCTATGCCTACCAGGCGCGCGGATCCCACTCCGGCGGCTTCAACGGCCGCGCCAACAGCCAGGCCAATATCGGCCCCTACGGGCTCGAAAAGGTCGATACCTACGAACTCGGCCTCAAGTCCGACTGGTTCGACAACATGCTGCGCGTCAATCTTGCGGGCTTCTACAACGACTACAAGGACATGCAGGTCGACCAGCTGACCTATGTCAACAACAACCCGCTGACCATCGTGGAGAACGCGGCGAGCGCCGAGATCAAGGGGGTGGAGCTTGAGGCGATCCTGGCGCCCGCACCGGGCCTCGTCATCAACGGCACCGTGAGCTACCTCGACGCCAAGTACAAGGACTTCTTCTTCGACATCGACGCCGATCCCTCGAACGGGCAGGAGGACGCGACCCATCTCGCGCTCCGCAACGCGCCCAAATGGCAGACCTCGCTCGGCGTCACCTATGAATTCGATCTCGGGCCGGGCTACGCCACCTTAAACGGCCAGTGGAGCTACACGAGCCGGCGCGAGACCGACACCCGCAACCATCCCGTCGGCTCCATCGATCCCCTGCATCTGGTGAACGCCAGCGTCCGCTGGACCCGCGAGGACGATTCCTGGTCCATCGCCCTGTGGGCCAAGAACCTGCTGGATGAGAAATACATCGTCTCGGGCTTCCATGCCGCCGGGGTGCAGAACTTCGTCGCCTACGGCGCGCCGCGGGAAGTGGCGGTGGAGCTGAGCTTCAACTTCTGAAGCCGCGGCCGAATTCTAATAAAAAGGGGGGCGGAGCGATCCGCCCCCTTGCTTTATGCTGACCCCGTGGAACCAATCCAAGGGGAGACAGGAAGCATGACACAACCGCCGTTGTTCCTCGGCCGCGACATCATCCAGAACGCCTGGGTAGTGACCGATCTCGAAGCCGCCATGGCGCGCTGGACCCGGGATTTCGGCGTTGGCCCCTTCTTCACCTTCCCCCATGTCCAGCTGCAGAACCTGAAATATCACGGGCAGCCCGCGTCCCTCGACATGTCGGTGGCGATCGCGCAAGCGGGGCCGGTGCAGGTGGAGCTCATTCAGCAGCATTGCGACAATCCCACCTGCTACACGGATTCGATCCCGCGCGGCGGCCACGGTTTCCATCATGTGGCGGTCTTCGCGAAGGATTACGACCGTGAGCTCGCCTACTGGCGCGACAAGGGCTTTCCCGTCGCCGCCGAAGGGCTCGCCGGCACCATGCGCTTCGCCTATATCGACACCCGCCCGATCACCGACTGCATGATCGAGCTCATCGAGGACGAGCCCAATATCCGCGCCGCCTTCAAGATCATAGCTGACGCGGCGCGCGACTGGGACGGCCGCGACCCCGTGCGCCCCATGGGCTGACCCGGGGCTATTCCCCCGCAACGGCGGCTCGCCCGCCCGCGGTTGTGGCGCGCGGCGGGCAGCCGATCAGGGGATCGAGGGGCAGGGCCACCAGTTCCTCGTCAGGTAGGTCGAGGCCGCTTCTGAGCTCGATGCTTTTGATGGCGCTCGCCCCCTCGCAGAAGGACGCCTTCCGCTTCATGTCCTGGGGCAGGGCGAAGGCGGCGGCGAAGACCCCGTCGTCCCGGACGGCCACGATCATCTTCCAGAAGCCGCTCGGCACGCGGTGGGCCTTCCGCGCCCGCGGCAGGGGCGGCATGTCTTCCTCGAAGAGCGGCCCGGTGAGCACATGGACGGCCGTGAAGCCTTCGCGCTCCACCAATCGCCGCTCCGCCGCCTCGAGTTGCGACCAGGGGCCGCGATTGAGGGCGCTTTTCTGGGGCGCGATGTTGGAAAGATAGTTGGTGGTCGCCCAGTCCTTCACTCCGGCAAGGCTCGCGAGGGGGGCGAGGTGGCCGCGATCCACCCTGAGCGCGCCATAGGCGCCCGTGTAATCCCTGGGCTCCAGCCTGAAATCCGGGGGCAGGGCGGGGTCGGGCCGCCAGATGCGCGGGCGGGTCGGCCCCAGGGTCTGACGGGTCACCACATAGGCGACCCAGTCGGCCATCCTGGTCTCGCCATTGGCCTGCAGGCTGTAGGCCTCGCGCACCACAAGGACGTTTTCTGGGCTGCCGCCGCGCGGGCAGGCGCGCCAGCAATGGCGGGGCTCCTCGGCGAGCGCCGCCGAAGCCCAGATCCATGCCGCACAAACCAGAGCCCATCGGACAAGAGAAAGCCGCACCCCGCGCCCCCGTCGTCGCCGCTGCTCCAGGACGGGTGGCGGCGGATTTCGTGACGCCTCGCCTCATACATCCGGAAATTGTGCAAGTCAAAGGACCGCAACCGGCGGCTGTGTGTGCGCTCCGCACGCGCCGGATCAGAAATTGAAGAGATATCCGGGAAGGTTCGGGTGCGGGCCGTGGTCGTCGTCCTCGTCGTCATGATGATCCGGGCCCTTGTGGTGTCCGGTCATCTGGCGGCTTCGCGCCCGCGGCATGTCGTAGCGCAGGAATTCGATGCCTGTGCGCTCGATGATCTTCTCGAGCTCGCCGCGTTCCAGCCAGACGCCGCGGCACCGGGGGCAATAATCGATCTCGATCCCCTCGCGGACCACCACCTGCAGGACGGCTTCGTCATTGGGGCACTTCATGGGGCGGGCCTCCTTCCTCTCCCGATGAAGACAAGCGGAAGAAGCCGGGAAAGTTCCCGCCAAATAAACGGAAGGCCCTAAGCTTCATTGTATTTTGTTCGGCGAAGGCGCTATACTCCGCGCCAATTCCGACATTTCTCCAACCTTGCCGGGCTTTCATGGGACGTATGTTGCAGTTCATGAGCGCCGCCTGGTGGCGCCCGTTCACCCCCAAGCTTGTGACCGTTCTTCGCGAAGGATATGGCGCGGCCGATCTCAGGCAGGATTTCATCGCCGGTCTCACGGTCGCGATCGTCGCGCTGCCCCTCGCCATGGCGCTTGCCATCGCCTCCGGCACCACGCCGGACAAGGGGCTGGTGACCGCCATCGTCGCGGGCTTCCTCATCTCCGCCCTCGGCGGCAGCCGGGTGCAGATCGGCGGCCCCACGGGCGCCTTCGTGGTGGTGGTGTTCAACGTCATCGCCACCCACGGCTATGACGGGCTGGTTCTGGCGACCCTGATGGCGGGGGTGATGCTGGTGATCGCGGGCTTCGCCCGCTTCGGCACCTGGATCAAGTACATCCCCGAGCCGGTCGTCACCGGCTTCACCGCAGGCATCGCCGTCATCATCTTCACGAGCCAGATCAAGGATCTCCTCGGCCTTCCGGTGGCGGAGGTTCCGGCCGACTTCCTCGACAAGATCCGCGTCTTCGCCGCGCACATGGATGCGATCTCCCCGGCGAGCGTTGCGATCTCCGGCCTCGCCCTTGCAGTCATCATCCTGCTCCGCCGACATGCGCCGCGGGCGCCCGCCTTCCTCATCGTGGTGGTGGCGGCGTCCCTCGCCGTCGCCCTGTTCGGGGTGGAGACGGACACCATCGGCAGCCGCTTCGGCGGCATCCCGTCGAGCCTGCCCGCGCCCAGCCTGCCCGAGATCACCTTCGCCCGCATGGCGGAACTGCTGCCGAGCGCCTTCACCATCGCCTTCCTCGCGGGCGTGGAATCCCTCCTGTCCGCGGTGGTCGCCGACGGCATGACGGGCTTCCGCCATCGCTCCAACACGGAACTGATCGCGCAAGGGGTCGCCAACAGCGCCTCCGCCCTGTTCGGCGGCCTGCCCGCCACGGGGGCGATCGCCCGCACGGCGACCAACATCCGCTCGGGCGCGCGCTCGCCGATGGCCGGCATGTTCCATGCCCTGTTCCTCTTGCTTGCGATCCTGCTCCTTGCGCCGCTTGCGGTCTATGTGCCCCTTGCGGCGCTGGCCGCCGTCCTCGTCATGGTCGCCTGGAACATGAGCGACGCGCCCCGCTTCCGCCATCTCCTGTCGGCGCCGCCGGGGGATGTGGCCGTGCTGCTCATCACCTTCGCGCTTACCGTGCTCGTGGACCTCACGGTCGCGATCGAGGTGGGCGTGGTCATGGCCGCGCTCCTCTTCATGCATCGCATGGCCGAGGTGGTGGCGGTGGGCTCCGGCCCGAAGCTCATCGCAAGCGGCGACGAGCGGGACGCGGAGCTTCTCGAGGAAGACCAGCGCCAGGGCCTGCCTGCGGGCATCGAGGTGTTCCAGATCCAGGGGCCCCTGTTCTTCGGCGTCGCCAACCGCCTCAACGACTTTCTCGAGGCCCTGCGCCGGCCGCCGAAGATCATGATCCTGCGGCTTCGCCATGTGCCGCTCATGGACGCATCAGGCGTCACCGCCTTCGAGAATTTCATCGAACGCTGCCGCCGGGCGGGGATCCGCCTCATCATCTCCGGCCTGCAGCCGCAGCCGCGCATGATCCTCCGCCAGATGGGGGTCAAGGCCGGCTGGCCCGAGCATGAGGTGACGTCGGTCCGCGACTATGCGGCGGCGCGCGAGCTTGCCGAGCGGGAGCTCAAGGCGCGGGCCGCCGAATAACGCAGAACATCAAATCAGATCATTAAGGTCTTGATTTTTCGGGGGTCCGGCCGCGCTTCGGACCCCCATTTTTGTGAGGTTCGGAGGGCATTTCTCACGCTTTCGGCAGGTTGACCCCATGATCCCCCGGGCGGACAATCCGGAGAAGACGAACGCTCTCCAAGCTTAGGAAAACTGCCCCTTGCGGGCGGAGGAGTGGGATCACGATGACCAAGCCGCTTTCACGCAAATCCTTCGACATGTGCCCGGACCGGCCGCTGGTCCAGCAGCTTCTGGATGCGGAGACGCGGGAGGTGCCGGAAAGCCTGCGGGAGGATGTCCATCCCGAAATCCCGGTCGATCAGGTTGACGCCGCCGTCTATACCTCGCCCGAAATCCACCGTCTCGAAGTGGAGAAGATGTGGAAGAAGGTGTGGCAGATGGCCTGCCGGGAGGAGGAGATCCCCGAAGTCGGCGACTATGTGGTCTACGACATCGCGGACATGTCCTTCGTCGTGGTGCGCACCGCCCCCGACGAGATCCGGGCCTATCGCAACGCCTGCCTGCATCGCGGGCGCCAGCTCAAGACCGGCGACGGCAGCGACAGCCGCTTCCGCTGCCCGTTCCACGGCTTCACCTGGGATCTTCAGGGCCGCCTCGTCCATGTGCCGTCCCAGTGGGACTTCCCGCACATCCAGAAGGAGAAGAAGGAATGGTGCCTGCCACAGGCCAAGGTCGGCACCTGGGGCGGCTTCGTCTTCATCAATCCGGACCTCAACGCGGTCCCGCTCGAGGAATGGCTGAAGCCCATCCCCGAACATTTCAAGCGCTGGCGGCTTGAGGATCGCTACAAGGGCATCCATGTGGCCAAGATCGTCCACGCCAACTGGAAGGCGACGGCGGAGGCCTTCATGGAGGCCTATCATTCGCCCGACACCCATCCCCAGATCATCGTCTATACGGCGGACACCAATTCCCAGTACGACGTGTTCGATCCCGCGGGCAAGGTCAATCGCGCCATCCACCCCATGGCGGTGCCGAGCCCCTCGGTCGAGGGCAAGGTGACGGCCCAGGAGGTGGTGGATTCGATCGTCGCAACGTCGGGCCGCATGGATACCAGCACCAACGACCTGCAGGTGCCCGAAGGCATGACCGCCCGCGAATTCATGGCGGAAGTGAACCGCAAGGCCTTCGGCGCCATGGGGCAGGAGGATCTGGGCGACGCGACGGATGCCGAGGTGCTGGACGCCATCGTCTACAACGTCTTCCCCAATTTCGCGCCGTGGGGCGGGTACAATCCCAACATCATCTATCGCTGGCGGCCCAACGGGGACGATCCCAATTCCTGCATCATGGAAGTGATGATCCTGCTGCCGTACCCCAAGAGCGGGCCGCGCCCCGCGCCCGTCGAGGTGAAGTGGCTCGATCCTGAGGACTCCTGGACCAAGGCGCCGGAGCTTGGCGCCCTTGGGGAAGTGTTCGACCAGGACATGGGCAATCTTCCCTATGTGCAGCGGGGCCTGCGCGCGCTGGCTGCCGAAAACGGCAAGGTCACCTTCGCCCGCTATCAGGAAAGCCGCATCCGCCATTTCCACGGTCTCATGCAGGCCTATCTCCAGGCCTGAGGACAAGGGCAGGGCGTTCAAAGAAAAAGGCCGGCGTCAGGCGACGCCGGCCTTTGTCGTTGATGGGTGACCCGTGTGCCGATCAGCCGTGCATGTGCGGCTGCGGGCCGAGGAGGCCGCGGCGATGGGCGATGCTCACCGCATGCGCGCGGTTGGCGGCGCCGAGCTTGCGGATGGCGTTCTTCACATGGAAGCGGGTGGTGGCGGGCGAGCGGTAGATGATCTCGCTCACTTCCTGGTCCGTTTTGCCGAGCGCCACCCAGCGCAGGCATTCGGTCTCGCGGGCGGTCAGGGGCTCGCCTTCCTCCCAGTCGTCGTCCTCGGTGGGCCAGCGGTCCAGCACCTCGATGAAATGATGGGCGATCAGGAACAGCTCCGTGCCGTAGCGTTCGAAGATCTTGTCCACCTCGGTCCCCGGCGAGGCGCTCATCCAGCTCACATGGCCGATGCGGCCGCCGGAGCGGAAGACGGGGGTGGTGACGCCGGCGCCCACCTGTTCGCGCAGGCAGCGCATGGCCTGCAAGGGCATGCCGCTCAGGAGCTTGTCCTTCCACATGGTGCCGTTTTCATTGGTGCGCCAGGTGAAGGGCCGGTGTTCGTAGCGGCAGTAATTGCTGTTGGGTTCGTAATGCTTGAAATTGCGGCGGGTGAATTCGGCGAGCCAGTCTTCCGGCCACCCCATGAGCGCGGCCAGCGGCTTGCCGTTCATGACCGGCCGCTCCTCCACCTCGATGTCGCGGATCACCCCGACCTTCGGCAGGCCCACGGCCTCTCCGACCTCAAGGATGAGGGCAATGGATTCAGAAAGGGTGGTGGCCTTTTCAAGCCGTCTGATAAACCAATGAGAAAGGCTCTCCATCACGAGGCTCCCAAATGTTGACCAGTCTGCGTTTCTGATGGCAACGTTCTTTTTGTTTTCGGGAATCACTCTATCACCAAAGCCTGAAATTGTAAAACGGTCGTTTGAAACGACCGGAACCGCCCTGAAGTCCGCAAAAATCCGCCATTTTTGGCGCTTTTGGCGGGTTGCGGGCCGGCCATACCCCCTGCCCGAAGGGAGAGTTTTGCGCATAAAAAAAGCCGCGACCGAGGTCGCGGCGCCCAGGCTCGGAGGGGAGCCGGGATCCCGAAGGATCCCGGCCAAGAGACGTCAGTACCGGCTGGATCAGTACTGGAAGGTGAGCTCGATTCCGTATTCGCGGGGAATGCTGGGGCTGCCGAAATTGAAGAGGTCGGCCACCGGCAGCACGTATTCGATGTATTTCTCGTTGGTGAGGTTCCGGCCGTAGAGCGAGACGCGGATGTGATCGTTCGGCGTCGTGTAGCTCACCGTGCCATTGAGGATGCCGACCGACTTCTGGTGCCCCACCGGGAAGTTGAGCACCGTGAGCTCCGCCTTGTCGCGCCAGGACCAGCGGACGTTGAAGTCCATGCTGCCGGCGTCATTCGGCAGGAGATATTCATAGCTCGCGCCAAGAGTGACCTGCCATTTCGGCGCGCGGCGGAACTTGAGGCTGGTGTTGTCGTCGATGTTGCCGTCGCCGTCGAGGTCGGCCATGAAGCTCTTGTACTTGGCGTCGAGGTAGCCGACGTTGGAGAACAGCGTCAGGCCTTCGGCCGGCATCAGGGTGAGTTCCGCCTCGATGCCCTGCGTCTTCGCGCTCGCCGCGTTGTCCACCAGGGTTTCCTGCCCGCCGAAGAAATCGGTCGGCCGCACGGTGTCGAGCTGCAGGTCCTTGTAGTCGTTGTAGAACGCGGCGACGTTCAGACGGCCGCGGCCGCTCCAGAAGTCGCTCTTGAAGCCGATTTCGAAGGCGTCGACCTTTTCGGGGTCGTAGGGGCCGAGCGAGGTGAAGGACCCGGCGCGACCATTCCAGCCGCCCGACTTGAAGCCCGCCGCATAGCTCGCATAGACGAAGAAGTTGTCGTTGACCTGATAGTCGAGGCCGACCCGCGGCGTGAATTCCTTCCAGGTCTCGGAATGCTCGCCCGAGAAGGTCGGGTAGCCCAGCGGGCGATGGTCGATGGTCTTCTTCTGCCAGGTATAGCGGCCGCCCACATTGAGCCGGAGTTCCGGCGTGATGCGGTAGTTGCCCTGGAAGAAGCCCGCCCAGCTCTTGTCGTCATGATAGGTCTCCTGCTCCAGGAAGGCTGCGGCGGAGTCCGTCATGTCGGTGATCTGCAGCAGGTAATAGTCGGAATAGAAGTAATAGGCGCCGACCACGAAGTCAGCACGGTCGCCGATCTCGCCGCTGAGGCGCAGTTCCTGCGAGAACTGCTCGCTCTTCTGGTAGCGGAAGGGCTCGAGGAAGCGCAGGGTGGAGGCATCCGGGTCAAACAGGATGTCTTCCTTGAGATGGCGGTAGCCGGTGATCGAGGTCAGCGTATAGTCGCCGAAGCGCCAGTTGAACTCGCCGACGACCGTGTGGATGTCCTCGTGGTTGAAGCCGTCCGAATTGGTATTGACGGTATAAAGGTCGCGGTCGCCATCGGTGAACTTGCCGTTCGGAAGCTGCACGGCGCAGTAGCCGAAGAAGGCGCAGATCGCCTGATCGGGCGTGCTGAGATTGAGCGGCCCGGTGCCGTCGTTGCGGTTGCGGTAGTAGTCGTAATTGATGGTGAAGTCGAAGTTCTCGTTGGGGGTGAGCCGCAGGGCGCCCCGGATCGCCAGGGCGTCGTCCCCGTTGAGGTCGTTGCCCGTGGCGAGATTCTTGATGTAGCCGTCGGAATTGAGCGACGCCACGCCGACGCGCGCGGCGAGCACGTTATCGACCAGCGGCACGTTGACGACGCCCTTGAGATCGACGCGGCCGAAATTGCCGAGCGTCGCCTGGGCCCTGGCCTCGAACTCGTTGGTCGGCTGGTTGCGCACCACGTTCACCACGCCGCCGATGGTGTTCTTGCCGAACAGGGTCCCCTGCGGGCCGCGCAGGATCTCGATCCGGCCGATGTCGAACATGTCCACCATCTGGTTGGTGTTGGAGGCGAGGAACAGGCCGTCCACCACCACCCCCACCGAAGGCTCGAAGGAGCGCTCGATGTCCATGGAGGTCATGCCGCGGATGGTGATGTGCGCCGAGCTCGGGAAGGTGCCGTGGCGGCCGATCTCGACGTTCGGCGCCATGCCTTCAAGGTCGCCGATGTCGGTGATCGCCGCCCGCTCGATCATGCCGCCGGTGAGCGCCGAGACGGCGACCGGCACCGTCTGCAGGCTTTCCTCCACCTTACGCGCCGTCACCACCACTTCCTCGATGGTGAAGCGCGACCCCTCTTGCGCCATGGCCGCAGGGGCCGAGGCCCCCGTCGCCAGCGCCATGGCCGTGCCGATCAACAGAATCCTATTGCGTGCCGAGATATCGGACATGGTCGTGACCTCCCGTATGTTCCCTGTTCTGGATCCGCCCTGATCTTCTCCCGGCCTTATCCCCATTGGCCTTTTACGGGCGATCCTCGTCCTTCAGCCTATGCCCAATGGCCAGCGATGCGAAGCTCCCTCTTTTGATAAAATTGTGTGTCTTACGGGAGCAGGCGGGCGATCGTTTCTCGGAACGCGCGACCGATGCGGACCTCGACGCCGCCCTTGAGCACCGCCATGTAATCGCCGCCCACAAGCTGGGTGAGGCGTTCCACACGTTCGAAATTGATGATGGTGGAGCGGTGGACGCGGCCGAATTTGGCGGGGTCCAGCCGGCGCTCCATGTTCTTCATGGTCTCGCGCAGGATGTGGCAGCGCTCGCCCGCATGGATGCACATGTAGTCGCCCGCGGCGTCGATCCAGTCGATGCTGTCGACGTCGAGGAACGTGACCTGGCCGCGGTCGCGGATCGCAAGCCGCGTCTCGTAGGGCGGGGCGGGAGCCATGGGCGCATCCAGCGCGGCGAGCTCGGCGGCCCTGGGGTCGATTGCGCGCAGCATCTCGATGAGCCGCGCGTTGCGCTCGATCGCCTGGCGCTGGGCGATCTCGGCCCGCGCCCGGGACACCGCCTCCATGAGCCGCGCGCCGTCCACCGGCTTCAGGAGATAATCGAGGGCGTGGGCCTCGAAGGCGTTGAGGGCGTACTGGTCGTAGGCCGTCACGAAGACGATGATGGGCAGGGGCTCGGCCGCCAGCGCCTTGATGACGTGGAAGCCGTCGATCCCCGGCATCTGGATGTCGAGGAAGACGAGATCGGGGCGCAACTCGCGGATCGCCCGCAAGGCTTCCCGCCCGTTGGCGCACTGGGCGAGGATCTCCACGTCGGGGCAGTCCCTGAGGCGGAGCTCCAGCCCGCGCAGGGCCAGCGGCTCGTCGTCCACCAGCACCGTACGGATTGCGCGCGGCATCATGCGGCGCCCCGGATCTTCTCGGCCGCCGCCGTCTCGAAGGGGAGGGTGATGGTCACCGCCAGCCCCCGCGGCTGGTGGTTCTCGAGGCGGAGGAGGTCGCGCTCGCCATAGATCTGGAACAGCCGCTCCCGGGTATTGGCGATGCCGACGCCGCTCGATGTCGATTCACGGGCATGGCTCACGGCGGCAAGGCCTGGCCCCGTATCCGTCAGCCGGATCACCAGTCTGTCGCCCTCCCGCCGCGCCGCGATCTCGATGGCGCCGCCCGTCTCGCTCGGCGCGATCGCGTACTTGATGGCGTTCTCCACCAGCGGCTGCAGGAGCAGGCTCGGGATCAGGCCGCGACCCGCATCCTCCGGCACGTCCATGCGGATCTGCAGCCGGTCGCCGAAGCGCACCTTCTCGATGTCGAGATAGAGGCCGAGGACATGCAGCTCCTGCTTGAGCGGCACCTTCTCCGTGGGCTCGCCCACGAGGGTGTAGCGCAGGAAGCTGCTGAGGCGCGAGATCATGTCCCCCGCGGTCCGCCCCTGATCGTCCAGCACCAGGGTCGATATGGCGTTCAGGGTGTTGAACAGGAAATGGGGGTTCAGCTGATAGCGCAGCATCTTCAGCTGCGCCTGATGGGCGAGGGACTGGGCGCGCAGCGCCTTTTCCTTCTGCTGCTGCAGCAGCAGGTAATAGCTGATCCCGAAATAAAGCCCCGTCCAGCCCGTGAGGATATAGGCGTCGAACATGGTGTTGGTGAGATAATCCCATGGCTTCAGCAGCCATTCGGGCTCGTAGAAGCTCGCATAGGCCACCACCTCGATCACCGAATAGATGGGCGCGAGGACGACGATCATGACGATCGCCACCAGCACGATGAGCACCGGGGACTTGTGGCGGATGCCGCGATAGACGCTCCACATGACGAGGGACAGGAGGAAGCCTGCGACAGTCCCCGCCATCGTCGGGTAGATGTAGTGGAGTTCCTTGCCGTTGACGATGCCGTTGAGATACCGCACCAGGCCGTAGGCGGTCCATCCGACCGCCTGGAGCACCCAGAACAGGGTGGGTTTGTGGAACGCCGTCATGGCAACTTCCCGGCCAAGGGGGGAGCGGTTCTGCCAATCTACCATGCGGGCCCGGTCTCCGTAACCCCCGGCCCGTGAAGCATGTGGCGCCGGAAGGGAAGCTCCGCCGACCGACCGGGCCGGCGGAGCGGATATCCCGGCAGAGGTTTCAGCCGGCATATCACAAACGCTGCCCCGGGCCGGCAGGTCCCGGATTCGCCGGCCGCGAACTCCCGGCCACCGCCATGGCCGGGACGACCGGCGGGAAACATGCTGGCCTCAAGGCAGACTTGTGAATCTACATGATTTCCCCATGAGGGAAAGGGCATTGCGACGAATTGCAGGAGACGGGCGACGAACGCCGGGGCGGCGCCGCTAGCCTTCCCGCCGCCGCCTGTCAAGACAAACCATTCGTTGACATCAAGTGCCCCGGCGATACTATATCTGGTGTTCGCGACAGTCATCCGGCGCAATCGCATGAGTCCGGCTAATCCACTGGCGAACCTGTATTTCTTGAGTTTCTTTCCGGTCGATGGGGGTGACAAGGTGGGCACGAGTTTCGCTAGTGCGGTCCAGGTTGACGGGCGCAGCCAGGTCGAGGTCGATCCCGCCCGCGACAGCCTGCTGACCGAATTCGGCAAGGCCACTCTGGCCGATCGCTATCTTCTTCCCGGCGAGAGCTATCAGGACATGTTCGCGCGCGTCGCCAGCGCCTATGGCGACGATCCGGCCCATGCCCAGCGCGTCTACGACTATATCAGCCGTCTGTGGTTCATGCCGGCAACCCCGGTGCTGTCCAACGGCGGCACCAGGCGCGGCCTGCCCATTTCCTGCTTCCTCAACGAGGCGGACGACAGCCTCGACAGCATCGTGGGGCTGTGGAACGAGAACGTGGCGCTGGCCGCCAACGGCGGCGGCATCGGCAGCTACTGGGGCAATCTGCGCTCCATCGGGGAATCGGTGAAGGGGAGCGGCAAGACCTCCGGCATCATTCCCTTCATCCGGGTCATGGACAGCCTGACGCTCGCGATCAGCCAGGGCTCGCTCCGCCGCGGCAGCGCCGCCGTCTATCTTCCGATCGACCATCCGGAGATCGAGGAATTCATCGAGGTGCGGCGCCCCACGGGCGGCGACCCCAACCGCAAGGCGCTCAATCTCCATCATGGCATCCTGATCTCGGACGCCTTCATGCGTGCGGTGGAAGCGGACGAGGACTGGCCGCTCGTCAGCCCCAAGGACGGCTCGGTCCAGCGCGTGGTGCGCGCGCGCTCCCTGTGGATCCGCATCCTCACCGCGCGGATCGAGACGGGCGAGCCCTACATGGTCTTCATCGATCATGTGAACCGCGCCATCCCCGAGCATCACAAGCTCGCCGGCCTGCGCGTGAAGACGTCGAACCTCTGCAGCGAGATCACGCTGCCCACGGGCAAGGATCACCTTGGCAACGAGCGTACGGCGGTCTGCTGCCTGTCGTCGCTGAACCTTGAAAAGTTCATGGAGTGGCAGAACGAGCCGCGCTTCATCGAGGACGTGATGCGCTTCCTCGACAACGTGCTCGAGGATTTCATCCGCCGCGCGCCCGACAGCATGCGCCGGGCGAAATACGCCGCCATGCGCGAGCGTTCGGTGGGCCTCGGCGTCATGGGCTTCCATTCCTTTCTCCAGGCCCAGATGATTCCGTTCGAATCGGTGATGGCCAAGGTCTGGAACAAGAAGATGTTCGCCCACATCAAGAAGGAAGTGGATGCGGCATCGGTGAAGCTCGCGGAGGAACGGGGGCCGTGCCCCGATGCCGCCGACTACGGCATCAAGGAGCGCTTCTCCAACAAGACGGCGATCGCGC
>CAZDSS010000013.1:0-40229 GCA_964508185.1 uncultured Sphingomonadales bacterium
CTCGTCCTTGCCGGCCTCATCCGTCGCCCCCTTGTCCCTGTCGGGCTCGCGCGCCGGGGCGCCGCCCAGTTCGACCGGGGTCGCGGCGCCCAGATTGGTGCCCGGGGTCATGGCGGCCACATGGCTTGCGTATAGAATGTAGGTCCCGGCGCTCGCCGCCCGCGCGCCGCCCGGATGGACGTAGGATGCGACCGGCACGGAGGAAGCGAGAATCGCGCGGTTGATCTCCCGCATGGAGGCATCGAGCCCGCCCGGCGTGTCGATCACCAGGATCACGACGCGCGCGCTGTCTTCCGCGGCGCGGGCGAGGCCATGCTTCACATGGGCCGCGGCGGCGGGGCCGATCGCCCCCTGCACCTCGAGCACCAGCGCCTTGCCGCCCGGATCCGGCGCGGCGCGTTCCGGATCATTGGCGGACCAGGCCGCGCCGCCAAGCAGCAGGACGAGAATCCAGAGCCATGGTCGCCATCGTCTCATGGATCAACTATAGATTGGTCAGGGGCAAAAGTCCCCCTTATGCTCAGAGGGAATCAGGAGCCGCAGCCATGCAGAGCGACAGGACCAATCGTTCGCTGCACCAGATGAACGTGGAGAGCGTTCTTCAACCCATGACCTCCATCGCCGATCATCTGGCGACGGGGCCGATGATCGTCACCGCCGGCAAGGGGGTGCGCATCCGCGACGATCAGGGCCGCGAATATATCGACGCCATGGGCTCCCTGTGGTGCGTCAATGCGGGCTACGGACGGGAGGAGATCGCGCGCGCCGCCTTCGAGGTGCTGCGCGACCTCGGCAGCTATCACACCTTCACCTCCATGTCGAACGAGCCCATCACGCGGCTTGCGGACCGCATCCTCACCCTGCTGCGGGAGGAGGCTGACCTGCCGCACATGAGCAAGGTGTTCTTCGGCAATTCGGGGTCCGACGCCAACGACACCCAGGTGAAGCTCGTCCGCTATTACAACAATCTGCGCGGCAAGCCCGAGAAGAAGAAGATCATCGCCCGGGAAGGCGCCTATCACGGCGTGACCGTGGCGGCGGGAAGCCTCACGGGCATCCCCATGTATCACCGCGCCTTCGACCTTCCGATCGAGGGCGTCGTCCATGTCTCCGCCCCCCATTTCCGCCGCTTCGCCCGCGATGGCGAGAGCGAGGACGAGTTCTCGGCCCGCTTGGCGCAGGAGCTCGAGGACGTGATCCTGCGCGAGGGGCCGGATACCGTCGCCGCCTTCATCGCCGAACCGGTCATGGGCACGGGCGGCGTGGTGCCGCCGCCCGCGGGCTATTTCCCGCGCGTCGAAGCGATCCTCAGGAAATACGACATCCTGTTCATCGCCGATGAGGTCATCACCGGCTTCGGCCGACTTGGGTCCTGGTTCGGATCGGGGCATTACGGCCTCAAGCCCGATCTTTTGACCTTCGCCAAGGGGGTGACCAGCGGCTATTTCCCGCTGTCCGGCGTCGTCATATCGGACGCGGTCTGGTCCGTGCTGCGCGATGCGTCGCCCGAAATGGGCGCCTTCGCCCACGGCTTCACCTATTCGGGCCATCCCGTGGGCGGCGCCATCGGCTGCGCCAATCTGGAGATCATCAGCCGCGAGGGGCTCGTGGAGAACGCCGCGGCCGTCGGCCGCCATTTCATCCAGGGCCTGCGCGAGGCCCTTGGCGATCATCCCGAGATCATGGAGATCCGTGGGGAAGGCCTGATGATCGGCGTCGAATATAACGGGGGCAAACGCGACGTTCCCCTGTCGCGCAAGGTGGTCGCCGCCGCGCGGGACGAGGGCCTGATTCTGCGCGCGCTGCCCTTCGGCGACGTCAATGCCTTCGCCCCGCCCCTGACGTTCAGCACAACCGACGCCGACGAGACCGTTGCGCGCTTCACCCGCGCCCTCGCCCGTGCCATAGATTAGGGCGAAGGGGACGCGGCCTGCGACCGCGCCTGAACGGAACCAAGGGAAATGCGCGCGTATTTCACAACAAGTGGTATTCAATCATCCGCCACCGTCATTCGTCTGCGGCGAGACATGGAAAGAGAGCCCCGCTCATGGCGCGTATCCTGGTGATCGACGACGAGGAGCTGATCCTCCGCACCCTCAAGGGCGCGCTGGAAGCGGCGGGCTATGACGTGGTCACGGCGCGCGACGGCAAGCAGGGCCTCGCCCGTCTGCGGGAGCAGGAGTTCGACCTCATCGTCACCGACATCATCATGCCGCAGATGGAGGGGATCGAGACCATCCGGGAGATCCGCCGCACGGCGCCCGACATCCCGATCATCGCCGCGTCCGGCGGCGGGCAGCTGGGGCGCGAGCGGCTGCTCGGCATGAGCGTGGCGCTCGGCGCCACCGCCTCCATCGCCAAGCCGTTCCGGCCGCGCGACCTCATCGCCCTCATCGAGCGCCATCTTCCCGAGGGGGCGGGCCGCCAAGCGTGAAACTGCCGCATCGAACGGAAACCATCCTGCTCGCGGCCATGGGCTGCGCCCTGCTCGCCCTCGGCGCGATGCTGCTGGTGGCCGCGGGCGCGCGCCTGCCCCTCAGCGCCGACCTGATGGCGGCCGGCGGCGGGTTTCTCGTCCTGTGCTGCGGCTTCCTTCTCTGGGCCCTCATCCGGCGGCGCGCCGAAGGGCGCGACGTGACCGAACAGCTGCACAATCTTTCCGCCGCCTCGGCCGAGATCTTCACTCTCGTGGGGCGGGAGCAGCTTCTCTCCCGCGCGGCCCATGTGGCCTGCGAGCTCATCGGCGGCCGGGCGGCGATCGCGAGCCTCAGGAGCGACGGCTCGGGGCCGGGCCTGCGGCGCATGAGCGATGGCGGCGCGCCCCTAGAGACCGAGCTTCCGGACGATGCGACGATCGAGGCGCTGCTGACCGAGAAGAACGGCGCCTTCAGGCTCAGGCCGCGGGATGCCGCGGGATGCATCGCCCTGCAGGGACGGACCCTTCCGGCGTCCCTCGCCGCCGCGCCGCTCGTCGATCATGACGGCCGGCGGATCGGCTTCATCTCCCTCCTCCACCGGGAGAAGCGGGAATTTTCCGCCCATGATCTCGCGGTGCTGCGCCAGCTCGCCCAGATGACGGCCTCGGCCGCCGAGATCCTGCAGGTCATCGAAAGCCGCACCATCGCAGTCGCCGCCGCCCGCGCCGCCCAGGAGGGCGCCGAGCGGGCGCGGATCGAGATCGCCCGCATCTTCGATTCCATGTCGGACGCCTTCTGCGCCATCGACCGGGAGACCCGCTTCACCTACGTCAATGCGCAATGCGAGGCGATCCTCAACCGCAGCAAGGAGGAACTCCTCGGCAAGACGCTGGTGGAAGCCTTTCCCCATGTGGGCAACGACCCCATCCAGCATGCCTTCGCCCGGGCCCTCCATCAGCGGGAGCAGGTGGATGTCGAATATTATTCGCCCATCTACGAGCGCTGGTTCGAGCTGCGCATGTTCCCCCACGATCAGGGGATTGCCGTATATTTCCGCGACATCACCGCGCGCATCCAGACCCAGGAGACCCTGCGCCAGGCCCAGAAGATGGAGATGGTGGGGCAGCTCACCGGCGGCCTCGCCCACGATTTCAACAACCTGCTCACCGTCATCCTCGGCAATCTCGACACCCTGCATCTCGCGCTTCAGGACAAGCCGGCGCTGCTCGAACTGGTCAAGACCGCGGAACAGGCTGGGGACCGCGCCGCCGAGCTCATATCGCGCCTTCTCGCCTTCGCCCGGCGTCAGGCGCTGGATCCGCAGAAGGTGGACGTGAACGCACTCATCTTCGGGCTCGAGGGCCTGCTGCGCCATGCGATCGGCGACCTGATCCGCTACTCCTTCACCGGCGCGCCGGACCTGCCGCCCGCGCTCATCGACCCGAGCCAGCTCGAAAGCGCCATCCTGAACCTCGTCATCAACGCCCGCGACGCCATGCCGGAAGGGGGCCGTCTCGATATCGAGACCCGCATCGCCCGCATCGACGGCGGGGCCGTGGATCGTCCGCCTGACGTGAGGTCGGGCGAATATGTGAAGGTGACGGTGAGCGACACCGGCCACGGCATGCCGCCGGAGGTCGCGGCGCGCGCCTTCGAGCCGTTCTTCACCACCAAGCCCGTGGGCAAGGGCAGCGGCCTCGGCCTCAGCATGATCTTCGGCTTCGTCAAGCAGTCGGGTGGCCATGTGCAGCTGGAAAGCGAGCCGGGACGGGGCACGTCCGTCTCTCTCTATCTGCCGCTTGCGGCCGCGCATGCGGGTGGCAGCGGTCTTCCGCTGACGGGACAGACGGACGCGCCCTCGGGCACCGGCGGCTCCATCCTGCTCGCGGACACGGACCAGCTTGCGGGGCCTTTCGCGGAAGCGACCCTCCTTGCCCTCGGCTACGAGGTGACGGCCGTGACCAGCGGCGGCGAAGTACTGGACCTTCTGGATCAGGGCGGCCGCTACGACCTGCTGATCACGGACCTCGAGCTTGACGGCGACCCCACGGGGATCGAGCTTGCCCGCCTTGCGCGCGAGCGGCGGCCGGGATTGCCGGTGATCTATCTCGCCCGCAGCGGGGAGCACCATCTCGCGAGCCAGGCCCGTCTCGATCCCGGGGCGACCCTGCTGCGCAAGCCCTTCCGGCGGGTGGAGCTCGCCCATCGCGTCGAAGCGGCGATCAGCGCCGGCCGCGAGAAGGCGTCCAACAGTTTTACGCCCAAAAGCTGAAATTAATCATTGCGATCGCGACCGCCCCCATGAAAAATTGAACCGTCATGCACGGATCAACCTGCGAGAGTTCATGGACGTCGCCAACAACCTGATTCTTTTCCTGGGCGCCCTCTTCATCGCAAGCATTCTCGCTGGACTGGTCTCCTCACGCATCGGCGCCCCCCTGCTTCTGGTCTTCCTGGGTCTCGGCATGCTGCTCGGCGAAGACGGGCTGGTTGGGCTCAGGTTCAACGATTTCGAGACGACATATGTGGTGGGCAGCATCGCCCTTGCCGTCATCCTGTTCGACGGCGGCTTCCGCACGCCCATGTCGTCGATCCGCGTGGTCTGGGCGCCGGCCACGGTGCTTGCGACCATCGGCGTCATCCTGACGGCGTTGGTCACCGGCCTGGTCGCGGCCTTCGTCTTTGACGGCGGCTGGCTGCAGGGCATGCTGATCGCCGCCACCATCGCCTCGACCGACGCCGCCGCCGTGTTCCTTCTCCTCCACCAGCGCGGCATGGAGCTGAAGAAGCGGCTGAGCGCGACGCTCGAGGTGGAATCCGGCGCCAACGATCCCATGGCGATCTTCCTCACCATCTTCCTCGTGCAGATGGTGATCGCCTATGGCGAGGCGAGCAGCCCGCTTGCCCTCCTGCAGGCCTTCGCGAGCCAGTTCGTGATCGGCGCCATCATGGGGGTCGCGGGCGGCTTCGTCATCGCCGCGGCGGTCAACAAGCTCGACCTCGAACAGGGGCTTTACCCCGTCTTCGTCGTCGCCTCCGCCTTCCTCATCTTCGGCGTTGCCCAGAAGCTCGGCGGCAGCGGTTTCCTTGCGGTCTATCTCGCAGGCATCGTCTCCGGCAACCAGCGCATCCGCGCCGGCCGCCTCATCCGGCGCTTCCATGACGGCATCGCCTGGACCAGCCAGATCATCATGTTCGTCCTGCTGGGCCTGCTGGTGACCCCGAGCGCGCTCATGGACGACCTCGTCCCCGGGATCCTCGTGGCCCTTGCCCTCTGCTTCGTGGCGCGGCCCATCGCCGTCTATCTCTGCCTCATCCCCTTCCGCTTCACGCGGGAGGAGCGGCTGTTCATCGCCTGGGTCGGTCTGCGCGGCGCGGTGCCCCTCTTCCTCGCCATGATCCCCGTGCTCGGCGGGCTCGAGAATTCCCTGCGCTATTTCCATGTGGCCTTCGTGGTGGTGATCTTCTCGCTCGTCCTTCAGGGCTGGACCATCCCGCTCCTCGCCCGCCGCCTCAATCTCGAACTGCCGCCCAAGCTCGAGCCGCCGGGCAAGATGGATTTGTCGCTCCTCAGCGAGCAGGATCGCGAGGTGACCGCCTACCGGGTGAGCAGCAAGAGCCCCATTCTCGGCAAGACCCGCGAACAGTTGCAGCTGCCGAGCGGCTGCCGGGTGGTGGCCGTGCTGCGCGGGAACCATGTCCTCGATTTCGAGGCGCTCGACCATTTCCAGGTGCTCGACGTGCTGCTGGTCATCTGCCCGCCGGAGCAGGGCTTCGTCCTCGACCGTCAGTTCACGCCGCGCCCCACTGCGGGCCGCCAGGGCTCCATGAGCCTCGGCGATTTCGCCTTTTCGGGGCGTACGCCCATGGGCGTCCTCATGGATCTATACGGCCTCCCCGTGGCGGATGGCGAGCGCGACAAGACCGTGAGCCGTTACCTGCGGGAACAGCTGGGCTCCCGCCTCGCCGAGGGCGAGGTGCTGGCGATCGGCGACAGCGAGCTTGTGGTGCGCGAGATGGTGGGCGACGAGGTCCATGAGGTGGGCCTGCGGCTCGAGCCCGAGCCGACCCCCGCCCTCGTGGTCAAGCTTGCGGCCATCGCCGCCGAGCTGCGGCAGACGCTCGCCCGGGCGGGAAGGCTCACGATGCGGCTCGTGAAGACCGCCTGGGAACGCCATCGCAGCCGGCAGTGACCGCGGCGCCGTTCAGCCGCCGAGCCCCAGAACGCCCATGACCGCCGCCAGGAACGCCGCCCCGGCGCCGGCGAGGAAGGCGATCGCGAGCAGGGTCGCGCACAGCCCCAGGACATAGAACAGCCCGTCCCGCTCCAGAAGGGCGAGGGCGAAGAGCACGATCGCCAGCGCCGGCGGCCAGTTGCCGAACGGGATGGGCAGGGCGAGGATGATCGCAAGGGCAAGGGCGATGAGGGCGAGCAACCGCTCCCCCAGCGGTCCGGTGAGCAGCAGGAGGCGGGGGCGCAACAGGCGCTCCATGCGGCGGATATGGGGCCGGGCGTGACCGAGGGCGGCCGCAAGCTTCGGGCGGCTGAGGCAGCGCCGCCGCACCCAGCGCGGAAACCACGGCATGGGCCGGCCGATCAGAAGCTGGAACGCCAGCAGGATGAGCGGCACGCCGAGCACCGTGGACACGCCCGGGATGCCCACCGGAACCACATTGGGCAGGGCGAAGACCAGAAGCAGCAGGCCGAAGGCGCGGTCCTTCAGATGGTCGACGATCTCGCCGACCGAGATCTCCGGCGCGTCCGCATGGACCGCCATGAGTTCGTCGAGCACCGCCGAAATGCGCCGTCCGTTGTCCTGCACCTGATGCGCCTTGCCGTCGTCGCCGCGCCCCGCGGGTCGGGGCGGCTCACTCACCCTTGATCTTCCGCGCCGCGTCGACGAGGGCCTGGAACAGGCGGCGCTGGCCGGCGGAGAACATCAGGAATTCGGGATGCCACTGCACACCCATGATGAAGCGCCCGGCCCGCCGTTCCACCGCCTGGACGAGGTCGTAGCGGTCGCGGGCGACGATCATAAGCCCGTCGCCCAGCTTGTCGATAGCCTGGTGATGAATGGCGTTGACCCGGACTTCCAGCGCGCCCAGGAGATAATGGAGCTGGCTGTGGGGCGCGACGCGGATGGTCTTGCGCGGCAGGGCGGTGCGGCGATGCGCGCGGTCGGTGATGAAGGGGGCGATTTCCTGATGCAGCGACCCGCCCCGCGCCACGTTGAGGATCTGCGCCCCCCGGCAGATGCCGAGGATGGGCAGCTTGCGCCGGTCGGCGAGCCCGATGCAGCGGAGCTCCAGCTGGTCGCGCTCGGGATCGATGCGGATCGCCGGATCCACCTCCCCGCCATAGAGGGTCGGCGCCACGTCGTCCCCGCCGCCGATCACCAGCCCGTCGAGATCGGGGCAGGCATGTTCATCCCCCGCCGCGATCCGCACCGGCGCGCCGCCCGCCATCAGCACCGCCGTCCGGCAGAAGGCCCACATGATGCCCCCGCCGCGGCGGGAGGTGGTGATGCCGATCCGCGGACGGCGTCTCATCCGCGGTCCAGCCATCGTTCCACCACATCCGGCCAGCCGTGGGAGAACAGCCGGTCCAGATGGTCCATATAGGCGCGGCCCGCGGCGGCAAGGCGTTCCGGGTCGGCCGCGAGCCGCTCCACCACCACCCAGCGGTTCCATTCGGCGGTGACGCTCCACCACAATTCGCCGACCCGTGAATCCGGGAGCCGGTAATGGAAGGTGGGCCGCGCCTTGACCCGGGGGTCGGGCACCGCGGCCCGCACCCGGTCTGGATCCAGATGGGCGAACAGGGGCAGAAGATCGAGCTCGCGGTTCCGCGTGGGATTGGCCGCCAGATAATCGTCCATGAAATCCGCGAGGCCCGGCTGATAGCGGGGGTCCACCACCCGCCGCACGTAATCCGCCGGAAAGGGATCGATGAAGGAGGTGATGCGGCGCCTGAAATTGACGCCGATCTCCCGCCGCAGCCATTCGCTGAGAACGAGATAGGCCTTGAACACGTCGAGGATCCAGGCGAGATCGAGGCGCGCCGCCTCGGGATTGAGATGGAGCCCGAAGGCGCTCAGAAGCCCCGTCTGCGATCCCGCCGCGCCATGGCGGTCGAGCTCGACGACGAGGGCGTCCAGAATCCCGATGTCGGTGTAGGCGATGGGCGGCGCCACGATCTCCATGGGCACCACGGCCTGGCTGATGTCGCCGATCCACTCGGCGAGCCGGCCCTCCATCTCGTCGTCGCCTTCGGGATGGGCGGAGACGAAATCGAGCTCCACCACGAAGTCGCCGCGGGACGGCGTTGCGACCCGAAAGCGGTGGGGATCCTCCATGGCCATGACCCCGCCGAACTTGCGGGCGACCACCGCCGCCGCCTCTCGCGCGGAAAGCCCCGCGAATTCCAGCTCCACGCCCACTTTTCGCGTCTCGCCCCGGTCGTTGACGGTAACGGGCGGCGCGGCCGGCGTCAGGCGCGAGACATTCTGCATGGGATCACTTCCGTCAAGGGGTCACGAGGTCCCTCCCAAACGCCCGCGGCCCTGCGTTCGATCCCGCGGCAGTGAAATTGGATCCGCGCCCGTTTTCGATTCCTTCACCAATTTGTGCCTCAAATGCCGTACGCGAAGTTCAAGGGGGAGAGGGAGTGCTGACGATCGACAGGGATTCGGTGGCGCTGACGCCCTTGCCGGGGGTGATGCTCGGCTTCCGGGCGGACGGCCGGCTCATCTTCATGAGCGAGGACGCCCGCGATTTCCTGGGTCTCGGCTCCGACCTGTCGTCGCCGCCCACCGACTTCGTCCATCCCGAGGATTGGCCGGTGCTGTCCGGCCTTATCGCATCCATCACCCGCAGCTCCGCGTCACGGCTCGGCCTCACGCTTCGCCTGCGGGACGGGGCGAGCACGCTCTATCGCAGCTTCGAAGGCAGCCTGTGCAGCGCGGGCGGCGGGATCCTGGGCGCCGACGTCATCTTCAGCGGCCACGACATCACCCATCACATCGACCTTACCAACCAGTACCGGGCGGTGCTGGAGCGCATGTCCCAGCCCATCCTGGTGCACCGGGAGCTTCGCCCCATCTATTGCAATCCGGCCATGGTCGCCCTCGTCGATGCGACGCAGCCCGAGGAGATCCTGGCGCTCCCCAACATCCTGCATCTCGTCCATCCCGACGACATGCCCCAGGCCCTTGCCATCGCCGAGGGGCGCCGCCGCGGCGAGGACATGCCCGCCCAGTACCAGCTCAGGCTGGTGACGCGGTCCGGCCAGCCGGTCTGGGTCGATTCACAGGCGGCGCGCATCCACTGGCAGGGCCATCCGGCGATCCTGCTCGCCGTCAACTATATCGGCGATCGCAAGCGGGCCGAGGACGCGCGGCGCCAGTCGGAGCGGCTGTTCGCCCGCATCTTCCAGTCGTCGCCCAACATCCTGTGTCTCCTGGAGGGACGCGGCCAGCGCATCATCGACGTCAACGAGGCGTTCCTCAATCTCTTCGCCTGCGGCCGCAGCGACATCATCGGCCGCAGCTTCGACGAAATCGGCATCTGGGGCACGGACGGGCAGTTCGAGGCGGTGATTTCCACCATACTGACCGAGGGTCACTGCCCCGAGCGGGAGCTGCAGGCGGTGTTCCGCTCCGGCGAGCGGCGGGACTTCATGGTGACCGGCGAGCTCCTGTCCCTCGACGGCGAGAACATCCTGATGATCTCGGGCCGGGACATTTCCGAGAGCAAGCGCCAGCGGCAGGAGATCATCGCCGCCAAGGAAGCGGCGGAGCTTGCGAACCGCGCCAAGTCGGAATTCCTCGCCAACATGAGCCACGAGCTGCGCACGCCGCTCAACGCCATTCTGGGCTTCTCCGACATCATCGCGAACGAGCTGCACGGCCCCATCGGCGACCGCCGCTATTGCGAATACGCCCGCGACATCCATGAAAGCGGCAACCACCTGCTTTCCATCATCAACGACATCCTGGACCTGTCCAAGATCGAGGCGGGGCGGCTGGAGATCAACGAGACGCTGGTGGACTTCCTCGACGTGCTGCACAGCTGCTGCCGGCTCATCTCGCCGCGCGCCAAGGCCGCCGAGGTGGAGGTCATCAATGCCTGCCCCAACGACCTGCCCCTGTTCCTCGCCGACGAGCGGCTCATCAAGCAGATCCTGCTCAATCTGCTGTCCAACGCCGTCAAGTTCACGCCGGAGGGCGGCATCGTCACGGTGGGCGCCGAATGCGGCGCGGAAGGATTCGCCTTCTGGGTGGCGGATACGGGAATCGGCATGGACGAGAAGGGGATCGAACTCGCCCTCACCTCCTTCGGTCAGGTCGATTCGTCCCTGAGCCGCAAGCAGGTGGGCTCCGGCCTCGGCCTGCCGCTCGCCAAGGCCTTCGCCGAGCGGCAGGGCGGAAGGCTCGAGATCGAAAGCGCCCTTCAGAAGGGCACCCGCGTCACCGTCGTCTTCCCGCCGGACAAGGTCCGCGCCGCGTGAGGCCTCCGGCGCGCGCCGCAGAGAAAGAATTGCGGCCTGCCCCAAATACCGGCTTGCAAAAGCCATCCGCCCAAGCTAGATAAACGGCTGCCTATCTGCGACGGGGCCATAGCTCAGCTGGGAGAGCGCTGCAATCGCACTGCAGAGGTCGGCGGTTCGATTCCGCCTGGCTCCACCAATTTCCCTCAGATCGCCAGTCCCTATTGACGCCATGCAGCCTGCTGCATGATGCGCCGACCGCGCTGCGTCCGAGTGCCGAGAAAGATCCCGAGGCACAGGAAGCCCAGTGCGGGCGCCGGAACCTGAGCCGCCTGCCGGATGGACGCGCTCAGGCGATAGAGGTCGTAGTAGGTGGTCACCATGTAGACCTCCACATTCACGTCCTCGTCCCCGATGGCGATCCAGGTGAGATAGTCGTCGGGGTCGCCCAGCACCATGTCGGGATTGTCCGCCGGATTGTAGTTGGAAATGACCGTCGTCCGGAGAACCTGGTCGGTCGCAATCAAGGCCGTGGTGATGCTGCCGAGCGGCGTGTCGCCGGGAAGGCCGAGGGCGCTGAGGGCGGCGGCGAGGCCGAGATCGGGATCGGCGAGATCCGGGGCCGCATCATGATCGGGGAAGGCATAGCTCCCCCCGCCGGGCCCGGAAATTTCCACGACCGTGATGAGATCCTTCTCCTCGCTCGACGTCCAGACGGCGATGTTCACGGTGGGAAGGGCCAGAGCCGAGGCGTGGGAAAGCAGGAAGGCCAGCGCCGCCGCGAGGACGGCCGTCAATCTGGTCGCGCGCATGGGAAGCCCCTGTTTTATGGTTAATGGCGGGTGGTCAAAAGCAACTCCCATGCCACGGTGGCCAAGACACGGAATGTATTCACGAATGGCAATGGCGCGGCCGGCGTTCCGCGCGCAAATTGTAAGAAAATGCGACAGTCGGAGGGTGGCTTCGATTCCATCACGGGCCTGCAGACTTCAAGGCGGCAAGGCCCGGCGCGAGTTCCTGCCGGTTTTGCTAGAATTTACCCCGCGCCATGGACAGCGATCGCCAACCGGATCTAGGCTTGTTTTCCCCCAGAACCAGACAACAAGGATTGAGGCCATGTCACGCATCCCGCTGATTGAGAAGGAACGGCTTACCCCCGAAATGCAGCAATTCGTCGATCAGGTGGAGGAGATGACGGGAGACAACACCGCCATGCGCGTCCTCGCCTACCGGCCCGAGATGCTGCGCAAGTTCGCGGACTTCTACTGGCATCTCCAGACCGAAAGCCTGCTCGACCGCAAGCTCATCGAGATGGTGCGGCTCGCCGTCGCCCAGATCAACCGCTGCCCCAGCTGCCTCAAGGGCCGCTATCAGGATTCCTTCGAGCAGGGCCTGACCGAGGAGCTCATCGCCCGCCTGCCCGAGGCGGAGACCAGTGAAGGCTTCACCGAGCGCGAGCGCGCGGCCATCGCCTTCGGCCAGAAGATGGCCTCCGACCACTGGAGCGTGGGCGACGAGGATTTCGAGCGCCTGTTCCAGCATTTCACCGTCGAGGAGGTGGTGGAGCTCAACATGATGGTGGCCCAGTTCATCGGCATCGGCCGCATCTTCGCCGCCATCAACGCCATCAATCCCGTCTGCGAGATCCGGCTGCCCCAGCCGGCGGTGGCCTGAGCCATGGCGGAGCGGGTGAAGCGCCGCAAGGGCCTGTTCCTTGCGGCGCTCGACAAGGGGGCGTCCCGCGCGGCACTGGAACAGGCGATCCGCGCCCACAAGACGGAGGTCTCGCCGGACGACGGCATCGAGCTGCGCTGGGCCCTGCGGCTTGACGAGGACGCCGTCGGTCCCATCGCCCATTTCGATCTGATGCGGAACAGCCCCGCGCCCGTGGATGCGGTGCTGCAGCTTGCATCCGATGACGAAGATGCGGCCCCCCGCATGGCGGACCTCATCGCCGGTGCGGCGGCGCGGCTCGATGGCCTGCTCGACCGCAGCCGGTCGTCGGTCCTCATCGGCGACGAATACCGCATCACCGCAGGCGACGGGCCGATCATGATCGTCATGCCCCTGCGGCGGCTGCCGCATCTCAGCCACGATCAGTTCATGGACCACTGGTTCCGCCGTCACGCGGCCCTGGGGGAATCGGTCGACGGCGTGCGCTACCGTCAGAACCATTTCGACTATGATGCGACCGAGGCCCTGGGCCAGCGCCTCGGCCTCACCGCCCCGCCCCTCGACGGCATCACGGAAAGCTTCTTCCTCGATACCGGGGAGGCTTATCGCCTGATGTCCGCTCCGGCGGTGGCGGTGGACGCCATCATCGACGAGAAGCGCTTCATCGACCACAGCCGGTCGCATTTCGCCTTCTACGCCACGGTCTGACGTTTTCGGCCACTGGCCCGGGGCAGCGATACGGGCTAGAACGAAGGGGAAAGGGAGGGACCTTGCGTCCCTCCGCCCTCGTTCCCCCTGCGATTCCGGAAGATCCCGCGCCACATGTCCATCAGCCCGCCCGAAATCCTCTGGGACGACGACGGGACGCCGCGCTCCGCCCGCTTCGGCGACATCTATTTCGCCCCCGGCAACGGCCTTGCGGAAACCCGTCACGTCTTTCTCGACGGGATCGGAGCGCCCGCCATCTGGCGCGATCGCCGCGACTTCACCCTGGGCGAGACGGGGTTCGGCACGGGCCTCAATTTCCTCGCCCTTTGGGACCTGTGGGATCGCACTGCGCCGTCCGACGCCCGCCTTCATTACGTGGCGGTGGAACGCCATCCCATGGCGCGGGAGGATCTCGCCCGCGCCCTTGCGGCCTTTCCGGAACTCGGCCCCCGCGCCGCCGCCCTTGAAGCGGCCTGGCCCCATGCGGCGCCGGGCTTCCATCATCTGCGCCTCTATCATGACGGCCGGGTGCGGCTCACGCTCCTGTTCGGCGATGCGGCCGACATGCTCGCGCGGCTCGTCGCCCGGGTCGATGCCTGGTTCCTTGACGGCTTCGCGCCCGCGCGCAATCCGGAGATGTGGAGCCCGCGCCTGTTCGGGGAAATCGCCCGCCTGTCCGCGCCTGACGCGCGCCTTGCCACCTTCACCGTGGCGGGCATGGTGCGGCGCGGCCTGGCGGAGGTCGGCTTCAGGCTTGAAAAGGCGCCCGGCTTCGGCGGCAAGCGGGAATGTTTGCGCGGCCGCCATGAGGGCGTGGGCGCCGCGCCGTTCGACGATCCCGCCCCCTGGTTCGCCCCCGCTTCTCCCATGGCGGGACGGTCGGTCGCGGTGATCGGCGGCGGGATCGGCGGGCTCATGGCCGCGCGCATGCTGGCGGATCACGGCGCGGAGGTCACCCTCCATGAAAGGGCAGAGCGCCTCCTCGCCGGGGCGTCGGGAAATCCCGCCGCCATTCTCGAGCCCTGGATCGATCTCGGCGCCAGTCCGGCGGCGGAATTCGCCCGCACCGCCACCTTCCACGCCTTGCGCTGGTATGGGCGCATGCCGGAGGAAATCTTCACGCGCTGCGGCGTGCGGCTTCTGTCGAACGATGCGGAACGCACTGCGCGAATCGCGGCAACGCTCGCGCCCGGAGATGCGGAACTCACGGACGACGGCCTGTTCTTCCCCGCGGCGGGGATGATCCATACGGCGGCCCTTGGGGAATGGCTGTCGGCAGGGCTGGAAATCCGCACCCGAAGCGCGGTTCACGATCTGATGCGGCAGGACGGGCGCTGGCATCTCATGGATCAAGACGGCGCCATTGTGGGGACGGTGGACGCCGTGGTCCTCGCCGCGCCCTTCGCGGCGGAGCGGCTTTGCGGCTTTCCACTCGGGATCGCGGCGCGGCGCGGGCAGCTGACCTATCTTCCCGCCGACATTGGCGTCGCGGTGCCGACGGTCGTGAGCGGCGACGGCTATGTGACCCCGCCGGTCGCAACGCCTGATGGAATGCGGCATCTCGCGGGCGCAACCTTCGCCGCCGTGGACCCTGTGGACGATTCATGGATCAAGGAAAGCGTTGCGGATCACGCGGCCAATCTCGCCGCCGCCGCAGCGCTTCTCCCTCACGCGACGCTGCCTTTGGCGGAGAATGTCACGGGCCGGGTCGGCCTTCGCGCCGTCACCAACGATCATCTGCCGGTTCTCGGCGGCGTGCCGCGGCCCGGCTACGGAGAGGCCTATGGCGGCCTTGCCGTGGGGAAACGGGAGAAATACGGAAATGCGGCCTACGCGCCCGGGCTCCATGTGCTGACGGCGCTTGGCGCGCGCGGCTATCTCACCGCGCCGCTACTGGCCGAATCGCTTGCCGCGATGATCTGCGGCCATCCGGTGCCGCTGCCGCGCCCGGTGCTGGATGCCCTTCATCCCGGGCGCTTCGTCATCCGCCGCATCCGGCGGCGCGGCGATCAGGCCTGATCGTAATCGACCACCACGCGGTCGGTGAGCGGCCGCGACTGGCAGGTGAGCACGAAGCCCGCCGCCACCTCGTCCTCGTCCAGGGCATAGTTCACGGCCATGTCCACCTTGCCTTCGACGACCTTGGCGCGGCAGGTGCAGCAGACCCCGCCCTTGCAGGAGAAGGGCACATCCGCCCCATGGGCCTGGGCGGCGTCGAGAATGGTGTCGCCATTGAAGGGCAGGTCGAATTCGGTGGCAACGCCGTTGACCCGGATCGCGACGCGGGCCGCGCCCTTGGTGCTTTCCACCGGCACCTCGCGGCGCGCGGGCGGCGTCGCTTCCGTGTGGAACAGCTCGAAATGGATGCGCTCCCGCGGCATGCCCATGTCCACGAGCGCTTCGGTCACGCCCTCGATCATGCTCTGGGGCCCGCAGATGAAGACCTCGTCCACCATGTCGGCGGGGGCGAAGGCCTGAAGCAGGCGGCGCGCCCGGTCGCCATCGATGCGGCCGTTGAGGATGTCCACGTCCTGGTTCTCGCGGCTCAGCACATGGAACACGCTGAAGCGCGTCATGTGCAGATTCTTGAGGTCCTCGATCTCCTCGCGGAACATCACGGAGCCCACGGTACGGTTGCCGTAGAACAGCAGGAAGCGGCTGTTGGGCTCCTGCGCCAGCACGGTCTTGATGATGGAAAGGATGGGCGTGATGCCGCTCCCCGCCGCGAAGGCCACATAGGTCTTGGCGTGCGCGGGATCGATCACCGGGCAGAAATGGCCCATGGGGGTCATGACCTCGAGCACCTGCCCCGGCTTCAGATCGTCGTTCGCGAAGCACGAGAAGCGCCCCTCGGGGATGCGCTTGATGGCGACGCGCAGGATCCCCTCGTCCTTCCCGGCGCAGATCGAATAGCTGCGGCGGCATTCCTCGCCATCGAGCACGGCGCGCAGCGTCAGATGCTGGCCGGGCTGAAAGTCGAACTCGCCCTTGAGCTCGTCCGGCACCTCGAAGGTGACGGCGACCGAATCGTCCGTTTCCTTGCGGACTTCAGCGACCTTGAGGGAATGAAACTTGGCCATGGCGCAGATTTCTCACAGGCATTTGAAATGATCGAAGGGCTCGAGGCAGGCATTGCAGGTGAAATGGGCCTTGCAGGGGGTCGAGCCGAAATTGCTCACCTTCTTCGTGTCGGTCGAGCCGCAGCGCGGGCAGGCGACCGGCGGCTCCTCGCCGAGAAGGCTCTTGATCCGCCGTTCCATGCGCGGCGGCGGCGCGATGCCGAAGGCGCGGAGCTTTTCGCGGCCCTCGTCGGTGATCCAGTCAGTCGTCCAGGCGGGGCTGAGGGAGGTCGTCACCCGCGCGTCGGGATAGCCGTTCTTGTGCAGGGCCGCGGCCACGTCGCGGGCGATGACGTCGGTCGCAGGGCAGCCCGAATAGGTGGGGGTGATGACCACTTCAACCGCGTCGCCCCCCACGCGCACCTCCCGCACGATGCCGAGATCGACGACGGAAACCGCCGGGATTTCGGGATCGGGAACGCGGGCGAGAATGTCCCATACGGCCTTCTCGCTGCGGGATCTGGCGATGGAGGTGACGTCGGACATCAACGCCCCCTCACCACTTCATGTTGGGATAGGCGCGCTGCATGTACTGAAGCTCGGCCAGGATATAGCCCATATATTCGCTGTGCCGGCCGCTCCGCCCGCCGGACTGCATCCAGCCGTCCGCGGGGCGCGTGAGGGTCGCTTCCGAAAGCACCTCATCCACCGTGCGGTTCCACGGCTCGCGCAGGCTTTCAAGATCGACGCCGATCCCGAGCGCCACCAAGCGGCGGTCGATATCGTCCATGGCGAACAACTCGCCCGTATAGGGCCACAGCTCGTCGATCGCCGCCTGCATGCGGCGATGGCTTTCCTCCGTCCCGTCGCCGAGGCGGATCACCCATTCGGCCGCATGGCGCAGGTGGTAGCGCACTTCCTTCACCGCCTTCTGGGCGATGCCGGCGACGGTCGGATCCTTGGAATTGGACAGCGCCTCGAAGAACGGCAGGCTCATGGCGTCGAACAGGAACTGCCGGGCCATGGCATGGGCGAAATCCTCGTTGGGCTGCTCGACCAGAAGGACGTTCCGATAGTCCCGCTCCTCCCGCAGGAAGGCGATGTCGTCCTCGGTCCGGCCCTTGCCTTCGAGCTCGCCCGCATAGGTGTAGAACGACCGGGTCTGGCCGACGAGGTCGAGGGCGATGTTGGTGAGCGCCAGATCCTCCTCGAGCTCGGGCGCCTTCGCGCACCATTCGGCGAGGCGATGGCTCAGGATCAGCGCATCGTCGCCGAGGCGGATAAGATACTGGACGAGGGCGTCGCGGTCCGGTCCGCTGACCACGGGCGCGCTCGTGCTGACGGGGGCGGTGGCATTCATGTCAAATCGCCTAGATGTTCTTCACTTCCTCGGGGATCTCGTAGAAGGTGGGGTGGCGATAGATCTTTTCCGCCAGCGGCTCGAAGAAGGACTCCTTGTCCGCCGGGTCGGACGCCACGATCGCCGCCGAGGGCACCACCCAGATGCTCACCCCCTCGCCGCGCCGGGTATAGGCGTCGCGGGCGTTGATGAGGGCCATTTCGGGATCCGGCGCATGGACGCTGCCCACATGCTTGTGGGACAGCCCGTTGCGGCTGCGCACGAACACCTCGTAAAGCGGCCATTCCTTGCGGCTGAGGCCGGTATTTTCCGAATTGCGATCACTCATTGGTCGATACCCTGTGTGAAGCCGAAGGCGCGATCACGCCGCCTGCGCCTGCTTGCGCCGGCGCTGTTTCTCCGCATAGGCGAGCGCCGCCTCGCGCACCCAGGCGCCGTTTTCGTGGGCCTCCCGCCGCGCCTTCATGCGCTTGCGGTTGCACGGGCCGTTGCCCTTCAGCACGTTCTGGAATTCCTCCCAGTCGATGGGCCCGAATTCGTAGTGGCCGGTCTTCTCGTTCCATTTGAGATGGGGATCCGGCACGGTGAGGCCGAGGAATTCCGCCTGCGGCACGGTGACGTCCACGAACTTCTGGCGCAGTTCGTCGTTGGAGACGCGCTTGATCTTCCAGCGCATGGACTGTTCCGAATGGCTGGACTTCATGCCGCCTTCGGCGTCCACCGTGTCATGCGACCCGAACATCATGAGCGACGGCCACCACCAGCGATTGAAGGCGTCCTGGGCCATGGCCTTCTGTTCCGGCGTGCCGCGGGAGAGCGCCAGCATGATCTCGAAGCCCTGGCGCTGATGGAAGCTTTCCTCCTTGCAGATCCGCACCATGGCCCGGGCATAGGGGCCGTAGGAGCAACGCTGCACCAGCCAGCCGATGGCGCCGATATCCGCCCAGGTGAGGGTCGGATAGTTGAAGTTGCTGGAATATTTGGCCGCGCCCGACAGCAGCTGCTCGATGAGCTCGTCGCGGGAGACGCCCAGGGTCTCCGCCGCGCTGTAGAGATAGAGGCCGTGGCCCGCCTCGTCCTGCACCTTCGCCATCAGGACCGCCTTGCGGCGCAGGGTGGGGGCGCGGGTGATCCAGTTGCCCTCGGGCTGCATGCCGATCACTTCCGAATGGGCATGCTGGGAGATCTGCCGGATCAGGGTCTTGCGATAGCCCTCCGGCATCCAGTCCCGCGGCTCGATCTTCTCGTCCGCGTCGACACGCTCCTGAAACCGCCGGGCCTGCTCGGAATCATGCGATTCCACCGGAATGCTGCGATCGCCCTTCGAAATGTCGAGACCTTGCGTATACACCGCCAATCTCCCTGTCTGGTGCTGCTTGACACTCATTATGCCACAAATTTTCCCGTTCGTAAGCATTTTTTGTATCACGTTGAGTCACCAGCATGTCGGGGGATACATGATTTTCGCGGATTCCCGCGTCAAACGGTCCGGTTTTCGGCGTGATACGCGCCGCTGCCCCTCCCTTCATATGGTGTCATGGGGCGTGCGAAACAGGGATCCAGTCGATGCGGCAGTTGCCAGGATTCCCGCGCTTCGCTAGCCTTGCGCCAGGTAATCACGGCGAGGGGTAGGCCCGCACGGAATGACGCTCACGGAACTCGCCCGATCGGCCAAGGCCCTTGCCGCGCGCATCGGCGCCGAGGATCCCGCCCTGCCCGGCCTCCTGGATGCGATGCCGGTCGCGCAGGCGATCGCCGCCCTCGATGCTGCGGACCCCTACCGCGGCTATGGCCATATGCCGCCGGAATTCGCAAGTTTCGTGAAGCGGGCCGCGTCCGGCGCGGGGGCTGACACGGCGTCGCGCTATCTCGCCCTGCTGCTCCTCACCCTGATCGAACGGGCGGAGGAAAGGATCGCGGCGCTAAGATTGCCCGCCGTCTTCGCGCCGGAATTCGCGGCAAGCTTCGCGCGGATCCTCCGCGATCTCGAGACCGGACGACGCGCACCCGACCTTCAGGACGACAATTTCCTCAAGGATCTCGGGATCTGCCGCATCGTGCTCATCCCCTGTGTCAGTCACCTGATCTATCGCCATGGCGGCGTGCCGCGCCGCCTGCTGCTGCGGCAGGATTTGGCGACCCTCGCGCGGAGCCTGCTTTTCACCGCCTTCCGCACCGGCGGGCTCAGGCCCTTTCTCGTGAACCATGTGCACATGGCCATGCGCGACAACTTCACGCCCGAGGGGCGGGAACGCTGCTACCGGCTGGTCGCCGAGCTCCTGCGCATCTGGCCCGATTCCCGCGGCCTCGTGGGCGCGAGCTGGTACTATGACCCGAGGGTCGCGGAAATCAGCCCGCGCCTTGCCTATCTGCGGAAAGTTCCCGAGGCGGGCGGAGCGCTGTTCCTCAAGGCCGGCGGCGGGCCGGGGGCCATGGACGCCCTCCACCGCTCGCCCACCCGGCAGCGGCTTCATGCGGAGGGGCGGTATGACCCGGAGGTGTGGTACATGGTCTGGGCGCGCAAGGACATCCTGCGCCTCTATGGTCGCATGACATGAAGCAGCAGTTTCTGAAATGGGCGAAACGCCTGGGCCTTTTCGCGCTGGCCCGGCGCATGACGGCGCAAAGGCTCAGGATCCTCTGCTATCACGGCGCCTGGATCGCCGACGGGCCGGTCTACGGAAGTTACCTTTTCATGTCGCCCGATCGCTTCGCCCGGCGCATGGCGCTCCTGCGGCGGCTCGGCTATCCCGTGCTGCCTCTTGGCGATGCGGTCAGACATCTTCGCGCCGGCACCCTGCCGCCGGGCGCGACGGCGATCACCATCGACGACGGCTGGTACGGCACCTACGCCCACATGCTGCCGGTGCTGAAGGCCCAGGGCCTTCCCGCCACCATCTATGTGACGACCCATTACGTGGTGAAGGAACGGCCCGTTCTGAACATCCTGGTGGGCCACATGCTGCAGCGCGCGGCGCCCGGGCCCTACCCTTGGGCCGAAATCGCCACCGACGGGGCGGAGAACGGCGCATTCCGGCTCGATGCGCCCGGCATGCGATCGAGGGTCGCGGAGACCATCTGGGCAAGGCTCGACCTGCTTCCCGACGTCGACGCCCGCCATGCAGAGGTGCGGCGGCTTGCGGCGATCTTCGGCTACGACATGGCGCGGGCCGAGAACGCGCGCTGGTTCGACCTGATGCGGGCGGGCGAAGTGCGGGACGCGGAGGCGCAGGGCTTCGACATCCAGCTTCACACCCACCGCCACCGCCAATACGGGTTCGACGCGGAGCGCGTCGCGGGCGAGATCGCGGAAAACCGGCGGCTCCTTGCGGACATCACGGGCCGTGCGCCGCAGGATTTCACCCATTTCTGCTATCCGAGCGGCAACTGGAGCGACAGCCTGTTCCCGGTGCTGCAGAAGCTCGGGATCGAGAGCGCCACCACCACCGATTCGGGGCTGAATACCCGTGACGCGGAGCCGCTCGCCCTCAGGCGGATCCTTGACGGCGAATCCCTCACCGATCTTGACTTCGAGGCGCGCCTCTGCGGTTTCTGGGATCTGGTGGAGGCCATCAAGAACAGAAAGGGAGGACGAGGGCGGTGAAGGTATTGGTGACGGGCGGCGCCGGCTATATCGGCAGCCACGCGGTGGTGGAGCTGGTCGCTGCGGGCCATGAGGTGGTGATCCTCGACAATCTGTCCAACGCCAAGCCGGAGGCCGTCCGGCGCGTCTCCGCCATCACCCAGCGGGAGATCCCCTTCGTGCAGGGGGACATCCGCGACCGCGAGACGTTGCGCCGCCTGTTCGCCGTCCACGACCTTGATGCGGTGATGCATTTCGCCGGGCTGAAGGCGGTCGGCGAATCGGTCGAAAAGCCCCTCGCCTATTACGACAACAACGTCACGGGATCCCTCACCCTGTTCGAGGTCATGGGGGAAGCGGGCTGCAAATCCATCATCTTCTCGTCGTCGGCGACCGTATACGGCGACCCGGCGAGCGTTCCGATCCGCGAGGATTTCCCCACCTCCGCCACCAATCCCTATGGCCGCAGCAAGCTGATGATCGAGGAGATGCTGCGGGATCTCGCGGCCTCGGACCCCACATGGCGGGTGGTGCTGCTGCGCTACTTCAATCCCGTGGGGGCCCATGAATCCGGCATGATCGGCGAGGATCCGAACGGCATTCCCAACAATCTCGTGCCCTATATCGCGCAGGTCGCCATCGGGCGGCTGCCGCGGCTTCGCGTCTTCGGCGGCGACTGGCCGACCCGCGACGGCACCGGGGTCCGGGACTATATCCATGTGGTGGATCTCGCCCGGGGACATGTGGCGGCGCTCGCCTGGCTTGGCCGCAGCCGGGGTGTGGGCATCTTCAATCTCGGCACCGGACGGGGCTACAGCGTGCTCGAGATGGTACGCGCCTTCGCCGAAGCCTCGGGCCGGGACATTCCCTACGAGATCGTGGGCCGCCGCCCCGGCGACATCGCCGAATGCTATGCGGATCCGTCCCTTGCGGAGCGGGAGCTCGGCTGGCGGGCGGAGCGGACTCTGGCCCAGATGTGCGCCGACAGCTGGCGCTGGCAGTCCATGAATCCCGAAGGCTACGGGGCGGCCTAGGCGGCGCTCACCGCCGCCCGCTCTTCTTCATGAAGAATTCGACGGGCACGACGAATTCCATGCCGTCGCCGGGAATTTCCCTGGGCATTGCGGGCAGGGGATCGGCGCGGCGCACCATGGCGAGGCTTGCTTCATCCAGCATCTCGTGGCCCGAGCCGTTGACCAGCCGGCAATCCCGGACGCGGCCATCACGGTCGATGGAGATGAACACTTCCGCCACCCCCTCGAGACGCTGGCGGCGCGCGTCCTGCGGATAGCGCTTGTGCCGGTCGAGCCAGGCGAGGATCTGGCCGTAATAGGTGGCCTGACGCTTCTTGGCGCGGGCGTCCATGGGCGGCGGAGGCGGCGCCTTGGGCGGCGCCGCGGCGGCGGATGCGACCCTGGTCTCCCCCGCTTCCGCCGGCGCGCTGCTGGCAACGACGCTTTCCGTGACCGGCTGCGGCATGGGCATGGGTTCGGGCGGCGCGGGCATGGGCTCAGGCGCTGGTTCCGGCTGCGGCGCCGGTTCCGGCTCGGGTTCCGAAACGGGCTCGGGCACAGGCTCGGGCTGAGGTTCGGGCTCGGGCTCCGGCGCGCTCTCCTCTTCCGGTGCCGGCATGCTTGCGAGCGCGATCCTGATGGCCGCCGGCTCCGTGGGAGGCGCGGCGCGCGACACCCAGATTCCCGCGACCAGAATCGCCGCATGGACGGCGACCGCGACGGCGATCCCCGCCGCGCGCGGCCCTTCTATGCCGAGGGCGCGGATCATGACTTGCCCTGGGGCTCCTCGGTCAGGAGCGACAGGTCGGAAAAGCCCGCTTTGCCCAAAAGGGACAGGAGCTCCATGATGGTGCCGTAGTCGGCCTTCTGATCGCCGCGGACGAAGATGGTCTGCTCGCCCTCAGCGTCACGAAGCGCGGCAAGGCGGTCGGCGATGGCGTCCCAGGATACCTGCTCCTCGCCGAGATAGAGCGCGCGATCCGCCGTCACGCTGACGACGATCTTTTCCCGCGCCTCGGGCAACGGCGCGTTCGATGCCTTGGGCAGTTCCAGTGTGACGCCCGAGACCAGAAGCGGCGCGGCCACCATGAAGATGATGAGCAGCACCAGCATGACGTCCACGAGCGGCGTCACGTTGATCTCGGCCAGCGGCCGGTAGCCGCCGTCGCCCGGCTCCATGGACTGGGGAGAGATCGCCATCAGTTCGCGGCCTCCGCCAGGACGCGCGGCCCGCGATGGCGGGGCCGGGCCACCATGCGCCCGCCGATCTCGCCGATGGCGGCGCTCATGCGCTGGGCGGCGCGGCCGAGATCGACCACCAGCTTGTTATAGCCGATGACCGACGGAATGGCGGCGAAGAGGCCGATGGCGGTGGCGAACAGCGCTTCCGCGATGCCGGGCGCCACCACCGTGAGGCTCGTGTTGTTGGCGGCGGCGATGGCCGTGAAACTGTTCATGATGCCCCAGACCGTGCCGAACAGGCCGATGAAGGGGGCGGTGGAGCCAACGGTCGCAAGGAACGGCAGGCCGATCTCGAGCTTGCGCAGCTCGTGCCCCATGACGGCGCGCATGGCGCGCTCGATTCGCTCGCGGGTTTCGCTGCGGCTTTCCCGCTCGTCGTCCTGATCGAAGACTTCCCGCTTTCCCGCGGCCAGCACCTCGCCGGACAACGGACCCGTCAGATCCTCGAATGCCCGGGCCGGGTCCGCCGCCGCATGTTCAAGCCGGGCCACCGCCCGCTTCAGCTCGCGAAAGCGCCAGATCTTCTCGCCGATGATCGTCCAGCAAATGAGCGAGGCCATCACGAGAAGAACCATGACGGACTTAACCACCAGATCCGCCTGAAGGAAAAGCCCCCACAGGGTCAGATCATGCGCTGCTGCCATTGGACGTCTCCCGCTCGTTCGCCTTCAGCAGAAGCTTATGTTGAAACTGCGAACCATTTGCAACGACTTTTTGAGTGTGAATTTGCAAATCAGTCTCATTTTTCCGTTGCCCTGATTGTTGAGAGTGATTATCAATATCGCTTGCGGCCGCCAGGGGGCGGTTATCGCGATCGAACTGTTTTCGAATGGAGAAAAAAGGGAATGGAAAGCCGGAGGAAGGCAGGTCTGTTTCAGGGGGTGTCGCCCCTGGTGCTGGCCGTGGCGGGAATGACAATCGGGGGCGCCGCGGCGGCTCAAGGCGCGGCGCAGGCAGATGACGCACAGGACGGACCCGTGAAGCTCGGCCCCGTGCGGGTCGGCGGCGAGGTCGAAGGCTATCGCCGGGAGGAGTCCGCGTCGCCCAAATTCACCGCGCCGCTTGTCGACACGCCGAAGACGGTCACCGTCATCACCCGCGAGCTCATGGAAGAGCGGAGCGCCCATACCCTGACCGAAGTCCTTCGCACCACGCCGGGCGTCACCCTCGGCTCCGGTGAGGGCGGGACGCCCCTGGGCGACCGTCCCTTCATCCGCGGCTACGAAGCTTCCACCGACATTTTCGTGGACGGCGTCCGCAATCTCGGCCGCGCCAACTATGAGACCTTCAATCTGGAGCAGATCGAGATCGTCAAGGGCCCGGGCTCCAGCCGGACGGGCCGCGGCTCCACCGGCGGCAGCCTGAACATGATCACCAAGACCCCGCACCAGGGGAACAGTTTCACTGGCAGTGTCCAGCTCGGCACCGACGAGACGAAGCGCGTGACCGTCGATGGCAACTATCAGCTGGACGACAACGTCGCCTTCCGGCTCAACGCCATGTATCACGACGCGGAAGTGGCGGGCCGCGACTCCGTCGAGAACGAGCGCTGGGGTGTGGCGCCTTCGCTCACCCTCGGCCTCGGCCAGCCGACGCGCGCGACGCTCAGCTACTATGCGCTTCGCACCGACGACATTCCGGATCTCGGCATCCCGTTCGCGGACAGCGGGAACGGCCAGGTGGTGAGCCCGCCGAAAGTGGATCGCAGCAACTTCTACGGCTATCTCGACCGCGACTATCGCGAGGTGGAGACCGACATCGCGACCGCCGTCATCGAGCATGACGTGACGGACGCCATCACGCTGCGCAACACCACCCGCTATACGCGGGTATTCCAGGAATATCTGGTGACCCGCCCGTCCTTCGACGCCAACGGCCTGGAGAACGGCGTGGTGACCACAGGAGTTCGCGGCAACAAGCGCCATACGGAAGCCTTCCTCAACCAGACCGACCTCTACGGCAAGGCCTATCACGGGGATGTGGAGCACAGCTTCGCGATCGGCGCCGAGATCAGCCGCGAGCGCCTGAAGTCGGCGTCTTCGGTCGCGACCGGGGCGACGGGCGGCACGCAGGATCTCTACAATCCCGACCCGCGGCTTCCCGGGCCGGGGACACCCTATTCCTGGGCCGATTACGGCGAGCCGAACATCACCAAGACCAAGGCGCTCTATGCGCTGGACACCATCAGGTTCAATGAGCAGATCCTCGCCGAGGTGGGCCTCCGCTACGACAACTACAAGGTCGAGACGGCGGACGGCACGCGCGAGGACGATATCTGGAACTACAATCTCGGCATCATCTACAAGCCCGCGGAGAATGGCAGCATCTACATCTCCTGGGGCACCTCGGCCAATCCCTCGGGCGAGACGGCGGGGCAATCGGGCGGGTCCGACGGCGCGGCGGGCGGCGGCTTCCGCGATCTTGCGCCGGAGAAGAGCCGCAGCCTCGAGCTCGGCACCAAATGGGATCTCTTCGACGAGCAGCTGTCGCTGACCGCCGCGGTCTTCGAGACCAAGAAGACCGACGCCCGCAGTCAGGACCCGGTGACGGGCGAGGTGGTCCTGAGCGGCAGCAACCGCGTGCGCGGCTTCGAGCTCGCCGCCGCCGGCAGCATCACGCCCGAATGGCAGCTCTGGGCGGGCTATACCTGGCTCGACCCCGAGGTCACCCGCTTCATCAACAACAACGTGGATTATTCCGGCAAGGTCATGAAGTTCGTGGCCAAGCATAACTTCACGTTGTGGACGACCTATGAACTGCCCTTCGATTTCACCCTCGGCGGCGGCGTGACCTATACGGGCAAGCGCTTCATGAACGACGCCAATACCCTGTGGTTCAAGCCCACCTGGCGGTTCGACGCCATGGCGGCCTACAAGGTCAACGAGAACGTGGACCTTCGCCTCAATGTGCTGAACCTGACCGACGAGACCATCTATGATGCGTCGCATGTGGGCGTCTTCGCGGTGGTGGCGCCGGGCCGGTCGGCCCTGCTTTCCGCCAACGTGAAGTTCTAGGCCTCACGGACAGGCACGGAACGGCGGGGCCGCTTGCCCGGGGCTCCGCCGCCATTTCGGAGAACGCGCGCCATGATGGTGAGAATACCCCTCATGACCAAGGATCAGGTGGCCCTGATCCGCAAGCGGCTGGATGCGGCCCAGTGGGTGGACGGCCGGGTCACGGCCGGCGAGCAATCGGCCAGGGTCAAGCGGAACCTGCAGCTGCCCCAGGACAGTCGCGACGCGCGGGAGATCGGCGACATGATCCTGGACGCGCTTTCCCTGAGCCCCCTCTTCATCTCCGCCGCCCTGCCGCTCAAGGTCTTCCCGCCCCTGTTCAACCGCTATGAAGGCGGCGGCAATTTCGGCAACCATGTGGACAACGCCATCCGCCATATCCCGGGGACGCCCCACAGGATCCGCACCGACCTGTCGGCAACCCTCTTCTTCTCCGAGCCCGATGAATATGACGGCGGCGAGCTCATCATCGAGGACAGTTTCGGCAGCCACTCGGTGAGGCTCCCAGCGGGCGAGATGGTGCTCTATCCGTCCTCGAGCCTTCATCGGGTGACGCCCGTCACCCGGGGGGCGCGGGTCGCCTCCTTCTTCTGGCTGCAGAGCATGGTGCGCGAGGACGACCGGCGGCGCATCCTGTTCGAGCTCGACCAGTCCATCCAGAAGCTCGGAACCGACGTGCCGGACCATCCGTCGGTGGTGGAGCTCACCCACGTCTATCACAATCTCCTTCGCACCTGGGCGGATACCTGACGGGGGTCAGAGCAGGGCATTGAGCGCGGGCGTCAGACGCTCCTCGAGCCCCTGTTCCCACCGCAGCACGAAGCGCGCGGCCAGATTGTTGCGGACAGCGAAGGCGAAGGCTTCGTCCGGCGCCATGATCATGAGGGCCGTCGAGAGCGCGTCCGCGCACATGCATCGGGGATGAAGCACGGTGACCGCCGCCGCATGGGCGACGGGATAGCCCGCGCGCGGATCGATGGCGTGACAGTAGCGCCGCCCGGCGTCCTCGAAATAGCGCAGACCGTCGCCCGATGTGGCGACGCTGAGCCCGTGGAGGGCGATCACCAGTTCGGGAAGCTCCGGCGCATCGGCAACGGGATCGAGCGCCACCCACCAGGGCTGGCCGTCGGGCTTGACGCCCCGGCCGCGCAATTCGCCGCCCACTTCCACGAGATAGTTTTCGATCCCCGCATCCTCCAGCACCGCAGCCGCCTGATCGACGCCGAAGCCCTTGGCGACGGCCGACAGATCCAGATACAGCCCGCCGGGCTGTAGAAGGGCCGGAGGGTTGGACGCAAGGCGCAGGCGCCGCCAGCCGACGCGGGCGCGGGCTGCGGCGATGGCCGCCTCGTCGGGCGCGCGATCGCGCCGCGGCCCCGGCCCGAAGCCCCAGAGATTGACGAGCGGCCCCACCGTCGGATCATAGGCGCCGCCGCTTGCCACGGCGACTTGAAGCGCATAGCGGACGACCTCGTGAAGACCGGGCGGCAGGGGCACCCATTCCCCCGCCGCCGCGCTGTTGAAGCGGCTGAGGGCGGATCCAGGATCGAAAGTGCTCATTTCCGCGACCACCGCATCGAGCGCCGCCTGAATGCGTGCGGCGACGGCGTCCGGATCACCGAGCGTCCCCGTCCCGACCATGGCCGCAGACCAGCTCGTCCCCATGGTGAGCCCCCGCAGACGGTGAACGGGCGCGCCCGCAGGAAGCCTCGGCACCGCGTCAAGGGGTGGCACGGCGACCCGGCGGGCCGCCCTGGCCGACGGCGTCGTCACTGGGGCAGGACTTCGAGGGTCACCACATAGCTCGCCCGCCGCTCATGGGCCTGGGGCAGGCGCGGCTTGTCGTCCTGATATTCGGCGGAAAGCCAGTAGCGCCCCGCCTCCGGCCAGGTGACGGAGAAGCGGCCGTCGGCATCGGTCCGGATCTTGATTTCGTCCAGGCTGTCGCGATAGCGGATGCCGTCGCGGATCACCTCCACGTCCACATTCGCGGCGGGCGCGCCGTCGATGAGCAGGCGGAAGGTCGCGGTCTCTTCCGCATAGAGATCGTTGGGGTGGGTGATCGGCTCAAGCTCCAGGCCCTCGCCCGTGGGCCGCAGATTGTCGATCGTGGGCTTGCCCGCGGTGACATAGGTTTCGACCCGATTCACGGCGTGGGTCACCACCAGATCCCTGGCGCCCGCGGGCACCTCCCGGGACAGGGCTTCGACGGGGCCGCGCCAGCGCTTCGGCTCACCGTTCTCCATCCAGCGGGCGAAGACCCCGCCCATGACGCTCGCGATGCGGTAGGTGCCCTGCCGGGTGAGCTGCAGATCCATCACGCTCCGCAAGCGGCCGGTGCTGACGTTTTCCGGCTTCACCTCCGATCCGTCGGGCGCGGTGACGCGCACGCGCTCCACCGGCATGGGTCGATGCTCGAAGAAGAAGATGTCGTTGGAGATCGCAAGATCCACCGTGACCCAGGGATTCTCGGCGGAGAAGACGGTGCCCGCGGGAAGGATCCAGGCGCGATGGGCCTCGGCCGAAAGCGGCGCGATCACGGCGAAGGCTGCGATCGCCCCCCATTTGATGATGGTCTTCAAGGAACGTCTCCTCATCCGGTCAGGGTTCGACTTCAAGCGTCACGGCGCCCAGCTCGCGGCTCCCCGCGGCGCTCGCGGCGACCGCTTCCTGCGGCGGCCAGTGCAGCGGGATCTGGATCATTTCGCGGCCCCCCACCTCGCGCGCCGCTTCCACCACCAGGCGGTATTCACCGGGCTCGAGCGCGGAAAGCTGCGGCGAATCTTGCCTGAAGCTCAGCCGGTGCTGTCCGACGGGCCGGGTCGGGCCGCTGACCCCGTCGATCGGCAGGTCCAGTTCCCGGCCGCTCCGCCGCCACCACTGGCGAAGATCCTTGAGCCAGGTCTCGCCCTCGCGGTTCGGCTTCTTCACGTCGTACCAGACGGCGAGATTGGCGATCTCCGTGCGGTCCGCGTTCTCGAGCCAGACGGCGACATAAGGCCGGTGATATTCGGCGACGTCGAGCTGCGGAATCTCGATCGAAACCTCAAGCTCCGCCGCCTCGGCGGCGTCGGCGCCCCAGGGTACGGCGGCGCCCGTGAGCAGGATCATGGGAAGCAGGGCACGCATGATTTACTTATCCATGAATGAAGAAGACGGCGAGGAGGAAGGGGACGATGAAGCCGAGCCCAACGAGCGGCCATGTGCCCGGCCGCCGTTCCGCATGGAGCTGCAGCAGGAAGAGGCCGGTCACGGAAAAGACGATGCAGGCGAGGGCGAAGACGTCGATGAACCAGCGCCAGGCGGCGCCGGTATCGCGCCCCTTGTGAAGATCGTTCAGATAGGCGATCCAGCCGCGGTCCCGCCGCTCGTATTCCACCGCCCCCGTCTTGCGGTCGATGGCAAGCCAGGCGTCCGATCCCGGCCCGGCGAGGGACAGATAGATCTCGTCCTCCGACCATTCGGCGGTCCGCGCGCCCGTCTTCACGCCCACCGCCCGGGCAAGCCAGCGACGCACGTCTTCGGGCAGGGGCGCGTCATCGGCCCCGACGGCGTCCAGCAATTCAAGAAGATCCGGTGGCATTTCGGCCGCGATGCGTTCGACGCCGGCTTCGAACCGGATTTGGGCGGCGTGGTTCAGGGTGATGCCGGTGACCGAAAACAGGATCATGCCCACGAGCGAGATCGCCGCGCTGACCCAGTGCCATTGGTGCAACTGCTTGAGCCAGAAGGCCCTTCGCCGCTTGTCTCTGCCCCTGTCGTCCCCGATCGCCACGCGCCCGTCCCCTCGTCGAACCGGGGCGAATTAATCACGACTGATAATCAGTTGCAATTACTTTTGATGCATCGGCTGGGGAGTCGACAGGGACGAGGAAGGTCCAGGGGGAGGAATGGGGCAGATGTGTTGAATGCACAAAAAGCAACCGCGGGGCAAGACCTGCCCCGCAGTTGCGATCCGTCGATCCTGCGTGGGGGCGTCGCCTCGGGTCAGCGGCCGGCGCGGCGCCGCCGGGCGAGACCCAGGCCGGCAAGTCCCAGAAGCGCCAGCCCGAATGTCGCGGGGGCGGGAACGTCCACCGGCTGCTGCGCCCTGTCCCAGGTCACCGTCAACCGCAGCCCCGCGCGGTCAACGTCATATGTATAACCCGCATAGGTCCAGAGATAGAGCGAGCTGTTGCCCCACAGATGCAGGTTCAGCCAGTCCGTTTCCGCATCGAGCGCGGCGGTGAGCAAGGACGTGATGTCGATCGCGTTCGCGCCAAGGCTCACCGCGCCGGTGGCCGTGCCGAAATTCTCCGCAGGCGCATCCCACTGGAAGCCGAGGCTGCCGTTGCCCGCATAGCCCGTGATCACCACCTCGCTCTCACCGTTATCACCTTCGAGAAGATTGAAGGACAGCACGGCGGACGTGATCTGCGCCCCCATGAGGTCGCCGATCTGGACCTGGGCGTTGGTGCGGGAGCTTTCCCGCCACTCGAGGCCGAGCAAGGCCCCGAATTCGTCGCTGTACATGCCGACGAAGCCGTTGCCCGTGAAGGTGAGGCTGGTATCGGTGGTTGAATAGCTGTCGCCCCAGTTGCCGATGAACGGCAGCTCGTAAACCGTGACCGCAGCCTGCGCGCTGCCCGACGCGAGGCTCGCGGCCAAGACAAATCCCGCCGTCATCCGACCGATCATGCTGGAATCCCCCTGCTGGAATGCGAATTCTTATGACGGCGCGAAGATGCAGGTTGCGTGCCACAGATGGCATCCGCCGCATGTGAATCCAGTGGTGCGGGCAATCGATGAAGAAAAGGGGAGGGATGGTGCCGCCTGCGTGACTCGAACACGCGACCCTCGCATTACGAATGCGATGCTCTACCAACTGAGCTAAGGCGGCCCGCCGGGTGAATCGGCTTTCGAGCGGGGCGCACAATACGCGTTTCGCGCAGCCATTGCAAGGGCCAGTGCGCCGCCGCCCGGGGGGCGGCGCGAAGGGGTCCGCTATCTCTTACGCCCGTGCCGGCATGGCCGGTGACGACCACCTGCTGGATGCCGCCCGTCGCGCCGTGAAGGCGGGAGCGTAAATCATACCGACAGTTGCGCGGCCATCACGCCGCCCCGCGGCGGCGCGCAGCCCGCCAAGCGCCGCTCGCGACCGAATGCCCTATCTAGGATTGTCCGGCGTCCGGGATATTATCGCCTTACGAGGATCAACTGTAAACTCTTCCGTCACCGCGCGCCGGGCTGCGAAGCGTTCGCCCTCAGGCGAGCAGACTGAATTCCTGCGGCCTGAGCGCGGTTGGCGAGATGCCGCCCGCCGGACGCCAGTCGAAGCTTCCGACGGCGTCGCAGGAGGTGCAGCGCGGCGCCCAGTGGCGGCGGCCGGCGCCGCAGGATTCGCAGACCCAGTGGGGATCGTCGGCGACCGACTGTGCCCGGGCGCGCCAGCCAGCGGCGGCGTCACTGTCCCCCGACTGCGCCTCTTCGAGCTGTGCCAGCAGTTCGAAGGCGCGCGCGCTGCCGGCTTTGCCCGCAGCCTCCAGGTCGCGCCGCGCCTCGGCCCAGTATTCGGCGGCAAGCGCCGTCTCGCCGCGGGCGAGCAGGCTTTCGGGATGATCGGGCGCGCCCTGGGTGACCTCAACGACGCGGCGGTGCCGGACGCCCGGCGTCTCGTTCTCGAAGCCCGCAAGGGCCGCCTGGATGATGTCGGGATGGGGCCGCGCGGCGAAGGCGTCCTTCAGGATGCCGTCGCGCAGGCCCGAACGCCCCGCGCCCTGGGCGAGCCGCGCGGCAAGCACGGCCGCGGGCGTGAGTTTCGGGTCGAGCTTCAGGGCTTCCCGCGCGAGATCGAGGGCCTCGTTGCCGTTGCCGGAAAGATCCGCCTCCACCGCCTCCGCCTGGGCGAGGGCCGCTTCCTGCCGCTCGAAGGCGATTTCCGTCGCCATGCGGCCGCGGCGCAGATCGCGCAAGACCCGCCGCGCCTCCGCCCACTGCCCTTCGCGCACCAGAAGCAGGAGCCTCAGGCTCCGCACCCAGTTGCATTCGGGGTCGCGATTTTCCGCCGCCGCGAGCGCCGCCCGCAGTTCCGCCATGTCATTTCGCTTGAGGGCGCGGGCGGCAAGACCGCGATAGCCCATGACGCCCGCATCCTCGCGCTCCGCGAGGGCGGTCAGCGCCTCATGGGCCCGCATGTCGTCGCCGCGAAGGCTTGCGGCCTCCGCCCGGAGCATAAGGGTGAGCGGCGTCGCGCCCAGGAACTTCACCGCCTCCTCGGCGCGGCGGCCGGCCTCGCGCACATGCCCGGCGGCAAGGGCCACCAGGGTCTGGTTGACCGCTTCCATGCCCTTGCGCTGGCGCCGTTCCCGCCGCCGCTCGGGGGCGAGGGGCGTGTCGCGGAACAGCCACACGACGATGCGAAAGAGGACGAGGAGGACAAGCGCCGCGACCAGCAGGATCGCCACCAGCACCACCGCCGAGGTCTCGAGCCGCCAGCCCTCCCATTCGATCACCGCCTGTCCGGGATGATCCGCAAGCCAGGCGGCGGCGACGGCCGCCACGAAGGCGATGGCCATGACGAGAAGCAAACGCCGCATGTGTCAGGCCCCTTCGCCGTCGGATTGAGGGTCGGGCCGGTCCGCGCCGGGCGGGTCGGGCGGCCGCCCGGGACGCGCATTGTCGAGATCCGCCGCCGCGCCGCGCAACAGGGCGTTGGCGAACTGGCTCATGGTCTCGTCAAGCCGCAGGCGGTTGCGGGCGTCATGCAGCCATCCTTCGGCGATATTGAGGGCGGAGGGCGGCAGCCCCGATATCTCGCGCACGGCGGCGGCGAGATCGTTGGCGGCGAGCCGCCGTTCGGCGCGGGCGACAACCGCCTCGACGCGGTCCCCCTTCACCTCGCCCGTGGGCCGCAGCACCACGACGCCGCGCAGGCTCGCCCAGGCCCGCTGCCACCAGGCGGCGTCCTCCGGCAGATGGGACGCCCGGATGATCCTGGCCGAAAGATCGGCGAAGCTCCCCCTGAGCGACGCCTGGGTCGGCACGCCGGAGGCCGCGAAGGGGGCGATGCCGCGCACCCGCGCAAGCAGTTCCGTGCGTTCGGATTCGGCGAGAATGCCGTGCAGCGCCTCATATTCCGCCGTGAAGGGCCGGCCGCGATTGGCCGCGTCGCGAAGGGCCGCGAAGGAGAGCGCGATCAATGTGCCGCGACGGTCGCCGCTGCTCGTCTCCTCGATGGCGGCAAGACGGTTCTCGAGATCGGCGACGGCGGCCGCAAGACGCTCCTGCTCGCCCGTCACCCGTTCCTGGCTGCGCAGCAGCTCGGCCGTGCGCTCGGCCCGTTCGGTAAGGGGCACGAAGGCGGATTCGAGCTGCCCCACGCGGAGCGTCAGCATGTCGATGCGCGCCGCGAGATTGCCGCGGTCGGCCGCGCCGTTGCCGCCCGCCACGTTCGCGTCAGCGGCGGGCTCGGCGCCCATGCGGGAATCGAGCGCCGCCAGCCGCTCCTCGAGCTCGAGAAGCCTGGCGCCGTGGGCCGCGCTTTCATCGCCGAGGCTCGCGATGCGCCGCGCCTGGCTTTCAAGGCGGCGGGTGAGCGCCGCGACCGTGTTGTCGAGCCCGCTCACGTCCATCAGGAGATTGTCGATGGCCTGCTGATCGGTTGAGGCGGGCATGAGCCGCGCAAGGAACGGCACCCGTTCCGCGAGTCGCGGCATCAGGAGAATGGCGGCCACCGCGCCGATCACGAGCGCGATGATGAAGGTCAGGAGCCACAGACCGGCCCTGCTCCGCCGCCGGGCCGGGGCCGGGGGATCCTTTCGCGGCGGTGCCGCACGATCCGCGGCAGGGGGAGCGCCCGCGGGCTTCGCCCCCTCGCCCGCTTTGCCCGCTCCTGCGGCCTCGCCCGCATCGTCGGAATGGCTGGTCACGTGATCTCTCTCCCCGTTCATGTCCCCGGCAAAGGCTCCCGCGCTACAAGGCGAGCGCGTCGAAGAGCGCCTGCTCGCTGGGGCTTTGCGCAACGACTATACGCCGCCACGAATCCGATTGCCACGCGGGCGGACGCAGGGCCGAAGCCACCGCCGCACTCAGCGCACCTGCCGTAACCTGCGAAAGATGGGCCGCAATTTCCGCGCGCGCCGCAAGCTCCATGAAGATACGCGCCGTCCGCGGCGAATAGAAGAGGGCGAGATCGAGCCCGCCCTGCCGAAATGCCTCGACGATCGCCTGCGGCATGACGCCGGCCGCGACTGCCGCGTAAAGCACCTGCCGCTCCACCCGGAAATCGGGCAGCAGCGCCACGAGATCCCCGGCGACCACGCTTCCCGCTGCATGGAGAAGCGGCCCCCCGGCGGGATCGAGTTGTGTGGCGGCGAGCCGCGCAAGGGAATGAACCTCACCCTCGGCGGCGAGCACGCGCGTGAAGCCCTGGGCGCGGGCTTCCGCCGCGGTCGCATCCCCCACAGCGAGCGCCAGCACGTCGCGCCCGCGGCTCCGCCGCGCGAGGGCGCGCACGCCATTGGCGCTGGTGAGCAGCACCGCCTGAAAGCTTGCGAGATCGATCTCCGGCCCGTCGTGGTATTCAATCTCCATGAGCGGCGCGACGACACATTCATGACCGCGGGCCGCGAGCCGCGCCGCCGTACGCGCGCCATCCTCCTCCGGCCGGGTGACGAGAATGCGCATCTGGGATCAGCCCGCCGCGCCGGGGTTCACGAGACGGGCGAAGAAATCCTCCCCCGCTTCGGCGCGAAGGCGCTCGCCCGCCCGCCGCCCGACCGCAGCGGCCTGATCGATCGGGCCGCCATCCCGGGCGGTGAAGCACTGGCCGCCGTCGGGGCTCAGGAGCTTCGCGACGAGATCCACCTGCGTCCCGTCGGCGGAAAGCTCGGCGAAGGCCGCGATGGGCGTGCGGCAGGAGCCGTCGAGGGCGGCGAGCAGCGCGCGCTCGGCAGTGACGGCAATCTCCGTCGGGCGGTGGTTGAGCGGACCAATCGCCGCCATCACCCGCGGGTCCGCGGCCCGGGTTTCGATGGTGATGGCCCCTTGCGCAACCGCAGGCAGCATCACGTCCGCGGGCAGTATCATGGTCGCCTCCGCCGCGAGCCCCAGCCGCTTCAATCCGGCGAGCGCGAGCAGGGTCGCATCCACCTCGCCCGCGGACAATTTGCGCAGGCGGGTCTCCACATTGCCGCGGAAGGTCACCACCTTGAGATCAGGGCGCAGCGCCTTGACCTGCGCCTGGCGGCGGAGCGACGCCGTGCCGACCACCGCGCCGGGCGGAAGATCCTGAAGGCTTGCCGCCTTGCGGCTGATGAAGACGTCGCGGGGATCCTCCCGCTCCAGCACCGCGGCAAGCTGCAGACCCGCGGGCAGCTCCGTCGGCATGTCCTTCAGGGAATGGACCGCAAGATCGATGTCGCCCGCAAGGAGCGCCGCCTCGATCTCCTCGGTGAACAGGCCCTTGCCGCCGATCTCCGCCAGCGCGCGATCGAGAATCCGGTCGCCCTTTGTGGACATGACGACGATCTCCACATCGTCTTCACGCAGGCCGGGATGGGCGGCGAGAAGACGCGCCTTGACCTCGTGGGCCTGGGCGAGGGCCAGGCGGCTGCCCCGGGTGCCGATGCGCAGACGGCCGGTGAAACTCTGGGAACCGGCGGCGCCGGAAGGTCTCGGAGGTTGCAAGGAAAGCGGTCCTGGTGCTAGAGCCACGGTGACGGTTCATCGGGTATGATGTCTCATATAAGGCCACGGGGCAGCATGGGCAACAGACAGGGCACGGCGCTGGTACTCGGCATCGAGACCAGTTGCGACGAGACGGCGGCGGCTGTGGTCGCCGGCGACCGCCGGATTCTGTCCAACGTGGTCCTGAGCCAGATCGAGGATCACCGCCCCTATGGCGGCGTCGTGCCCGAGATCGCCGCCCGCGCCCATATCGACCATCTCGACGATCTCATCCGCCGCGCCATGGATGAGGCGGGCATTGCCTTCAAGGATCTCTCCGCCGTGGCCGCGACCGCAGGGCCCGGCCTCATCGGCGGCGTCATGGTGGGGCTGATGACCGGCAAGGCCATCGCCGCGGCGGCCAATCTCCCCTTCATCGGCGTCAATCATCTGGAAGGTCACGCGCTTTCCGTCCGGCTGGTGGAGGACGTGGCTTTTCCATATCTCCTCCTCCTCGTCTCGGGCGGGCACTGCCAGCTTCTGGTGGTGGAGGGGCCGGGGCGCTACCGGCGGCTCGGCACCACCATCGACGACGCGGCGGGCGAAGCCTTCGACAAGACGGCCAAGATGCTGGGCCTCGGCTTCCCGGGCGGCCCCGCGGTCGAGCGCGCGGCGCGGCAGGGTGATCCCGCCCGATTTCCCCTGCCCGCCCCCATGGTGGGGCGGCCGGGCGCGGACTTTTCCTTCTCCGGCCTCAAGACCGCCGTGCGGCGGGAGCTCGAGAAGCTCGGCCGCGCGCCGACGGCGCAGGAAAAGGCCGATCTCGCCGCGGCCTTCCAGAACGCGCTGACCCTGGCCCTCGTCGACCGCACGGCCCAGGCGATGCTCATGTTTCGTGAAGTGACGGGAATTGCGGAGCCCGCAACGCCGCCCCTTGTGGTCGCCGGGGGTGTCGCCGCCAACAGCCATATCCGCGCCGCCCTTGAATCGCTCGCACGCGACCGCGCCTTCCGTCTGGTCGCGCCGCCGCCGCGCCTCTGCACCGACAATGGCGCCATGATAGCCTGGGCGGGGATCGAGCGCCTGAAACTTGGCCACAGCGACCCCCTGGACCTTGCGGCGCGGGCGCGCTGGCCGCTCGATCCTGCAGCGCCGCCCGCCATCGGCGCCGGGGTCAAGGCCTGACCCCGCCAGCCTCGAAGCCCTTGCCTGCGCCGGTGCGGGGCGGCATAAACGCCTACGGTATCTTGATTCGTCCGTATTGAAGGGGGATCATCCCATGCAGACAATCGGCGTGGTCGGCGGCGGCGCCTGGGGCACCGCCCTTGCGACGGTCGCCGCGCGCAACGGCCGCGACGTCATCCTGTGGGCGCGCGAGCCCGAAGTGGTCGAGGCCGTCAACGGCCGCCGTGAGAACACGGCCTTCCTGCCCGGGATCCCCCTGCCCGAGGGGATCCGCGCGACCAACGCCATGGCCGATCTCGGCGCCGCCGATCTGGTGCTGATGGTCGCCCCCGCGCAGCACATGCGGAGCGTGTCCGCCGCCCTCGATCCCGAGCTCAAGGCCGGGATCCCGGTCGTGATCTGCGCCAAGGGGATCGAGCAGGAAACGGGCGCCCTGATGAGCGAGATCCTGGCGGAGACCATGCCGCGCCGCCCGCTCGCCGTGCTGTCGGGCCCCACTTTCGCGAGCGAGGTGGCCCTGGGTCTGCCCGCGGCGGTGACCCTTGCATCCAAATACAACACGGTGATCGGCAAGGTGACGGAAGCCCTGGGCCAGCCCACCTTCCGGCCCTATGCGTCCCTCGACGTCGTGGGGGCGGAAATCGGCGGCGCGGTCAAGAACGTGATCGCGATCGCCGCCGGGATCGTCGAAGGCCGCAATCTCGGCCACAATGCGCGCGCCGCCCTCATCACCCGCGGCATGGCGGAGATCGCCCGCTTCGCGCGGGAGCGCGGAGCTGAGCGGGAGACGATCCTCGGCCTCTGCGGCCTCGGCGACCTCATCCTCACCTGCGGCAGCCCGCAATCGCGCAACATGTCGCTGGGGATCGAGATCGGCAAGGGCCGGACGCTGGACGAGATCATGGCCGAGCGGCGGTCGGTCGCCGAAGGGGTATGGACCGCGCGCATCCTGGCCGCGACGGCGCGCAAGCGCGGGCTCGACATGCCCATCACCATGGCGGTCGATGCCATCCTCCATGAGGGACAGACGGTGGAAGGCGCGATCGAGGACCTGCTGCAGCGGCCGTTCCGCGCCGAATTGCGCGACTGAACAACGGGGACGAACAGGATGAGCCGGCTCTTCATCATCATCGCCAGGGACAAGCCCGACAGCCTCGAGCTTCGCATGGCGAACCGCCCCGCCCATCTCGATCATGCGCGAAGCCTCGGCGACCGCATCAAAGTGGCGGGACCGTTGCTGACCCCCGGGGATGACCCCAAACCCTGCGGCAGCGTCCTCATCATCGAGGCGGAGGATCTGGCGTCCGCCCGGGCCTTCGCCGAGGCCGACCCCTACGCACAGGCGGGGCTCTTCGAAAGCGTCACGGTCGCGCCCTGGAACGCCGTCCTCGGACAATGGGTGGCCGCTTCCTGATGACCCGGCCGCGGCCCCTGTCGCTCGCCCGGATCCCCGGGGCGCCGCCGGGGGGAAGCCTGCTCTGCCGGCTCGGCGACATCGCGCCGGGCAAGACGGTCACCTTCACCTTTCGCGACGGCGACCGGCTGACCGAGATCTTCGTCCATCGCACGGGCGACGGCGCCGTCGCCTATGTCAATCGCTGCCCCCATGCGGGCACGCCGCTCGACTGGACGCCGGGCCGGTTCCTGACGCCCGAGGGGGACGCCTTCCTCTGCGGCACCCATGGCGCGCGCTTCATGATCGAGGATGGATACTGCTTCCTCGGCCCCTGCGCCGGACGCTACCTTCAGCCTGTGGAACTCGAGGTCCGCGGCGACGGCGTCCATGTGCCGGAAGCGGCGCCGCCGACCTCCCGGAAAGAATAGCGCCGGGTCTTGCGTCCGATCGTTCTCCCTCCCTATGATCCCCTAAACAAACATTGGGAGAGCGTATCCATGACCGAAATATTCCCCGTATCCCCGGAATGGGCGAAGAACGCCTGGATCGACGAAAAGAAGTATCAGGCGATGTATGAAGAGTCGCTGCGCGATCCCGAAGGCTTCTGGGGGCGGGAAGGCAAGCGGCTCGACTGGATCCGCCCCTACACCAGGGTCAAGGATACGAGCTTCGGCCCCGACCTCCATGTGAAATGGTTCGAGGACGGCACCCTCAATGTGAGCGCCAACTGCATCGACCGCCATCTCGCCACCCGCCGCGATCAGGTGGCGATCATCTGGGAAGGGGACGATCCCGGGGATTCGCGCTTCATCACCTATGGCGAGCTCCATGCCGAGGTCTGCCGCTTCGCCAACGTCCTCAAGGCGCAAGGGGTGAAGCGCGGCGACCGGGTGACGATCTACATGCCCATGATCCCCGAAGCGGCCTTCGCCATGCTCGCCTGCAGCCGCATCGGGGCCATTCATTCGGTGGTGTTCGGCGGCTTCTCGCCCGACTCCCTCGCCGGCCGCATCGAGGACTGTGAGTCCCACTGGGTCGTCACCGCCGACGAGGGCGTGCGCGGCGGCCGCAAGATTCCGCTGAAGGCCAATGTGGATGCGGCGATCGCCCACCTGTCGGCCGACATGGTGGAGCGGGTGATCGTCGTCCGCCGCACCGGCGGAGAGATCAACTGGGTCGCGGGCCGCGACGTCTGGTATCACGAGGAAGCGGCGAAGGTTTCCGCCGATTGCCCGCCCGAGGAAATGGGCGCCGAAGACCCGCTTTTCATCCTGTATACCTCCGGCTCCACAGGCAAGCCCAAGGGCGTGCTGCACACGACGGGCGGCTATCTCGTCTATGCCTCGATCACGCACCAGTATGTGTTCGACTATCGCGACGGCGACATCTTCTGGTGCACGGCGGACGTTGGCTGGGTCACGGGCCACAGCTACATCGTCTATGGC
>CAZDSS010000014.1:0-38506 GCA_964508185.1 uncultured Sphingomonadales bacterium
CATGACGCGCAGAAATCCGGGGTTACAGAAAGATGGCGCGGTAATTCCTTACCGCGCCACGGGGAAGCAGGCCTGGCCTTCCGCCTTCATGCGGGCGCAGATCTTGTCCGCCGCATCGCGGGTGGCGAAGGGACCGGCGCGCAGGCGGTAGAGCGGATCCTTGCCGGCACGTTCGAGGATGTCGACGTCGGGCTTGAGGGTGGTGAGCAAGGTGCCGTACTTGTCCTTCAGCATGCGCCAGGCGCGGTCCGCCCCGTCGGCGCTCCCGAAGGCGCCGAGCTGGATGAGCCAGGCCCCGTCGGTGATGGAGGGCGTCGCACTGGGCGAAGCCGCCGCGGCCTTGGGTGCATCGGGCGCGGGCTTGGCGGCGGGCGACGGGCTCTTCTCGGCCGCTGCGGGGGTGTCCTGCGGCGCAGGGGTATCGGGCGCGGGCGCAGGCGTCGCGGGCTGTTCGGGTTCGGGCTTGTCGATGGGAAGCTCGGGCCCCGCGCGCAGCTGCACGTCGTCCCCTTCCTCCTCGCTGCCGCTCACCCGGTTGTAGACGAGCTTGTCGCGGTCGGGCACCTCCATGCCCCCGGGCTCCTCCGGCTTGTGGCGATAGGGCTCCTCCGACGCCCGGACCAGCGGCACGTCGCCGCGGGCGCTGTCGCGGCCGCTGTCATAGGCGAACCAGATGGCGGCGATGAAGATCAGAAGGACCACCGCGGCGGCGGCGAAGACATAGACCCGGTATTCGTCGATCCAGCGGCGGCCTTCGCCGTCGGTGGCCCAGGGCTCTCTTTCATTCATGCCGGGGGTCCTTTCCTCAAAGTCAGTGCATCTCGTCCACGGGCTCGACGCCAAGGACCGCGAGGCCCGATGCGATCACCGCCGCCACCGCGCGAATGAGCGCAAGCCGCGCGCGGCTCAGGGCCTCGTTGCCGTCGATCAGGAAGCGGAGGCCTGGATCCTCGTTGCCCTTGTTCCAGAGCGCATGGAATTCGGATGCGAGATCATAGAGATAGAACGCGACGCGGTGCGGCTCGTGGGCGATCGCGGCCGATTCCACGAGACGCGGCCAGCCCGCCATGGTCTTCACGAGCGCGATCTCGGCGGGATCGCGCAGAAGGCCGAGATCCGCCTCCGCCAGCGCCGCGTCCGAAAGGTCGAGGCCGGGGAAGGCGTCCTTCGCCTTGCGCATCACCGACATCACCCGGGCATGGGCGTATTGCACGTAGAACACCGGGTTCTCCCGGGACTGTTCCAGCACCTTGGTGAAGTCGAATTCGAGCGGCGCGTCGTTCTTGCGCGTCAGCATGATGAAGCGGACCACATCCTTGCCCACTTCGTCGACCACGTCGCGGAGCGTCACGAAGCTGCCCGCGCGCTTGGACATCTTGTAGGGCTCGCCGTCCTTGAACAGCTTGACGAGCTGGATGATCTTGATGTCGAGCGTGGCCTTGCCGTCGCTGAGGGCCTTCACCGCCGCCTGCATGCGCTTCACATAGCCGCCGTGGTCGGCGCCGAACACGTTGATGAGGTCGGTGAAGCCGCGACGGATCTTGTCGTAGTGATAGGCGAGGTCGCCGGCGAAATAGGTCCAGCTGCCGTCCGACTTCTTGAGCGGACGGTCCACGTCGTCGCCGAACCGGGTCGCCTTGAAGAGGACCTGCGGGCGCGGCTCCCAGTCGTCCGGGGTCTTGCCCTTCGGCGGCTCCAGCACGCCCGTATAGATGAGGTCCCTGGAAGCGAGGCTGTCCAGCGCCTCCTGCACCCGGCCGTCGTCATGCAGGCTGCGCTCCGAGAAGAAGACGTCGTGACGGATGCCGAGGGCGGCGAGATCGTCCTTGATCATCTTCATCATGGCTTCGATGGCGAAGGAGCGGACGATGGGCAGCCATTCGGCTTCGTCCATCTCGCGGATGGTGCGGCCGAAGACGGAAACGAGGGCGAGGCCCACGTCCTTCAGATATTCGCCGGGATAGAAGCCTTGCGGAATCTCGCCGATATCCTCGCCCAGCGCCTCGCGATAGCGGAGAAAGGCCGAACGGGCCAGCACGTCCACCTGGGCGCCGGCGTCGTTGATGTAGTATTCGCGGGTCACCGCATAGCCCGCCTTGGCGAGAAGGTTCGCCAGCGCATCGCCGAACACGGCGCCGCGGCAATGCCCCACATGCATGGGGCCCGTGGGGTTGGCGGACACATATTCGACGTTCACCGGCTTGCCGCCGCCGAGCTTCGAATCCCCGTAAGATGCGCCCTGACGCAGGATCTCCGGCAGGCGCGCGATGAGAAACGCCGGATCGAGGCGGAGATTGATGAAGCCGGGGCCCGCCACTTCGACGGCCTCCACGGCGTCCTCGTCCCGAAGGCTTGCCGCCAGCTTGTCGGCGATGTCGCGCGGCTTCATGCCGGCGGGCTTGGCCAGCACCAGGGCGGCGTTGCTCGCGATGTCGCCATGGGACGGGTCGCGCGGCGGCTCGACGGCGACCGACGACAGATCAAGGCCGGACGGCAGCTCGCCCGCGTCCGCAAGACGCGTGATATGCCGGGTCAGAACTTCGGAGAAATGGGCGTAAATATTCATAATTCAAACGTCGATATGTCGAAAAGCCGCTTGTGTTCCCGCAGGGCGTAGCTGTCGGTCATCCCCGCAATGAAGTCGGCGATCACCCGGGCGCGCCCGCTGTCCGGTTGTCCCTTGGCCTTGGCGAACCATTCGGTGGGCAGGCAATCGGGCTCGCTCATGTAGAGGTCGAATAGGTCGCGCACGACGCGGCGCGCCTTGCTCGTCATGCGGTTCACCTTGTAATGGCGGTACATGTGGCTTTTCAAGAAGCTTTTGAGAATGCGGTCCTGCTCCGCCATCTCGTCGGAGAAGGCGGCGGTCGGGGAATCCGCCTGGCGGATGTCCATGGCGCTTCGGGGCTTCAGCCGTTCGAGCCGCCGCGCGGTCTCGGCGATGATGTCCTCCACCATGCGGCTGATGAGGCGGCGCACGGCCTCATGCGCCCGGCGGCCGGGCTCGAGCTTCGGATAGGCCGCATCCACCTCGTCGAGGACTTCCGCCACAAGCGGCACCTCCCGGAGCTCGTCCAGGGTGAACAGCCCGGCGCGCACACCGTCGTCCACGTCATGGTTGTTGTAGGCGACGTCATCGGCGATCGCCGCCACCTGCGCCTCGAGCCCCGCATAGGTGTATAGCTCCAGGTCGTGCTCCCGCACATAGTCGGAAATGCCCATGGGCAGGCGGTCGTATTCGTCGCGGCTGCGGCACAGGGGCCCGTTGTGCTTGGCGAGGCCTTCAAGCGTTTCCCAGGTCAGGTTGAGGCCGGTGAAGCCGCCGTACCGCTCCTCGAGCCGGGTGACGACGCGCAACGACTGGGCGTTGTGATCGAAGCCGCCATAGGGCGCCATGGCGGCGTCCAGCGCCTCCTCCCCCGCATGGCCGAAGGGGGTGTGGCCGAAATCGTGGGCGAGCGACAGGGCCTCCGCAATATCCTCGTTGAGGCCGAAGACGCGGGAGATGCTGCGCGCGATCTGGGCGACCTCGATCGAATGAGTGAGCCGCGTCCTGTAATAGTCCCCCTCGTGATGGACGAAGACCTGGGTCTTGTGCTTGAGGCGGCGGAAGGCCGAGCAATGGATGATGCGGTCGCGGTCGCGCTGGAAGGGGGAGCGGGTCGCGCTCTCCGGCTCGGGGTAAAGGCGGCCCCGCGTCTCCGACGGACGGCTGGCATAGGCGGCATAACGCTCGACCACATGGAAACGATAGGGGGATATGCGCTTGTCCATGGCCAGAGACTAGTCGCTTTCGACCCGAGATGGAACCACTTGCGCGTGCCGGAAAGGCACGGCGGCGATCGTGCGAAAATAGGACAGTCGCGGTTGTTTTGTAAGAAACTCTTACAAGATTGGCCCCCGTCCGCCTCCCTGCGCGCCGAACACGGCGCACAACCGCAGAAATCGCCCGGTTGGCACGCGAATTGCTGATGAAGCCGTCAGTTAACGAATTTCTCATTGCGCAAATCGTAATGAGATCCTGATTACCCAGCTTGTCGACGAGGGGGTCTCACATGACAAGGAAGTTCGCACTGGCTCTGGCGCTTGGCCTCATCACGCAAGGGGCCGCCGCGGCCCCCGTCATCAGCGACTTCGTCGTCTATGGCGCCACGAGCGTTTCCATCGGCAGCAATACCGGGGCCCCGGTCGATGCCGCCATCGGCAGCGGCGGCTCCATCACCATCCAGCAGAACGCCAATGTGGGCGACGGGGACGACGCCATCATCATCACCGGCGGCGGCGCCTATACGGGCGCCCAGAACGGCAATTACGTGGGCGACATCATCTTCGGCGGCAGCGTGAGCCTCGGCCAGAATTCCACGGTACTCGGCAGCGTCCATAGCGGCGGATCGGTCTCCACCGCCCAGAACGTGACCGTGAACGGCGACGTGGTGGCGGCTGGCGCCATCTCCATCGGCAACGGCAACAATATCGGCGGCGACGTCCATGGCGGCGGCAGCGTCGTGCTCGGCAACAACGTCAATGTCGGCGGCACGGCCCTGGCCGGCGGCGCGGTGGCCGTGGGCAGCAACGTGTCGGTGGCCGGCGTGGTGAACGGCGCCCCGGCGCCGACCCCGCTCGCACCGCCGGTGATCGCCCTGCCGGAAGCCAACAGCTTCACCGCGGGCGGCGCGAACAAGACCGTCGGCAACGGCGGCACCCTGTCCCTGCTGGCGGACACCTATGGGGCGCTGACGGTCGCCAACAACGGCTTCGTGAGCCTGTCGGGCGGCGAATACTTCTTCGACAGCATGACCTTCGGCAACAATGGCGTGCTCGAGCTCGATCTCAGCCTCGGCGCCATCATCATCAACATCGTCGGCAACCTTTCGATCGGCAACGGCTTCGACATCGTGCTGCTCGGCGGCGACGCCACGGACGTGTTGTTCGAGGTCCACGGCAATGCGGCCATCGGCAACGGCGCCGACTGGTTCGGCACGCTGTTCGCGCCCGACGGCAAGATCTCCTTCGGCAACGACGCGGACATCACCGGCGCGATCTACGGCGACATTGTCCAGATCGGCAACAACAGCCGCTTCTCCTACGCGACTTCCAGCATCCTGTTCGGTGGCGCGGGCGGGCCCGGACCGGTTCCCGCCGAGGTCGCGGAACCGGCGGCCCTCGGCGTCCTCGGCCTCGGCCTGCTGGCGGTCGGCATCCGCCGCGGGCGGCGCCGCGCCTGACTATCCGGCATGTCCCCTCGAGGGCCCCGGCGGCTTCGCGCCCCGGGGCCTTCTTCTTTGCAGCCCTGTGGCGGCTCCCCTTGTTGACTTCAGGCGGCGAGCCCCTAAATCTTTAGCAAGCAAGGATCAACGGGATTTGCCATGACCGACGTACTGGACCAGCCGACGGCGACCGCGCCGCTTGCCATTTCGGAAAGCGCCGCGCGCCGCATCCTGCATCTCATTGCCCGCGAGGGGCGGGACAATCTCAAGCTTCGCCTCACCGTCTCGGGCGGCGGCTGCTCCGGCTTCCAGTACGGCTTCAGCCTGGATGACGCGGTCAATGACGACGACGTGGTGATCTCCGACAAGGGCGTCGACGTGGTGGTCGACAACATGTCGCTCCTCTATCTCACGGGGTCCGAAGTTGACTTCGTCGAGGATCTGGCGGGGGCGTCCTTCCAGGTGAAGAACCCCAACGCCGCCTCGTCCTGCGGCTGCGGATCGTCCTTCTCCATCTGACGGGCGCTCGGTCCAGGCCCTTTCCCTAGCCTTCCGCCATTTGTGTTGATCGCCTGTCGCCCCTCGCTCATATTGGGGGCATGGCACAGAGCGTGAGTTATTCCGACACCATTGCCCAGGACCTGCAGGGCGTCCGGCTTCCGGTCATTCTCGACATGATTCGCCGCCATTTCGGGCGGGAGGCCGTCGCGCCCGGGGATGAGGCGGCGGTGCTCAAGGGCCTTCACGTGCTGGACGTGGGCTGCGGCGGCGGCGCCATGGCGGAACCTCTGGCGGAGCGCGGGGCGCTGGTCACCGGCATCGATCTGGTGGCGGACCAGATCGCCGCCGCAGAGCTTCGCGCCAAGGACCGCGGGCTTGCCATCGAGTACGGGGTCGAGAGCGCCGAGGCGCTCGCGCAAAGCGGGGCCCTTTACGACGTGGTCCTCGCCCTCGACGTCATCGAGCATGCGGCGGACCAGACGGCGCTCCTCAAGGCCCTCGCGCGGCTCGTGAAGCCCGGCGGGCTCCTTCTGGTCACGACCCTCAACCGCACGCTCAAGAGCTTCCTCTACGCCATCGTCGCGGCGGAACACGTCCTGCGCTACCTGCCGCGCGGCACCCATTCCTGGGACAAGTTCCGCCGCCCGGAGGAAATCCACGGCGTCATCGCCGCCGAAGGCCTCGTCACCGAGCGCATCATCGGCCTGTCCTTCTCACCCTTCCGCATGCCGCGCTGGCGCATTTCCAGCGATCTCGGCACCCGCTACCTGATGCGGGCGACCCGCCCGCGGGTCCGGACGGCGGAAGCCATCCTTCTTCCCGGACCTGACAGCACCCCATGAAGATCGCCACCTGGAACGTGAATTCCATCAAGGTCCGACTCGGCGCCGTGACCGACTGGCTGCGCGAGGCGGAGCCCGACGTGCTCCTCATGCAGGAGACCAAGACGGTGGACGAGGCCTTCCCCCATCTGGAATTCGAAAGCCTCGGCTACAAGTGCCATGTGCATGGGCAGAAATCCTATAACGGCGTCGCCATCGTCTCGCGCGAGCCGGTGACGGACGTCCGCATCGGCCTTCCCGGCGACGACGGGGACGACCATGCCCGCTACATGGAAGCCGTGGTGCGGGGAGTGCGGGTGATCTGCCTTTATCTCCCGAACGGCAACCCGGTGCCGGGGCCAAAATTCGATTACAAGCTCGGCTGGATGGACCGCCTGACCGCCCGCGCGCGGGAGCTTCTCGACCGCGAGGAGCCGTTCCTCATGGGCGGGGACTACAATGTCTGCCCCAAGGAAGAGGATGTCTACGACCCCGCGGCCTTCGCCAATGATGCCCTCTGCCAGCCCGAATCCCGCGCCCGCTTCAGAACGCTCCTCAACATGGGACTCACCGACGCGCTCCGCGTCTTCGTGCCCGCCGGAGCCGCTTATACCTACTGGGACTATACGGGCGGCGCCTGGCACAAGGACCATGGGCTCAGGATCGACCATTTCCTGCTGTCGCCCCAGGTCGCCGACAGGCTCGTCGCCTGCGAGGTGGATCGCGGCCCGCGCGGGCGGGAGCGCGCGTCGGACCATACCCCCGTCTGGTGCCGTCTCGACCTCGGGGGTTGATCCGAAACGCTCCAGCCGATCTCCGGCGCCGTCGTCTTCATATTGAACATGGCGGCCAAAGGCGCTAGATGCTATCCCTGGTATTGAGAATAATTTGCAACACGGCGCCGCTGGATGCTTTCTGACCACGCACTGGCCGACAAGGTCCTGTCCGACAAGGGGGCGACCCGCCTGCGGGTGGGCCCGCTGCGGGCGCTCGGACGGCCGCGCCCGGGCTGGAGCTGGGATGCCGCCGCCCTGACGGTTGCCGGCCTGCTGGCCGTTCCGGTGGTCGTTGTCCTCTATTCCCTCGCCCAGCCCTTCGGGGAGGTGTGGCATCATCTGGCATCGACCGTATTGAGCCGCTATGTGGCCAATACGCTGATCCTGACCGCGGGCGTTCTCCTGGGCGTGTTCGTGATCGGGGTCGGCACCGCATGGCTCGTCACCATGTGCGCCTTTCCCGGGCGGCGCGTCTTCGAGTGGGCGTTGTTCCTGCCGCTCGCCGTCCCCGCCTATGTGCTGGCCTACGCCTATACGGGCTTTCTCGACTATGCGGGCCCGGTCCAGACCCTGATCCGGGACCTGTTCGGGGTGAGCTACGGGGAATACTGGTTCCCCGAGATCCGCTCCATGGGCGGGGCGATCACGCTTCTGACCCTCGTTCTCTATCCTTACGTCTACATGCTGGCGCGGGCCGCCTTCATCGAGCAATGCATCTGCGTCCTCGAGATCAGCCGCACGCTCGGCTGCTCGTCCTGGCGGGCCTTCTTCACGGTGGCGCTGCCGCTCGCCCGGCCCGCGATCGCCGGGGGCATGGCCCTTGCCGCCATGGAGGCGCTGGGCGATTTCGGCACCGTGGACTATTTCGCGGTCGATACCTTCACCGCCGGCATCTTCCGCACCTGGTCGGCCTATGGCGACCTGACCGCGACGGCGCAGCTTGCGGGCGTCCTCCTGCTCTTCGTGCTCGCGGTCCTGCTGTTCGAGCGCCTGTCCCGCGGCGGCGGCCGGTTCCATCACACCTCCCGGCGCTATCAGGCGATCAAGCTGCATCCCTTGCGGGGCCGCCGCGCCGTCCTCGCCTTCCTCGCCTGCTTCACGCCGATCCTCTTCGGCTTTCTGCTGCCGGGCCTCCTGCTCGGGATCTGGGCCGTGCAGGAGATCGCGGGCGGCGCGCTCGATGCCACTTTCGCGCGGCTCGCCCTCAACAGCCTTCATGTGGCGGCGGTCACAGCGCTCATCGCGGCGGGCGTCGGCCTCATCCTCGCCTACAGCCTGCGCATGCGCCCGACGGCGGCGACCCGGGGCGCCGTGCGCACGGCGGGGCTCGGCTATGCGGTGCCGGGCATGGTGGTGGCGGTCGGCGTCATCATCGCCCTTGCCTGGGCGGACCGTCAGGTCAATGCCTGGCTTGTGACGGCTTTCGGCTGGAATCCGGGGCTTCTGTTCAGCGGCACCATGGCGGCCCTCGTCTTCGCCTATCTCGTGCGCTTCCTTGCCGTCTCCTTCAACACGGTGGAGGCGAGCCTCGCCAAGGTCACCCCCGGGATGGACGCCGCCGCCCGCAGCCTCGGCGAGCGGCCCGCGGGCGTGCTGTGGCGGGTGCATCTGCCGCTCCTGCGCGGCAGCATGCTGACGGCGGGCCTTCTCGTCTTCGTGGACGTGATGAAGGAATTGCCCGCGACCCTCGTCCTCCGGCCGTTCAACTTCAACACGCTCGCCGTCCGCGCCTTCGAGCTTGCGGCGGACGAGCGGCTGCGCGAGACCGCCCTTCCGGCCCTCGCCATCGTCGCGGTCGGCATCGTGCCGGTCATCCTGCTGTCGCGCTCCATCGGGCGGTCGCGGCCCGGGGCGCGGGCCGCCCAGTCGCAAGAGGGAATGTAAGCAATGCCCCAGTCCGGCGGACTGGTCCTCGAGGACCTGCATCACAGCTATGACGGCCAGGAGGTGGTGCGCGGCGTCAGCCTTGAGATCAATCCGGGGGAGGTCGTATCCCTTCTCGGCCCCTCCGGCTGCGGCAAGACCACCTGCCTTCGCGTCACCGCCGGGCTCGAGACCGTGCAGCGGGGACGGGTGATCGTGGGCGGCCGGGTGGTCGGCGCCCCCGACCTCCATGTCCCGCCGGAGCAGCGGGGGATCGGCCTCGTGCTGCAGGACTATGCCCTGTTTCCGCATCTCAGCATCATCGACAACGTGGCCTTCGGCCTCCGCCGCACCCTCTCGCGGCAGGACGGCCGCCGCCGCGCCGCCGCGCTCCTCGAGCGCATCGGCCTTGCCCACCATGCGGAGCATTTCCCCCATCAGCTGTCGGGCGGCGAGCAGCAGCGGGTGGCGCTCGCCCGGGCGCTCGCGCCGCAGCCGCGGGTGATGCTCATGGACGAACCCTTCTCGGGCCTCGACGTCACGCTCCGCGACCGGGTGCGGGAAAGCGCCATGGCGGTGCTGCGGGAGACCGGGGTGCCGACACTGATGGTGACCCACGACCCCGAGGAAGCCATGCGCATCTCCGACCGGGTGGCGGTGATGAAGAACGGCCGCATCCTGCAGTCGGGGACGCCCGCCGATCTCTATTACCGCCCGGCGAGCAGCGAGGTGGTGAGCTTCTTCGGCGAACTCAATCGCTTCGAGGCGGTCGCCCTTCAGGGCGTCGCCCCGACGCCCCTCGGCGACGTTCCGGCCCGCGGCATTCCCGACGGCGTGCCGGTGGAGATCCTCGTCCGGCCGCAGGCGCTGCGGCTCCGCCCCAGCGCCGACGATCTTGCAATCAATGGCGAGGCGGTGGTGGTGCGCAGCCAGCTTCTGGGTCCGTCCTGCCTCATCGACCTGCAGTTCGAGACGACGCCGCTCCGCGCCAGGGTCGCGACCCGGGACGTGCCCCGGGACGGCGACCGGGTGCAGCTTTATCTCCACCCTCAGGATGTCTTTGTCTTCCCGCTGGCGCAGGCGTCCTGACCGCGGGGCCCCATTCAAGCTCCGCCATTGCGGCGGCCGGTGTATTTTGCCAAACTGCGCGGGCGGCAGCGCCGCGTGCCCGCAGGTATGACGGGCGTCATTACAGGAGCTTCATTTCATGGGTATCAGCATCTGGCAGATCCTGATCATCGTCCTTCTCGTCGTGCTGCTGTTCGGCCGCGGCAAGATCTCCGACCTCATGGGCGACTTCGCCAAGGGGATCCGAAGCTTCAAGAAGGGGCTGAACGAGGACGAGGAAGACGAGCGCCCGGCGCCCAAGGCGATCGCCAGCGAGCGTCAGGAGCGGACCGGCGAGAGCACGGGCGAGCGGGACGGCACCAAGGCCCATTGATCGCTGTGGGACCGAAGGTCCCGGGGATTTGAATGTTCGACATTGCCTGGAGCGAGATTCTGGTCGTCGCCGTGGTGGCCCTCATCGTGGTAGGTCCCAAGGATCTGCCGCGGCTGCTGCGCACCCTCGGCACCATCGTGCGCAAGCTGCGCCGCATGAGCGCCGAGTTCAAGGCTGGGGTGGATGACTTCATCCGCGAGGCGGAGCTTGAGGAAGTGCGGAAATCCATCCACCACGTCTCCAACTTCGACCCGCGCACCCGGCCCGAGAAATTCATCGATCTGGACAATCCGGCGACCCCCAGGGGAGCGAAGCCCGCGGCGGGCGCGGGCGCGGACACGGATCCGACCGGCGGCACGGCGCCCCTGGCCCCCCGTGAGGTCACAACCACGGTGGAGCCGCCCGAACTCCTGCCGGATGAGGCCGAAAAGGACGCCCCGCCGGCCGCCCGCGGCAACGGGAGAGAAGCGTGACCGACGAAGACCGGTCCGTGGAGGACAGCAAGGCGCCCCTCATCGAGCATCTGATGGAGCTGCGCCGCCGGCTCATCTGGTCGCTGGTGGCGCTCGCCGTGGCGTTCGCCGTCTGCTACTACTTTGCGGACGAGATCTACGGCTTCCTCACCAAGCCGCTCGCCGACGTGCTGGGGCCGGAGCGCTCGCGGCGCATGATCTTCACGGGGCTTCACGAAGCCTTCTTCACCTATATCAAGGTGTCGTTCTTCGCGGCCGTGGTTCTGGCCTTCCCCCTGATCGCCAACCAGATCTGGAAGTTCGTGGCGCCCGGGCTCTACAAGCATGAACGGCGGGCGTTCCTGCCGTTCCTCGTTGCGACCCCCATCCTGTTCATCGCCGGGGCGGCGCTCGTCTACTACTTCATCTTCCCGGCGGCCTGGCAGTTTTTCCTGAGCTTCGAGACCTCGGGCGAAGCCGGGGGCATGGCCATCGAGCTCGAGGCCAAGGTCAACGAATACCTTTCCCTCGTCATGACCCTGATGTTCGCCTTCGGCCTCAGCTTCCAGCTGCCGGTGCTCCTGACCCTCATGGGCCGGGCGGGGCTCATCACGGCGGACACGCTGCGCAGCAAGCGGCGCTATGCCATCGTCGGCATCTTCGCCGCCGCGGCGATCCTGACACCCCCCGATCCCCTGAGCCAGATCGGATTGGGGCTTTCCATCATGGCCCTTTATGAAATATCCATCTGGCTGATCGTCGTCGCCGAACGGCGGCGCGCGGGAACGCGCGACGGGGCGGCGGCCGGCTATAACGTTCCTCCGAGAAACGACCCAGGAAATGTTTGACATCAAAGCCATTCGTGACAACCCCGGGGCCTTTGACGCGGGCTGGGGCCGCCGCGGGCTTGCGCCGCAGACCCCGGCCATTCTTGCCCTCGACGAGCGTCGCCGCGCCTGCCAGACCGAGCTGCAGGTGATGCAGGCCCGGCGCAACGAGGCGTCCCGCGAGATCGGCGAGCGCAAGCGCAAGGGCGAGGATGCGGAGGCGCTCATGGCGGAAGTGGCGGAGCTCAAGCGCCGCATTCCCGAGGTCGAGGAGGAGGAACGGCGGCTCGCCCGCGAGCTCGACGACCTGCTTGCGAGCCTGCCCAACATCCCGGCGGACGAGGTGCCTGACGGCGCGGACGAGACGGGGAACAGGGAGGTGCGCCGGGTGGGCGAGGCGCCGCAGTTCGATTTCACGCCGCGTGAGCATTTCGAGCTCGGCGAAGGCCTCGGCCAGATGCATTTCGAGGAAGCGGCGCGCATGTCCGGCGCGCGCTTCGTCATCCTGTCGGGCGCGCTCGCGCGGCTCGAGCGGGCGCTCGGCGCCTTCATGCTCGACCTCCAGACCCGGGAATTCGGCTATCGCGAGATGTCGGTGCCGCTCCTCGTCCGCGACGAGGCCATGTACGGCACCGGGCAGCTCCCCAAGTTCGCCGAGGACTTCTTCCGCACCACCAGCGATCATTCCCTGATCCCCACGGGCGAGGTGCCGCTCACCAATTTCCATATGGGGGAAATTCTGGAGGCGGAGCGCCTGCCGCTCCGCTATACCGCGCTGACCCCCTGCTTCCGTTCCGAAGCGGGCGCCGCGGGGCGCGATACCCGCGGCATGATCCGCCAGCACCAGTTCATGAAGGTGGAGATCGTCAGCATCACGAGCCCCGAGGAGGCTGACGCCGAGCACGAGCGGCTGACCGCCTGCGCCGAAGAGGTGCTGAAGCGCCTCGGCCTCCATTACCGGGTCGTCATGCTCTGCACCGGCGACATGGGCTTCTCCTCCCGCAAGACCTACGACATCGAGGTCTGGCTCCCCGGTCAGGGGCAGTTCCGGGAGATCTCGAGCTGCTCCCAGTTCGGCGATTTCCAGGCGCGGCGCATGAAGACCCGCTTCCGCGCCGCGGGCGAGAAGAACACCCGCTTCGTCCATACCCTGAACGGCTCGGGCCTTGCCGTGGGGCGGACCCTCATTGCGGTCATGGAGAACTATCAGCAGGCGGACGGCAGCATTCTGGTGCCGGAAGCGCTGCGGCCCTATATGGGCGGGCTGGAGGTCATCACCCGCGATGCCTGAAGCTTCCGCCCATCGCATCCTCATCACCAATGACGACGGGGTGAACGCCCACGGCCTCAAGGTGCTGGAGGACATCGCCCGGACCTTGAGCGACGACGTCTGGATCGTCGCCCCCGAGCTGGAGCAGAGCGGGGCGAGCCATGGCCTGACGCTGTCCCAGCCCCTGCGCATCCGCAAGATCGCCGACCAGCGCTTCGCCGTGCAGGGCACGCCCACGGACTGCGTCATGCTCGCGGTTCACGACATCATGGCGGAGGCCAAGCCGACGCTCGTGCTGTCCGGCGTCAATCGCGGCGCGAACCTGGCCGAGGACGTCACCTATTCCGGCACCATCGCCGGGGCCATGGAAGGGGTGCTCTGCGGCATTCCCTCCATCGCCTTCAGCCAGGTGGTGGGGCGCGGCGACAATCCCGAGCATTTCGCGGCCGCCGCCCATTTCGGCCCGCAGATCCTGCGCGATCTCCTGACCTGCGGCTGGGACCGCGGCGTGCTCATCAACGTCAATTTCCCGGGGCTGCCGCCCGGCGAGGTCAAGGGCGTCGAGGTCACCCGCCAGGGCTTCCGCGACGAGTCCGAGCTCATCATCGACCGCCGGGTGGACGCCCGCGGCTTCCCCTATTACTGGTTCGGCCTGCGCCGCGCCTATGGCGATCCCGGGGTCGGCACCGACCTGCAGGCGGTGCGCGACGGCTTCATCTCGGTAACCCCCCTTCATCTCGACCTCACCCATGACCGCACCCGCGAGCGGCTGGCGGGCCGGATGAAGATCACCTTCTGAACGTGCTCCGCGCCGTGCCCTTCACTGCCCAGAAGATAAATCTCATCATGGAATTGCGGCGGGGCGGCATCACCGACCGCAACATCCTGGCGGTGATCGAGACCCTGCCGCGGGAACGCTTCGTGCCCGCGCCGTTCCTCGACCGCGCCTACGAGAATGCGGCGCTTCCCATCGCCCATGGCCAGACCATCAGCCAGCCCTATACGGTCGCCTATATGACCCAGGCGCTGGAAGTGGGCCCGCGCATGAAGGTGCTGGAGATCGGCACGGGATCCGGCTATCAGGCGGCGGTGCTCGCGCGCCTCTGCCGCCGGGTCTATACCATCGAACGCTACCGCACCCTTCTCGAGGAGGCGGAGCGGCGCTTCGCCGCCCTCGACATCCACAACATCACCACGCGCTACGGCGACGGCAACCGGGGCTGGCCCGAGCAGGCGCCGTTCGAGCGCATCCTGGTCACCGCCGCCGCGCCGGAGGTGCCGCCGAGGCTCGTGGAACAGCTGGGGGAGGGCGGGATTCTGGTCGCCCCGGTGGGCGATGACCGGAACCAGGTGATCGTCCGCCTGCGCAAGACCGCGGAAGGAATCACGCGGGAGGAGCTGATCGCAACCCGCTTCGTGCCGCTCGTCGAGGGGGTGGCGCGGCAGGCATAATCTTTTATAGTGCGGTCCGCAGGGTGCGCTTGCGTCCGCACGAGACCGGCAATCAGGGGAGCGACAGGTCCGATTCATGGCGAGACGTAGGGGAATGATCGGCGTCGCGCTCCTTCTCGCTGCGATGCTTTCCGCCTGCAGCGGGCCGCAGCGCCCGAAAAGCCCCGCCGACATCCGCCCCGTCTGGGATGTGCGCAATTCCCCGGTTCCCGTGCCGCGGCCCGTGATGCGCCCGCCCGCGCCCGCAAGGCCCGGATCCACCGTCACCGCCGCTGCAGCCGTCCCCGCCGCGCGGCCCGCGCAACCGGCGCCCGCCGGCGACCAGATGCAGCCGAGCCGCACGGTGGTGGTGCAGAAGGGGGATACGGTCTACGCCATTTCCCGCCGCCACGGCACGGACGTGCGCGCACTCATCGCCGCCAACGACCTGAAGCCCCCCTATCTCCTGCGCCCGGGCGACAAGCTGCGCCTGCCCGGCGGCCGCATCCATGTGGTGGCGCGGGGGGAGACCACCTACGGCATTTCCCGGCAATATGGGGTGGACCTTGCGACCCTCGCCCGGGAAAATGGCCTCAAGCCGCCTTACACCCTGCATGTGGGCCAGCGCCTGGTGCTCCCGGCCCAGGCGTCCGGTGCGACGCAGACCGCAGGCGCCGCGACGAGCGACAGCGCATCCAAGGCGGTGCGCACGGCCCTGCCGCAACCGTCGAAGCGCCAGGGCTTCGCCTGGCCGCTTCAGGGCCGGCTCATCTCGAGCTTCGGGCCCAAGGCGGGCGGCCTGCACAATGACGGGATCAATCTGGCGGCGGCGCGCGGCACGCCGGTCAAGGCCGCGGATACGGGGGTGGTCGCCTATGCGGGATCCGACCTCCGCGCCTTCGGCAATCTGGTGCTGGTGCAGCATCAGGGCGGGTGGGTCACTGCCTACGCCCATCTCGACCGCATCACGGTGAGCCGCGGCCAGAGCCTCGCCCGGGGCGACGTCATCGGCCATGTGGGCCAGACCGGGGGTGTGACGAGCCCCCAGCTCCATTTCGAGATCCGCCAGGGCCGCCGCGCCGTCGATCCGCTGCAGCACCTGCCGCGCTGAGGGTCAGAGGCGCGACGCGCCGAGCGCCACGCCCGCGCTCATGAAGAAGCCGCCCGACAGGCGGTTGACGACGCGCATCCGCCGCTCGCTGTTGAGCCAGCGGGAAAGCTTCGCGCCGCCCCCCGCATAGACGAACTGCCAGAAGGTCTCGATCACCATGAAGGTGAGCATCAGGATCACCATTTGCGGCAGCTGGGGCGCCTTCTTGTCCATGAACTGGGGAAAGAGCGCCATGAAGAAGATGATGGCCTTGGGGTTCGAGAGCGACACGAACATGCCGGTGCGGAACAGCTCCAGCCGGTTGGCGCGGACGGGGCCGGTGTCCGCGGGCCGCTCCAGCCGGGGCGGCGCCCGCCAGGTCTTGAAGCCGATATAGACCAGATAGAGCGCCCCCGCATATTTGAGGATGGAGAAGGCGATGTGGGACGCCGCCAGAATGGCGCCGAGCCCCGCGACCGACGCCAGCATGATGAGGCACAGCCCGCTCATCAGCCCGAAGCAGGTGGCGAGCGTCGCCCGGAAGCCGTAGCGGATCCCGTGATTGAGGGTGAGCAGCATGTTGGGCCCCGGCGTCGCGCTCATGAAGAACACCATGACGGCGTAGACGATCCAGGTCTGCTGAGACATCGCGCGGGGTCCGGTGACTGGCGGCTGCGGGGGCGAAGATGGTGGAGGCTGAAGGGGACTACCGCGCGTCGAGGCGGCGGCCGAGACGGCCCGCCCGGTCCATGATGAACTGCCAGGCGACCCGGCCCGAACGCGCGCCGCGCGTCTGGGCCCATTCGAGCGCTTCCTTATGCATGCTTTCGCGGTCGCCGTCCAGCAGGCCGAAATGGTCGCAATAGCCGTCCACCATGGCGAGATACTGTTCCTGGCTGCAGCTGTGGAAGCCGAGCCACAGTCCGAATCGATCGGAAAGAGACACCTTTTCCTCCACCGATTCCGCCGGATTGATGGCGGACGACCGTTCGTTCTCGATCATCTGCCGCGGCATCAGGTGCCGCCGGTTGGAGGTGGCGTAGAAGAGGACATTGTCGGGCCGCCCCTCGATCCCGCCGTCGAGCACGGCCTTGAGCGACTTGTAGGTGGTATCGTCATTGTCGAACGACAGGTCGTCGCAGAAGATGAGGGCGCGGCGCGGGGCGGCGCGCAGGCCCTTCAGAAGCCGCGGCAGGCTCTGGATGTCCTCGCGATGGATCTCGATGAGCATGAGGCGGTCGGCGGGCGCGCGGCCCTCGTTCACCGCCGCGTGGGCGGCCTTGACGAGGGAGCTCTTGCCCATGCCACGGGCGCCCCAGAGGAGGGCGTTGTTGGCCGGAAGCCCGTCGGCGAAACGGCGGGTGTTGTCCAGCAGGATGTCGCGCACATGATCGATGCCCTTGAGAAGCGGCAGCGCCACGCGGCTCACCTGCGGCACCGGCTCCAGGCGGTCGGGCTGGGTCGCCCAGACGAAGGCGTCACCCGTGAAATCGAGCGGCGCGGCGGGCGGCGGCGCCAGCCGTTCGAGGGCCGCGGCGATGCGGCGCAGGCTGTCCTCGTTCCAGATATCTCCGCCGCTTTCCGCGTTTTTCGTGGACATGGGCACGTCACTCCTTAATAGTGCGTCCGAGAACTTGGACCGGCCTTGCAGGGCCGGGATCGCGCCCCCGAAGGGCTCGCTCCCGCCCGCCATGGATTGAAACGCCGTTGGTTGCAAACCGATGTGAGGCCGTTATAGTCCCGTCTTTAGACAATTCAGTAGACCCGAGGTCAAGGGGATATGATGACACCTGCCTTTGCTCAGACGGCCGCCGCCGCTGCCCAGCCCAGCATCTTCGAAATGCTGATGCCCTTCATTCTGATCGCGGTCGTGTTCTACTTCCTGCTCATCCGGCCGCAGCAGAAGCGGCTGAAGGAGCATCGCGCCATGATCTCCGCCATCAAGCGCGGCGACGTGGTGGTGACGGCGGGCGGCCTCATTGCGAAGGTGGTGCGCGTCTCCGACGACAGCGACGAGATCGAGCTTGATCTCGGCAACGACATGAAGGTAAGGGCGCTCCGCTCCACCATCAGCGAGGTGCGCGGCAAGACCCAGCCCCAGCCCGCGGCCAAGCCGGCCAGGAAGGGCAACAGCGTGAAGAAGACCGACGCGGCGACTCCGGCCGCTCCGGCTGCTCCGGCGACCCCGGCCGCTCCGGCGACCCCGGCTGAAGGCGACAAGGAGGTCGCGCGGGACAAGGAACAGGGCTGACCGGCGCCTCACAATTCCTCTGTCGCGTAAATCAGGCGGTTCGCCCTCCCACCCTGCAGGAGCCGATTGATGCTGACTTTCTCCCGCTGGCAGACCTATCTCATCATCCTGATCTGCCTCGCCGGCCTTGCCACGACGTTGCCCAATTTCTTCCCGCGGGAGCAGGTGGAGAAATGGCCCTCCTGGATGCCCACCAAGCAGGTCAATCTCGGCCTCGACCTTCAGGGCGGCGCCCATCTTCTGTTCGAGGTGGATGCCGACGCGGTGATCCAGCAGCGGCTGGAAGCGGTGCTGGATGACGTGCGCAACGTGCTCCGGCCCCGCGACGGCAGCCGCATCGGCTACAGCCGCCTGCGCATCGAGAACGACGCCGTGATCTTCGATCTGACCGACGCGGCGGATCGCGACCGCGCCCTGCAGGCGGTGCGCGGGCTCGTCTCCACGGGCGGCGGCGGCCTCGGCGCGCCGGCGGCGGATCTCGAGGTGACGGCCCAGGGCCGCACCATCACCGTGCGCATGACGGAATCGGCGATCGCCGAGCGCAAGCGCCATGCGGTCGCCCAGTCCATCGAGATCGTGCGCCGCCGCGTGGACGAGCTCGGCACTCGCGAGCCCTCGATCCAGCGTCAGGGCGATGACCGCATCCTCGTCCAGGTGCCGGGTGTCCGCGACGTGCGGGAGCTGATCGATACCATCAACACCACGGCGCAGATGTCCTTCCGCATGGTGGACACCTCCATGAGCGTCGAGGAGGCCGAACGCGGCCGCCTGCCTCCGGGGTCCGAGATCCTCGAGGCGCTGGATCCCGGCCCCGGTGAGCCCACCCGCTATCTCGTGCGCAAGCGCGTGCTGGTGAGCGGCGACAGCCTGGTGGACGCCCAGCCCACCTTCCAGAACGGCCAGCCGGTGGTGAGCTTCCGCTTCGACTCGACGGGCGCCAAGCGCTTCGGCGAGGCGACCCGCAGCAATGTGGGCCGCCCCTTCGCCATCGTGCTCGACGACAAGGTCATCAGCGCGCCGCGCATCAACGAGCCGATCCTCGGCGGCTCGGGCATCATCAGCGGCAATTTCACGGTGGAAAGCGCCAATCAGCTGGCGGTCCTGATCCGCGCCGGCGCGCTGCCCGCGCCGCTCAACATTCTCGAGCAGCGGACGGTGGGCCCCGACCTCGGCAAGGACTCGATCGACGCCGGCAAGCTTGCCTCCGTCATCGGCTTCGTTGCCGTCGTGGTGTTCATGGTCCTGAGCTATGGCTGGTTCGGCGTCGTGGCCAATATCGGCCTTCTGTTCAACCTCCTGCTGCTGCTTGGCGGCATGTCGCTCATCCAGGCGACCTTGACATTGCCGGGGATCGCCGGGATCGTGCTGACGCTCGGCATGGCGGTCGATGCCAACGTCCTCGTCTTCGAGCGCATGCGCGAGGAGATTCGGGCGGGCAAGACGGCGATCCAGGCGGCGACCGACGGCTACAAGAAGGTGATGACCACCATCCTGGACGCCAACGTCACGACGCTGATCGCCGCCGCGGTGATGTTCGAGTTCGGCACCGGCCCCGTGAAGGGCTTCGCGGTGACGCTGACCCTCGGGGTCATCACCTCCATGTTCACGGCGGTCTATGTAACCCGCCTCATCATCGCCAGCTGGATCCGCCGGGCCCGGCCCGCGCGCCTGCCCATCTGACGGCGGGCCGAGGGACGCAAACAAGGACAAGAGCAGCAATGCTTCTGAAACTCGTACCCGACCAGACCAATATCCCGTTCATGCGCTGGCGCATGCCTGCCATCGTCTTCGCGGTGGTGCTGACGATCGCCTCCATCGCGCTCGTTGCGACGCGCGGGATGAATTTCGGCGTCGACTTCGCGGGCGGCATCCTGATCGAGATCAAGGCGGAACAGGCGGTGGATCTCGGCCAGCTGCGCTCGACCTTGGGCTCCATGAATATCGGCGAGGTGTCCGTCCAGTCCTTCGGCGCGGACGAGGACGAGGTGCTCATTCGCCTCCAGCACCAGGAAGGCGACCAGGCCGAGCAGGAAGCGGTGGTCGAGCGGGTCAAGACGCGCATCAACGAGGTTCTTCCCGGCGAGGTGAGCTTCCGCCGCGTGGAATATGTGGGCCCCAAGGTGAGCGACGAGCTCGTCTGGGACGGCATCATGGCCGTGACCCTCTCCATGATCGGGATCATGATCTATGTCTGGATGCGGTTCGAATGGCAGTTCGCCGTCGGGGCCGTGCTGTCGCTCATCCATGACGTGGCCCTGACCCTCGGCCTGTTTTCGCTGTTCCAGCTGGAATTCAACCTGTCGGTCATCGCGGCGCTCCTGACCATCGTCGGCTATTCGCTGAACGACACCGTGGTGGTCTATGACCGCATCCGCGAGAATCTGCGCAAATACCGGCGCATGGACCTGAACAACCTCATCGACCTGAGCCTCAACGAGACCCTGTCGCGCACCATCATGACCGGCGTCACGACGCTTCTCGCCCTCTTCGCCCTCTATGTCTTCGGCGGCGAGGTCATCAGCGCCTTCACCCTCGCCATGATATGGGGCGTCCTCATCGGTCCCTATTCCACGGTCTTCATTGCGGCCCCGGTGCTGCCGTGGTTCAATCTGAAGCGCGACTTCAGCGAGGAAGCCACCCCTGCGGCGGCGGAGCGGCCCTGAGGCCGCGCCCCGCCCGGGCACGAACAGCGGACGTAACCCATGTCCATCCACATGACCCGCGCCGAGGGCGGCGGGCAGACCTATATCAACGGCTATGGCGACGGCGGCTTCCGCATCGGCGGCATGCGCCATGAGGGATCGGTCCTGATCGTCGGCGGCCGCGTGATCCCCTGGGATGTGACCGATCCCGCCGCCATCACCGTGGAGAGCCTCGGCGCGCTGGCGGCGTCCGCCGCCGAGATCGACATTCTGGTCATCGGCACGGGGCGGGACATCCGCTTTCCCGCCGAACTGCGCCTCGCCCTCGAACAGGCGGGACTTCCGGCGGACGCCATGAGCACGGGCGCCGCCGCGCGCACCTACAACGTGCTTCTTCTCGAAGGCCGGCGGGTCGCCGCAGCCCTGATCGCCGTCGCCTGACCGGTCCATCGCGGCCCGCCACACCCCGGCATCGATCACAAAAACGAGAGCGCCCATGGAGCAGGGGCGCTTGCCGCCCATTTCTCGGGGTGGCGCAATTTTTGCCATTAAGTTGCCCTGATTTGGCGCTAGACCACGCCGCTGATGCATCCTGCCTGCTTAGCCGGAGGTCTGCCGCCCGGCCTGCAGACTCGATCATGAGGAAATGGTGACGGGAAGCCCGGAAAATCGGCACCGTCGGCACGGAGGTGGTGTAGATGTTTGGCGAGACGCATATGCTTGCCCAGTTCATGGATTTCACGGGCACCTTTCTCGGGCTGGTGCTTGAATACTTCCTCAAGCCCTTCTCGCGATTTCATTGGCCCTATCTTCTGACCTCCCTGGTCTTCGCGCTTCTGGCCTGGTTCATCTACGAGGCGCGCGAGCCCGCGGGGAAGCGCAAGGGCCTCATCCAGTTCCTGTTCCCGAAGTCGGTCTGGCTGCACAAGTCGGCCATCCTCGATTACAAATACGTGTTCGTGGACAAGCTCATCATCGGCTTCCTCGGCGCCGCCGCCGCGGTGGTGACCGGCAAGGCCCTCGCGAAGGGCAATCACGAGGCGATGCTGGGAAGCGCCGCCGGCGACAGCCTGACCGTCGCGGTCTTCTACACGATCTGCCTGCTGCTCACCGAGGACATGTTCCGCTACTGGATGCACCGGCTGATGCACAAGGTGCCGCTCCTGTGGGAGTTCCACAAGGTGCACCATTCGCCGGAGGTGCTGGTGCCCTTCAGCCTGCTGCGCACCCATCCGGTGAACGGCCTTCTGAACCTTGCGCGGACCGGGGCGGCGATCGTGCTGGTGACGGGCATCTTCCTGCTGATCTTCCCCGAGAAGCTCAGCCCCATCACCATCTTCGGCATCAATATCGGCCGCGTGCTGTTCAACGTCTGCGGGGCCCATCTGCGCCATTCCCATATCTGGCTCGGCTTCGGGCCGGTGCTGTCGCGGATCTTCATCAGCCCGTCCATGCACCAGATCCATCACAGCGCCCACACCCATCACTGGGACCGCAATTTCGGCTCCCAGTTCGCCATCTGGGACTGGCTGTTCGGCACCCTCTACATCCCCAAGGCCGAGGAGCGCCATAGCATGAAGCTCGGCCTCGGCGGGGACGACTACACCGAATACCGGTCGGTGAAGGATCTCTACTTCATTCCGTTCAAGCAGGCCTGGCAGCGCCTCAAGCAGCGCCGCGCCTGGAACTGGGCGGTCTGAGGGCAGGCACCATGAAATGAAAGGCCGGGGAGAAGGCTTCTCCCCGGCCTTTTTCATGCGCAATCCGCGCCGACGGTCAGTAGAAATTGTTCTGCATGGACACCATGCTGAAGAGCATGGGGATCGACAGCATGGTATTGATGCGTGAGGTGAGCATGGCCTTGCGCGCCGCCTTGGGCTTGGCGGTCGGGTCGGCGTCCACGAGGCCGAGCGCGATCTTCTGGTTCGGCCAGATGATGAACCAGACGTAGAACGCCATGATGAGGCCGAGCCAGGCGCCGAAGCCGATGGCCGCATAATTGCCCTGCAGTGTCAAGGCCTCGACGAGGTAGTTGTTGAGATGGGCGAGGATGATGCCGAACACCACCGTGGACAAGGCCGCCCAGCGGAACCAGAACAGGGCGGTGGGGGCGATCACCTTGCTCACCGCCGGCTTCTGCTCGTCCGGGATCTTCCCCATGCTGGGGATCTGGACGAAATTGAAGTACCAGAGAAGACCGATCCACATGACGCCGGAGATCACGTGGAGATAGCGCACCAGGAATTGCCAGAAAGCCCATGAATCCATTGTTCTTCCTCCCCGTTCAAAGGCCGCTCAGCGGATTGTCCGCCGCCGCGGGCGCGCCGTCCGGCAGGTTGCCCCGCGACGAGGACACGATGGCGTCGGTCGCGAACGCCATGATGATTGTGAGTATGACGCCCGCAACTATGGTCAAGGGTAGAGATTCCAGGATCTTAGACATGCTATATCCCCATTCGTTTGTCCGGCGCCGCGCCTGGGGTGCGGGTCGGAGCCCTTATTGATGTTTGGCGAAATGAGGATAGCACAGCCGGGCGCGGGAAAAAGCTTTTACCTTTCGGCGCTTGGCATGCGGGCGAGGGTCGCTATGGGGCGAGAGCCTATCTATGGTTGAGATTGCACGGGAAATTCACGACCGCCTGGCCGCGGAACTCAAGGCGCAGGACCGCGACCGCTACATGACGGGGCTGTTCGCGCCGCCTGCCGCGCGCGACCGGCTGTTCGCGCTCTATGCCTTGAATCTGGAGCTCGCCCGCATCGCCGACCTGGTGTCGGAGCCCATGATCGGCGAGATCCGCCTGCAATGGTGGCGGGAGGCGGTGGAAGGGGTAATGGCCGGAACCCCCCGCCGCCACGACGTGACCGAGGCGCTGGCGGCAGCCATGGATGCGGCGCGGCTGCAGGAATCCGACCTTGTCGCGCTCATCGACGCGCGGAGCGCGGACCTCGACGAGGCGCCCTTCGAGACGCTCGATGACCTTCTCGCCTATCTCGACGGCACGGCGGGGACGCTGATGCGGCTCGCATGTGATCTCCTCGGCGCGCCTGCCGCACCGGAACTGAGCCGGGCGGGCGGCCGCGCCTATGGATTGACCGGGGTCCTTCGCGCCATCGGTTATCACGCGGCGGAGGGGAGGGTGCTTCTGCCCAAGGCCATGCTGCGGGCCGAGGATATCGACCCCCATGATCTCATCCAGCGGCGCGCCACGCCGGGGCTGCACCGGGTGGTGGCGGCCCTGGCGCAATCGGCAGAGGGGGCTCTCGCCGATCTGTTGGCGCGCCGCCGGGATATCCCCCGCGCGGCCGTGCCGGCGTTCCTGCCGGCCGTGCTCGCGCGGGCGGATCTCAAGCTTCTGCGCCGCGTGGGGTTCGATCCCTTCGCCCCCGCCCTTGCCGCGCCCCGGCCGGGGCGCATCGCCCGGCTGATCTGGCACGGCATGCGGCAGCGGCTCTAGGCGGACACCACGCGGGGCGTCGCGTCAGAGTTCGACCGGCGTCAGGTCCATCCCGCGCAGGATCACCACCGGCCAGAAGGCGTCCACGGGATGGGGCGTGAAGTCCACCTGGACATCGATGACCGAGGGAAGGTTAGAATCCTGCGCCCGGGCGAAGGCCTGCTCCAGGTCCTCGAGGGAGGTCACCCGCTCGCCCCGGCAGCCGTAGCCTTCGGCCACCTTCGCGAAATCGACATCGGTGAGCTTGGTGCCGAAATTGGGGTTGGCGAGCAGCTCGCCGAACGGCCGGTACATGCCCCAATGGCGGTCGTTGAGCACGATGGTGATGACCTTGACGCCGTAGCGGGCGGCGGTCTCCAGCTCCTGGCAGGTCATGCCCATGGCGCCGTCGCCGGTGATGCAGACGACGGTGCGGTCGGGTCGCGCCACCTTGGCGGCGATTGCCATGGGCAGGCCGAAGCCCAGATGCCCCATGCCGGGCACGAACAGGATGTCATGCGGGTCCCGCGGCTGCAGGAAGCTGTGACACCATTCCATCACCTGCCCGCCGTCGGTGGCGAGGATGGTGTCCTCCGGGATCATGCGGGCGATGGCGCGAAGCACCGCCGCCTCGTTCAGCATGTTGGTGCCCTCGGTCACATGGGCGTCGGCGATGCGGTTGATCTCCGCCTGGAACGCCTCGTAGCGGGCGACCTTCTGGCCGATCCAGTCCTGGTCGGCATTGAGCTGCACGCCCTCAAGCATCTTGTTGAGGAGGACGAGGAATTCCCGGGCATCGCCCACGAGCCCCAGGGCGAGCGGCACGTTGCGGCCAAGAACCTCGCCGTCGATATCCACCTGGATCACCTTCTGGGACGGATGGAAGGGGTAGAGCGGCGGCTTGTTCAAGGGCACGAAGCTCGAGAACTTGCAGCCGACCGCCAGCACCACATCCGCTTCCGCCAGGGCCTCCGCCGCGCCCCAGCCGGCGAGGACGCCGCTGCTTCCCACATGGGTCGGGGCGTCGAACGGCACCACGCCGCGGGCGTGGGGCGTCGTCGTCGCCGGGAAGCCCGTGAGATCGATGAGGTCGCGGAAGGCATGATGCCCGTCGGCGCGCACCACGCCGCCGCCGGCGAGGAGCACCGGCCGCCGCGCCTCGCGGAGGAGCGCCACCACCTGCTCCATCTCGCTCCGGGACGGCACCGGGCGGGCGCGCGGCAGGACCGGGCGCAGGTTCACGTCATAGTCGCAGGGCATGGTGCCCACGTCGCAGGGGATGTTCAGATGGACCGGGCCGGGGCGGCCGCTGCGCGCCATGTGGATCGCGTATTCGATGAGCTCGCCCGCCCGCTCGGGCGTGGTGATGGTGGCGTTCCATTTGGTGATGGCCGCATAGAGATCCCGCTGGTTGGCGTTCTGCAGCAGGTCCTTGCCCGGCTCGATGGAGTCGCGCTGGTTGTCCGGGGTGATGACGAGCAGGGGGATGTTGTCCGCCCAGGCGGCGGCGACGCCGGGCACCATGTTGGTGGCGCCGGGGCCCACGGTCGCGAAGCAGACGGCCATCTCGTCCCCCAGCTTGCCGATGGCGTGGGCCATGTGGCCGCCGGCCTCCTCGTGCCGGGTGGTGATATAGGTGAACCAGGGGTCCTTGCCCGCGCCGTCCATCAGAAGGCCGATCTGGGCCGCGGGCAGACCGAAGACGTGTCGGATCCCATGCTTCTTGAGGAGCTTGAGCAGCACGCTGCTGACAGTCTGTGTCATCGGGTATCTCTCCGTATTTTGGACATGACTTGCCTGTCGGCCGCAGCGCCTGCTGCCGCCGTTGCAGGGATTTCCTGAATGTGACGGGTCCTTAGCTCGGCGCTATCAGACGCCTCACAAGCTGGGTGCGGGACTGGACATCGGCCTTGGCATAGATGGAGCGCAGGTGGTTCTCCACTGTGCGCACCGAGATGCAAAGCTGCTCGCCGATCTCGGGGTTGCTGAGCCCCTGGGCGACCAGCATGGCGATGTCCGCCTCCCGCCGGGTGAGCCCCAGGGCGACGAGCGGGCCGTTGCCGAACGGATCGTCCGCGGGGCTTGCCGTGGTGGTGATGAGATAGCGCGCCTGCCGCCCCGCCCCGGTGAGCGTCTGCGCCCACATATGGACGGGCCGGCCGCCCATATTGAGCCTGATCTCGACCCGCGGCGCATCGGCCGAGCCGCCCGGCCAGGCCCGGGGCAGGCGGCGGCACTGGCGCACAAGATCGCCAAAGCCGTCGCCCGGCTGCCCCAGCTTCTGTCCGACCGAGACATTGAGGCCGAGATCGCTGCGCGCGCGGCCGTTGGCGAAAAGGAGCGTGCCGAACTCGTCGATCAGCAGAACCCCCTGCCGCTCGGCAAGCGTGCCGAGGCCGTTGAGGATGGCCGACTGCCGCTCCAGTTCTTCCGCCAGCAGCAGGGACTGGACCTTGGTGACCAGGGTCGAGGCGATATAGCGGGCAAGCCGCGTGTCGCGATGGTCGAAGGCCGGGGCGTCCATGGGCCGGTGGAAGCCGACCCCGATCACCCGCTGCGGCTGGTGCGGCGACTTGAAGCACATGGCCAGGACGTGATGGATGCGGATCGGCCGGAAGAAGTCGTTGTAGTACGACGTCGTCTGCAACTCCCGGTAATCGGACACGTCGGACAGGGTGAAGATCTCAAGCTGCCCGCCCGCGCAGCGGTCGAAATAGATGTTGGTCGGCCGCGACCGGTGGATGATGGGATCCTCGCGGAAGAAATGGGTGTTGTAGAGCCCATGGTAATAGGGATCCACCGCATGGGTGGCGCTGAACGCCACCTCAGGCTCCTTGTTCTCCCAGGAACACTGGATGATGGCCGTGGACTGGGCGTTCAGGAACCTTTCGGCAGGGCCGAGCAGCCGATCGCTCAGATTGCTCAGTGCCCTGCAATCCATTATCTCGTCGCAGAGCTCGAGCACACGAGCCGGCGACGGATCGCCACGGTATTGCATCGATGCCTCCTCCGAGAGTTGAGCCTCTCCATCCGGAACCCGATATCTCCCACTGGTTCCCCAGTTTTTTGTTGTAATTCTCCTGTGTAACAGAATTCGGAACGCTGGTCAGTAGGCGTCGTAGATATGATCGGCGGCGCCGTACTTCCTCGCCAGCTCGTACATGGTCTTGCCGTCCACGATCCCGGCGATGCTGCCGTCCTCGTTGTAGCCCACGAGGGGGCCGTGAACGACGGCGAACATGATGGTGCCGTCGGGCGCCGTCGGCATGTGGATCGATCCCGCCTCTTCATAGACATAGGATCCGACGCCGCCGCGGTCGTCGTCATAGCCGAACTCGCCTTCGATCACGAAGGCCTCGACCGCGCCCAGATGGCCGTGCACCGGGGCCTCGTTGCCGGGATCCACCTTGAGCAGCATGCTGAAGCCGCCGGTCTTGCGATCCACGCGCAGAAGCTTGAACCAGGTTCCCTCCATGACCCAGGGCGACCAGGGCAGCTTCGCGGGGTCGAAAAAGGCCGGATGCCGCGGCTTCACGGCCTTGATGACGGAATTCTCGGATTTCTTCAGCTGTTCCATGACGCTCGGACACTCCCCGTTATCGAGTCTTTCATCGGTTATATGATGCCGGGACCCGGCCAGAATGACGGAATTCCCCTAAAGGCGCGCGAAATTGCGGAGAGGAAGATCTAGGGGCTTTCCGCTATTGGAGGGGAATGGCGCTGGTGGCAGATTCGCTCCACCATTCAATCAGACGCGCCCCGATCCATGGTGATCCTGAAGCGCGCACAACATCTCATGGGGAGCTCCAGATAATGCGGAAGAGGCTCGCATCCTATCTTTCCCACGGCGTCCTCGCAGGGACCGTCCTGCAGGGCGCGACCGCTCTCGCCCTGGTCATGACGCCGACCCTCGCGGGCGCGCAGGCGCGCATGGACGCGCTTGAGGAAATCACCGTCACCGCGACTCGGCGCGAAGCCGGGCTGCAGACCATCGGCGTCTCGGTCACGGCGCTGTCGGCCGACGCGCTGCGCGACATGAACGTCACCCGCACCGACGACCTTGCCATGGTGACGCCGGGCCTGTCGCTCATCCAGGCGGGCGGCGCGCCGGTGGCCGGTCTCATCGCCATTCGCGGCGTGGCGCAGAACGACTTTGCGCCGCATCTCGAATCCGCCAACATCCTCTATATCGACGACGTCTACCGCCCGTCCAACGGCGGCAACCTCCTCAACATGTTCGACGTGGAGCGGGTCGAGGTGCTGAAAGGCCCGCAGGGCACGCTCTTCGGCCGCAACGCCACGGGCGGCCTCATTCACGTCATCACCCGCGATCCGACCCAGGAGCTTGAGGGCTATGTGGATCTCACCATCGGCGAATACGACCTGGTGGTGGGGGAGGCGGCGCTCAACATTCCGCTCGCCGACAATGCGGCCTTCCGTCTTGCGACTCAAGCCAAGCATAACGACGGCTGGATGAAGAACTCCGTCGGTCCGGACCAGATGAAGGAAGATTCCCTTGCCTTCCGCGGCAAGCTTCTGGTCGAGCCCACGGAAAAGCTCCGCATCCTGCTGCAGGGCGACTGGAACCGTCTGTCGCCGAACCCCGCGGGCGGCGCCGTCGCGGCGGGCGGCTTCGCGGGGCCGGACGGCCTCGGCCGCCTGCGCCGCAACCCGTCGCACACGGACGCGGGTTACGTGGATGCCGACGGCAGCCCGTTCACCATCGAGACCGACTATCCCGGCCATATGGAGCGCGAGGAATTCAACCTCAAGGCGGATATCAGCTACAGCTTCGGCGCGCTGACGCTCACCTCCATCACCAGCTACAGCGAGCTTGATATCACCTATTCCGAGGATAACGACTCCTCGCCCTACGACATCGCCATCTTCCGGCAGAACACGGCGCTTGATACCTTCACCCAGGAACTGCGCCTGAATGGCGATTATGACCGCTTCCGGTTCACCACGGGGGCCTTCTATCTGCGGATCAACGGCGACCATTTCCAGAACTACCAGATCAACCATCTGGGCAACTACAACGAGGTCCTGGCGCCCTTCCCGGTGCTTCTCCTGCCCGTCGGCCTCAACCAGTATGCGGATTACTGGCTCAATACCCGCTCCTGGTCGCTGTTCGCCCAGACCGAATATGATCTCGCCGAGCGCGTGACGCTGACCACGGGTCTCCGCTATACCCGCGACCGCAAGCGCTACCATTACGAGAACGTCTGCGAGGATCTGCTCGTCACGCCGGCCTGCCCGGCGGTGCCCGATCCCGAGATCCTGGCGGGCGCCGGCGTCTATGACGACCGGCATTCGGAGGGCGGCGTTTCGGCCCGCGTCCAGCTCGACTACCGGGTGACCGACGACTGGCTGCTCTTCGCGTCCTACAACCGGGGCTACAAGGCGTTCAACTACAACGCCGGCTTCGCGGGCGCGGCTCCCGTCGCCGGGGCGCGGTTCGACGGCGAGAAGCTCAACGCCTTCGAAATCGGCAGCAAGCTCGATTTCTGGGATAACCGGGCGCGCTTCAACGTCAGCGCCTTCTACTACGACTACAAGGACTACCAGGCCTTCGACCAGCGCGGCGTGGACTTCATCCTGTCCAACACCGACGCCACCATCTATGGCGCGGATGCCGAGCTGACCGTCCGGCCCGGCGCGGGCGTGAACATCCTGCTCGGCGTGTCCCTGCTCGACACCAAGGTCAAGGACATCCCGATCGCCGGCGAGCTCTTCGATCGCGAGGCGCCGCAGGCGCCGGACGTCACCTTCAACTTCGCCCTGTCCAAGGACTTCGTGTTCGAGAACGGCGTGGTGCGCGTCGGCGTCGACGGCAACTATACGGCAAGCTACTACTCGCAGCTGACCAATGCGGAAGTGACCAAGGCCGGCGACAACTGGCTGTTGAACGCCCGCATCAGCTACACGCCGCCGAGCGAGAACTGGGAGCTTGCGCTCTTCGCCCGCAACCTGCTTGACGACGAACGGCTGATCTATGCCTTCGACATCACCTTCCCGGGCAACGGTCTGGCCAAGCGGACCTATGGTCCGCCGCGCTGGATGGGCGCCCAGCTGCGGGTGAACTTCTGACCATGAGCCGCTTTGACGGTAAGGTCGCGGTGGTCACGGGGGGCGCGTCCGGCATCGGGCGCGCCACCGCTCTCGCCTTCGCCCGCGAGGGGGCGAAGGTGGTGGTCGCCGACATCAACGAGGCGGGGGCGGCGGAGACGGCCCGCCGCGTCGGCGGACAATCCTTCGCCTTCCGCCTCGACGTGTCGAATCCCGCGGCGTGGGACGCCCTTGCCGCGGAAGTTCTCAGGCGCTTCAACCGCTTCGACGTGCTTGTGAACGGCGCGGGGATCGGCTGGGCCGGCAGGTTCGAGGACATGCCGCTCGATGCCTGGAACGCCATGGTGGCGGTGAACCTTACGGGCGTCATGCTCGGCTGCCAGGTCGCGGTGAAGGCCATGAAAACGGCGGGGAACGGCGGCGCGATCGTCAACATCTCGTCGGTCGGCGGGCTTGTGGGCGGCGAGGACATCGTCGGCTATTGCGCCACCAAGGGCGGGGTCACGCTGCTCACCAAGTCGGTGGCGCTCTATTGCGCGAAGGCCGGCATCCGCTGCAACAGCGTCCATCCCACCTATGTGGACACCGAAATGCTCGATCCCGTGGCCGCGGCCTTCGGCAGCCGCGAGGCGATGCTCAAGGGCATGGCGGCGGAGGTGCCGATGGGGCGGGTGGCCCGGCCCGAGGACGTGGCGGGAGCGATCCTTTATCTCGCATCGGATGACGCCGCCATGGTGAGCGGCTCGGCCCTGCTCGTGGACGGGGCGCAGCTTGCCGGCTTGCCGGCAAGGCACACGCAGTAAGCAGTCAGTCGGAAGGAATGCATATTCATGACCGGGAGTAACAAGGGACGCGTCGCAGGCAAGGTCGCCATCGTCACTGGCGGCGCGTCGGGGCTGGGGGCGGCCATCGCGGCCATGCTCGTGCGCGAGGGCGCGAAGGTCACCATCACCGACGTCAATGTGGAAGCGGGCAAGGCGCTGGCCGAAAAGCTCCACTGCCGCTTCCTCGGCCAGGACGTGTCGGACGAGAAGCGCTGGGACGAGGTGATCGAGACCGTCGAGGAAGAGGACGGCGCGCTGCACATTCTCGTCAACAATGCGGGGGTGGGCGATGCGGTGGACAACGCAACACCCGAGGATACCCGCCTTTCCGACTGGCAGCGCATCCACCGCATCAACATGGAAGGGGTGTTCCTCGGCTGCCGGGCGGCGATCCCGGCCATGAAGCGCGCGGGCGGCGGCTCCATCATCAACATGTCGTCCATCGCCGCGCTGGTGGCGACCCCCTTCATCACCGCCTATGGCGCGAGCAAGGCGGCGGTGCTGCAGTTCACCAGGTCGGTGGCCAAGCATTGCGCCGAGAACGGCTACCGCATTCGCTGCAACACCGTCCATCCCGGCCAGATCAGGACGCCCATGCATGACGGGCTCATCCGCGATACCGCGGCCAAGCACGGCATCACCTTCGAGCAGGCGGAGGCGCAGTTCCGCTCCATGATCCCCATGGGCGAGTTCGGCGAGCCGGACGACATCGCCTATGCGGTGCTCTATCTCGCATCCGACGAGTCGAAGCATGTGACCGGCACCCAGATCGTGGTCGACGGCGGCATGCAGGTGCGGTGAGGGGAATGGGTAACATGAAGGAAATCCTGCCTTTCGGACAGCCGCTCGGCGGCGTCATGCAGATCGCCCATATCGTCGAGGACATGGATGCGGCGATCGAACACTGGGCGCGCAACCTCGGGATCGGCCCGTTCTTCGTCTTCGACAGCTTCCCGCTTGCGAACATCCTCCATCGCGGCAAGCCGGTGGAGCTCGACCTGTCGCTGGCGCTCGCCTTCTCGGGCTCCATGTGCTTCGAACTCATCGTGGATCGCAGCCCCGGCCCGTCGGTCTATCGCGACATCCGCGAGATGCGCGGCTACGGGTTCCATCATTTCGCCGTCTCCACCCGGGATTTCGATGGCGACGTGGCGCGCTACAAGGCGGCGGGCTTCGAGACGGCGCTGTATGCGGAGGTTCCGGCGGTCAATGGCCGCGCCGCCTATATGGACACCACGGCGGCCCTTGGCGGCATGGTGGAGCTCATCGAGCTCAATCCGCAGGTTGAGGAATTCTTCGCCGGCATGCGCCGCGCCGCCGACGAATGGGACGGCAAGGATCCCGTCCGGCGCATGGGGTGAGTTCTCCAGCAGGTTCCCATCGAACCACCACCAACTGAAAAGGCCCGGCGCGGGATCCGCGCCGGGCCTTCCTTTGTCTTCGCCCTTTGGTCTCAGCAGGCCGCCGCCGCAGCCTTTTCCTGAGCGCGCAGGATGAAGCGCTGGATCTTGCCGCTCGGGGTCTTGGGGAGCGATTCCACGAAGGCAATCTCCCGCGGATAGGAATGGGCGGAAAGGCGCTTCTTCACATGCTCCTGCAGCTCGCGCACGAGATCGTCGTCGCCCTTGACCCCCGGCTTCAGGATGATGAAGGCCTTGACGATCTCGGTCCGCTGCGGGTCGGGCTTTCCGACCACAGCGGCTTCGACCACCGCGTCATGCTCGATCAATGCGCTTTCGACCTCAAAGGGGCCGATGCGATAGCCCGACGAGGTGATGACGTCGTCGGCGCGGCCGACGAAGCTGATGCTGCCGTCGTCATTGAGCTCCACGATGTCGCCGCTCCGGTAGTACCTGGTCGGGCGCTGGCCGCCGTTCTCGTAGCCGCGGAACCAGTAGAGGGGCGACTTCTCGATATCGACCGCAAGCTCGCCCGGCTGATGGGGCGGCAGCTCGTTGCCCTGCTCGTCGATCACCACGATGCGGTGGCCGGGCACGGCGAAGCCGGCGCTGCCGGGGGTCACCTTGTGCTTGAGGGCGTGATGGTTGCACACCACCATGCCGAGCTCCGTCTGCCCGTAATGGTCGTAGATGGGCGCCTTGAGATGGCGGGCGAACCAGTGGACGACCTCGGGGTTCAAGGCTTCGCCCGCGCTGCTCACGGCGCGAAGCTGACCCGCGATGGGGGCCACCGCCTCCGGCCCCGCCGCCACGATCAGGCGGAAGGCGGTGGGGGAGCCCGCAAGATTGGTGATGCCATACTTCTTTATGAAGGCGACGCTGCTTTCGGCGCTGAACCCGCCCTTGTAGAGGTAGACGGTCTGGCCCATGGCGAGGGGCCCGGTGATGCCGTAATAGAGGCCATAGGCCCAGCCCGGATCGGCGATGTTCCAGAAGCGGTCCTCGGGCCGGAGATCGATGGCGTCGCGCATGTAGCCGACGAAGGCGGCGATCGCCTTGAGCGGCACGAGGAGCGGCTTCGCCGCCCCGGTGGTGCCGGAGGTGAACATCATCAGGAACGGATCCTCGAGGCTCCGCGTCACCGGCGCGAATTCCGCCGGCTGCTCCGCGAGGGCCGTGTTCATCACGATGTCGGTATCGATCCGGCGCGCCGCTTCGTCGGTCACGATGATGCGCACGTCCGCCGCAACGTCTGACAGCTTGTCGCGATTGCCCGCGTCCGTCACCACCACCCTGGCGCCGGAGGTCGCGACGCGATGCTCGATGGCCTTGGGCCCGAAGGCGGTGAACAGCGGCTGGTAGATGCCGCCAAGGCGCCAGACCGCGAGGATGGTGACGAGGAGTTCCGGCGTCCGCGGCAGAAGCCCGGCGACGCGATCCCCGGCCGCGACCCCGAGGGATGCAAGCAGGTTCGCGAGCCGGCTCGACGCCTCCTTCAGATCCTCGAAGCTCAGCCGGGTCTCGTTCCCGGCTTCGTCCGCGCAAACAAGGCCTGTCCGCCCCGCGCCGCACCAGCGGTCGCAGCATTCGACGGCGGCGTTGAGCCCGTTCTCGCCCCCAGCCGACAGGACGGCGCGGGCGGTTCCGAGATCGAAGGTGGAATAGGCGTCAGCATAATCTCTCATGTCATGCCCCCCGAAAGGCGATTTATGGAGTGTGAGCAGGCACGGACGTCCGGATCCGTGAACACGGATTCGGAGTCCCGCATGATCAGGTTTATGTACGCCGGTCCCTATTCGCTAGCGTGAGTTCACCTAATAGGCAACGAACTTTTTCCGCAGGCGATGGGACCTCATCGTCAGGGACAACTCCGCAAGGGCCGCCGGCGTTCCTCCCGATGGAGGTGAACCATGGCAGAGCATGAGACCCGGGACGTGTGGGTGCCGGATGGGCGCATGGGAAGGCTTCCGTCCGCGGCGGGGCTTTGCCTCGGCATCGCGGCGGGGGGATTTTTCGACGGGATCCTGCTGCACCAGCTGCTGCAATGGCATCATCTCCTGAGCAATCTCGAAGGCGCGCCCTTCGACGATCTCCGCTTCCAGATCTTCGCCGACGGGCTGTTCCATGTTGCGACCTACCTGCTGGCGGGGGTTGGTCTCTGGCTCCTGTGGCGAAGGCCGCGCGCACCCCGGTTCTGGGGCGATCTCCTTATTGGCTTCGGGCTGTGGCACATCCTGGATGCGGTGCTCGTCCACTGGATCCTTGGCCTTCACAACATCAGGGTCGATGCGGCGGATCCCCTTGTCTGGGATCTCGCCTTCTTCGCGATCGGGATCGTCGCGGTGGTTCTCGGCCTGAAGCTTCCGGCCCGCCGGCCGCCCGGGCAGGCCCCGGCCCTGGGGCTGACCCTTCTGCTCTGCGGCGCGGGGATCTGGGCCATGCAGCCGCCGCCCGGCGCCTCGGGCATGGTGGCGCTGTTCCGGCCCGATGCCCCGCCCGCCGCCATCTTCGCGGCCATTCAGGAGATGGATGGGCGCGTGCTGTGGACGAGCAGAGAAGGGGATCTCTGGGTGCTTGCGGTCGAACCGGACCGGGGGAGCGCTGCCCTTTACCGGGCCGGGGCGGTCTTCGTGAGCCGGAATGCGGCGCCCTTCGGCTGCATCACCGCATCCCGCGCGTCGTGACGGTCAGGCCGCGGCGGCGCGCCACATGCCGAGCCAGCGGTCGAAATCCGCGAGCGCCCGGCTGGACAGGGCCTTCTTGCGGTCGGCCTTCTTCACCTTCTCGTCGAGCGGCGGGAATAGGCCGAAATTCACGTTCATGGGCTGGAAGCTCGCCGCATCCGCCCCGCCCGTGATGTGGTTGAGGAGCGCGCCGAAGGCGGTGGTCGCGGGCGGCGATTCCATCGTCAGCCCCTTGCGCTCGGCGGCGGCCAAGCGCCCGGCGAGCATGCCGATGGCGGCGCTTTCCACATAGCCTTCGACCCCCGTCACCTGACCGGCGAAGCGGAGGCGCGGCATCACTTTGAGCCGCAGCTGCCGGTCGAGGAGCCTGGGGCTGTTGATGAAGGTATTGCGATGGATGCCGCCGAGGCGCGCGAATTCCGCCTTCTCGAGGCCGGGGATCATGCGGAAGATCTCCACCTGCGCGCCGTATTTGAGCTTCGTCTGGAAGCCCACCATGTTGTAGAGGGTGCCGAGGGCATTGTCCTGCCGGAGCTGCACCACAGCATAGGGCCAGCGCCCGGTCCGCGGATCATCCAGCCCCACGGGCTTCATGGGGCCGAAGCGCAGGGTGTCGCGGCCGCGCTCCGCCATCACCTCGATGGGCAGGCAGCCGTCGAAATAGGGCGTGTTCTTCTCCCATTCCTTGAACTCGGTCTTCTCGCCCGCGAGAAGCGCGTCGATGAAGGCCTCGTACTGCTCCCTGTTCAGGGGGCAGTTGATGTAATCCTTGCCTTCGCTTCCCTCCACTTCGCCGCCCTTGCCGTAGCGGGACTGGAACCAGGCGACGCTGAAATCGATGCTGTCCTTGTAGACGATGGGCGCGATGGCGTCGAAGAAGGCGAGGGAATCTTCGCCCGTGAGCTTGCGGATCGCCTCCGACAGCGCGGGCGAGGTGAGGGGGCCGGTGGCGATGACGACGCTGTCCCAGTCCTCGGGCGGAATGCCCGCGACCTCGCCGCGCTCCACCGTGATCAGGGAATGCCCTTCGATCGCTTCCGTGACGGCGGCGGCGAAGCCTTCGCGATCGACGGCGAGGGCCGAGCCCGCGGGCACGCGATGACGGGCCGCCGCCTGCATCACCAGCGACCCCGCCCGGCGCATTTCCTCGTGCAGCAGGCCGACGGCGTTATGCTCATGATCGTCCGAGCGGAAGGAATTGGAGCAGACGAGTTCCGCGAACAGTCCCGTGTGATGGGCGTCCGTGCCGCGCACGGGCCGCATTTCGTGGAGCACCACGGGAACGCCCGCCTGGGCCGCGGCCCAGGCCGCTTCCGATCCGGCAAGCCCGCCGCCGATCACGTGAATGGGTTTGATCGTCATCTCTCAAGCAACTCCTCGCAACGCACCCCGTTTTAACCCGTGCCGGCCGCCCTGCCTAGGGGGCGCGGGGGGCGGAACGCCCCGGAATCTCCGCGCCACCCGGCGCGCCATGGGATATAGTAACGGATCGCGGCCAAGGGAGGCCCTCATGCCCGATGCAAGACTGGACTTCACTCATGACGGCGAACGTTACGGCATCGCCATTGGCCACGAGGCGGGGGATGCGGGCGACGCCGTCCTGCGCCTCCATGTGGACGCCTATCGCGGCGAGGAGCTTGCAGCCCGGGGCGAGCTCATCCTCGATCATGACGGGGGCTTCGCCCTCAGGCTCAACGGCGAGCAGTTCTTCACCACCCACCTCATCGACTTTCCCGAAGGCGACCATATCCTCATCCAGATACTGGAAGCCGTCCCGCCCCTCGACCCGGTGATCGGCTGCATCATCAAGGCGGGCTTCCTCGCCATGCTGCAGCAGCTGCTCGCCTGCCGCCGCATGGTGGATGGAAGCCTTCCCTGGCTCGATCGGCTGCGCCGCATCGCCCGCTGCGTTGCGGATCATTTCCCGGGCCTTGCCATGAACGCCGCCTTCCGCGCCGCGCGCTGCATCTTCGTCGGCGGGCTGTTCTAGGCCGCGGGGCGCGAGGGCGGGCTTTTCCTGCGGAATCCAAGCCGGTTTGCGGCTATACTGGATTCGCCTTCAAAGACGGGATCACGACATGGCGTTCCTTGGCCGCCCGGGCCTGTTTGTCCTCACCCTGCTGTTCGCCGCCTGGACCGGCATGGCCGCGGCCGAGACCATACGGGTGCACAAGACGCCCTGGTGCGGCTGCTGCACCAAATGGGTGGAGCATCTGAAGGCCGAAGGCTTCGCTGTCGAGGTCCATGAGCATGAGGATCTCGGTCCCGTCGCCGCGCGACTTGGCGTTCCCGACGCGCTGCGGTCCTGCCATACGGCGGAGGTTGCGGGCTATGCCATTGAAGGCCATGTGCCCGCCGCCGACATCCGCCGCCTGCTGGCGGAGAAGCCCGAGGGTGCGGCGGGACTTTCGGTCCCCGGCATGCCCGTGGGCTCGCCGGGGATGGAGCAGGGGGACGCGAAGGAGCCCTTCTTTTCCGTCCTCTTCACCCGCGAGGGCGACATGCGCATCTACGCCCGGCACTGAGACCGGGCAGGGGCGTGATCCCTCAGCCGATCCCCACGACCCGCAACAGCTTCATGCGGCCCTCTTCCACCACGGCGTAAGCCATGCATTCGCGGCGCGTCTCCCCGTCGCCTTCCGCCACATGCTCGAACACATGGACGAAGGCGCGGCCGGGTGCGGTGAACTCTTCCGCCACCGGCAGCTCCATCTGGGCGGTGGGCGCGATCTCCTGCACCCGCCGGTAATGGGCGGCCAGCGCCACATGCCCCGTGGCGCGCAGGTTGCCGTTCACGATGAGCTGCGCGTCCTCGGTATAGAAGCGGGCGAAGGCCTCGGGCGTGAAGCCGTCGGGATTGCGGATGGCTTCATTCCACCAGTGGAACATGGAGACGATGACGTTGTCGGACATGGGCAACATACTCATTGGATATTGGATCCAATGACGGTTAGCACAGCGCCGGGCGGAAGGGAAGCGGGTGCGTTATATCCGCCGGTGCGCCGCAAAGCGTGGTGAGGGTTGTCGGATTCCGGTTCAGTCTTCAGCCTTCAGCCGCCGCCTCGGGACGGAACTTGAGATAGGGCGCAAGGTACTGCCCCGTATAGCTCCGCTTCTCGCCGGCGACGTCCTCGGGCGTGCCGGTGACCAGGATCTCGCCGCCGCCGCTGCCGCCCTCGGGGCCGAGGTCGATGACCCAGTCGGCGGTCTTGATGACCTCGAGATTGTGCTCGATCACCACCACCGTGTTGCCCTGGTCCACGAGCGCGTGAAGCACTTCAAGGAGCTTGCGCACGTCCTCGAAATGGAGGCCCGTCGTCGGCTCGTCGAGGATATAGAGGGTGCGGCCGGTGGAGCGGCGGCTCAGTTCCTTGGCGAGCTTCACCCGCTGCGCCTCGCCGCCCGAAAGCGTGGTCGCCGCCTGCCCGATCTTGATATAGCTCAGGCCCACCTGTTCCAGCATGCGGAGCTTGTCGCGGATCGCCGGCACGGCCTTGAAGAATTCCACCCCTTCCTCGACGGT
>CAZDSS010000015.1:0-37503 GCA_964508185.1 uncultured Sphingomonadales bacterium
GCTGCCAGCGCTTCGACCTGCGCCGGGTGGAGACGGGAACGCTCATCAACCATTTCCGCCGCATCGCCGAGCTTGAAGGCTGCACCATCGACGACGCGTCGCTGGCCCTGATCGCCCGCGCCGCCGAAGGCTCGGTGCGCGACGGCCTGTCGCTGCTCGACCAGGCGATCGCCCATGGCGCGGGCGTGGTCACCGAGCAGCAGGTGCGCGACATGCTGGGCCTTGCCGACCGGGCAAGGGTTCTCGACCTCTATCGCGCGGTGATGGCGGGGGATATCGTCGCGGCCCTCGGCAACCTCCGCGACCAGTACAACCTCGGCGCCGACCCGGTGGTGATCCTGCAGGACATGCTGGAGCTCACCCACTGGATCACGCGGCTGAAGGTGGTGCCGGATGCGGGCGAGGATGCGGTAACGTCTGAAGCCGAGCGGCGCGAGGGCGGGGAGCTTGCCCAAAGGCTTTCCATTCCCGTGCTCACCCGCGCCTGGCAGATGCTCATCAAGGGGCTTGAGGAAACGCGGGTCGCGCCGTCGCCCATCACGGCGGCGGAGATGGTCCTCGTGCGCCTGTGCCATGTGGCCGATCTTCCGACCCCGGGCGATCTCGTGAAGCGCCTGACGGAAAACGGCGCGCTCGACCGGCGGCCGCCGCCCATGCCGTCGGGCGGCGGGCAGGGGCCCCAGGCCATGGGCCGGTCGATCACCGACAACGGCGCGGGCAGCGCCAACGAGACGAGCCTTGCCCTCAATTACGACCGGGTCCCGCAGGCGAGCGCACAGCCCGAGATCCGCATCAACAGCTTCCAGGAGCTGGTGGCCCTGTTCGAGGACCGGCGCGAGGCGCTGATCGCCCAGCAGCTGACCGATTATGTGCGGCTGGTCTCCTTCGCCCCCGGCAAGCTCGAGATCCGGCTGGAGGACGGGGCGTCGCCCGACCTCCCGAACCGGGTATCCTCCCTCCTCCGGCAATGGACCGGGCGGCAATGGGTGGTATTATTGTCGCGGGAGGAGGGCGAGGCGAGCCTGCGCGCCCAGGAGCTGGCGGCAGAGGCGCGACTTCGCGCCGAGGTGGAAGCCCACCCTCTGGTGCGCGAGATCCTTCAGACATTCCCCGGCGCCGCCATCAGCGACATCCAGCAGCGCAATGACGCGGAAGATCTGGGCGCGGATGACGAATTCCTCGCCGACATGGCCGTCTATGGGGATGATTCCCACATGTTCGGCCTCGATGACGACTGATTTTGCAAGGACGAGTACAGCCCCATGAAGAACATGAGCCAGATGCTCAAACAGGCCCAGCAGATGCAGGAGCGCATGCGCGCCATGCAGGCCGAGCTCGAACGCATGGAAGTGACCGGCAGCGCCGGGGGCGGGCTCGTCACCGTGACCCTGAACGGCAAGGGTGTGCTCACCGCCGTCCACATCGATCCGAGCCTCCTGCAGCCCGGCGAGGGCGAGGTGGTGGAGGATCTCATCAAGGCCGCCCATTCGGATGCCCGCAACAAGGTCGATCAGAAGAGCGCCGAGGAAATGGCCAAGCTCACGGGCGGCCTGCAGCTGCCGCCGGGCTTCAAGCTGCCGTTCTGAGGGCGCGCGCCTGTCGTCATGGCCGAAGCGTCCAACGGCAACGAGATCGAAAATCTCATCAAGCTCCTCGCCAAGCTGCCGGGCCTCGGCCCGCGGTCGGCGCGCCGCGCCGTGCTGCAGCTTCTGAAGCGCCGGGAAAGCCTGATGCTGCCCTTGGCCGCGGCGCTGACGCAGACGGCGGAGCGGGTCCATCCCTGCAGCCGCTGCGGCAATCTGGATACCCAGGACCCCTGCAAGCTCTGCACCGATCCGCGGCGGGACGCCGGCCTCATCTGCGTGGTCGAGGATGTGAGCGACCTTTGGGCGCTGGAGCGCGCGGGCGTGTTCCGCGGGCTCTATCACGTGCTCGGCGGGACGCTCTCCGCCCTTGACGGCGTGGGGCCCGAGGACCTCAATATCCAGAGCCTTGTGGACCGCCTGTCGGCAGGCGGGGTGCGGGAAGTGATCCTCGCGACCAGCGCGACCGTCGACGGCCAGACCACGGCCCATTACCTGATGGACAAGCTCGGCGCGTTTGAGGTCACCGTATCCCAGCTTGCCCACGGCGTGCCGGTGGGGGGCGAGCTCGACTATCTCGACGACGGGACGCTCGCCGCCGCACTCAAAAGCCGCCAGCCGTTCTGAGGCGCGGCTGTGGAAAATGAGAAAAGCTCCGGCGTGAGCCGGAGCCTTTCCCGAATGTGAAGCCCGCCAGGGTGCCCAGTTCCTGGATCTCTTCGTCTCTTGCGAGACTACTGACGCTTGCGCGCGCGTGAGCAGGCCGTTCTCACCTCGGAGCTTCCTGTGCATATTATGCACAGGAGATCAAATTTTTTCAACATAAAGGTGTATTTTTTGCACTCTCCGAGAAACCCGACGTTGAGAATGTGCGGGCGTGTATGATTTTCCTTGATAGTGAAAGATAGGCTCATGCTTCATCCGTGGGTGTGGGCATTCCATGGAACTGAAGCAAAGACACCTTTCGCAAATGCCCGCTTTGTAACCGGTGGGCAATGGTTACGCTGCTTATAGGGTAGCTGGACTTGACGTGATACAAGCCTTTTCGCGTCGGCCGCAGGCGAATGCCGGCTAGAATGTGGATATCGTCGGCCAGTGACAGGATCATCTCGAATGCGTCATGCCTGTGGTTTGGCCCTTGCCCGATACAGGTCGGCCGTCTGATCAGTTGGGGGAGAACTCGATAGCAGAGCTCAAAATGCTCCTGATGGCGATTCCACACATGATTTTGCGCCTGTTCGCTGAAGCAAACTTTCCCTGGGGACAGCTCGAAGCCCAGGGCTAACGAAACCACGCGGTGAGGAAGCGGCCCCAAGATGACCGACTTGAATGGAGGGGGAGACATACGACCAGACCCCGATTCTCTTCGTTATTATGTCTAGGCAGCCATTTTCTGATTATGAGTAGAATAATATAAATCATGAAGCTCGTTAAAGGAGATATGCGGTGCCCTTTATTGGCCGTGGAGGAGACGCCCATGAACTCATACGAAGCCTTTCGCCTGGATGTCGCCGATGGCATCGCGACCCTGAGCGTCAATCGGCCGGAAGTGCGGAACGCCATGAACGCGGCGTTCTTCCGCGAGCTGCCGGAGATCGTCCGGGGGCTTGAGCACGATGCGGCGGTGCGGGTGCTGATCCTGCGCGGGGAGGGGCCACATTTCTGCGCCGGGATCGATCTTGCCCTTCTGCGCGAGATCGCGCCGCGTGACGACGGCGATCGGGCGCGGGAGGCGGCGCGGTTCCGCCGCGCCATCCTTGATCTCCAGGCGGCGATCACGAGTCTCGAAGCGGCGCGGTTTCCGGTAATCGCGGCGATTCACGGCGCCTGCATCGGCGGCGGGCTCGATCTCGTGACGGCGGCCGATATCCGGGTCGCCAGCGCCGACGCCCTGTTCCGCATCGAGGAGACCAATCTCGGGATCGTCGCCGATCTCGGCTCCCTGCAGCGCCTGCCGCGGATCGTCCATCCGGCCGTGGCGCGGGAGATGGCGCTCACGGGCCGTAGCGTGGACGCGGCGGAGGCCCTGCGCCTCGGTCTCGTCACCGCGGTCCTTGCGGATCAAGGGGCGCTCGACCATCACGCCCGCGAACTTGCGCGGGAGATCGCCGCGCGATCCCCCCTTGCAATCTCCGGGATCAAGGCGGTCATGAACCGGGATCACATGACGGAGATCCGCGAGGGGCTTGATTACGTCGCCACATGGAATGCGGGGCAGCTCAGCGTTGCCGAGGTAATGGCGTCATTGGCCGCGCGGCGGGGCGGCAAGGCGTGAAGCGCGCGAGGTGATCTGATGCGGCAACATGCGGGCGAGCTTGTGATTGATACCCCCGGCGCCGGCCTTCACGACTTTACCGGCCGGGTCGCCGCCTTCGTCCGGGAAAGCGGCATCCGGAATGGCCTGCTCACCCTGTTCCTGCGCCATACCTCGGCGTCGCTCGTGGTGCAGGAGAATGCGGATCCCGACGTTCTCGCCGATCTGCAGGACTTTTTCCGCCGCATCGCGCCCGAAGGGGCGCGCTATCGCCACGACGCCGAAGGGCCGGACGACATGCCGGCCCATATCCGCGCGGCGCTGACCCAGACCCAGCTGTCGATCCCCGTGCGTGACGGGCGGATGACGCTCGGCACCTGGCAAGGGATCTATCTTTTCGAGCACCGCGCAAGGCCGCACCACCGTTCGGTTGCAGCCCACATCATCGGGGAATGATCCCGTCAGGAGCGGCGGCGCAGAAGCTTCGTCAGGAAGATGATGGCATAGATCGGCAGCACCACCGCCGCGCCGATCAGCAGATATTCGAGCCCGTTGGCGAACACCGCCTTGAGGAGGTCGATGATCCCTTCGCCGAGCCGCAGCATCCAGCGCCAGAAATTGTCCGGCGCGATGCCGAGCTTGCTCATCACGAAGCCCACGATGAGGCAGAGAAGCACGAGGCCGAGGATCTTCTTCAGGGTGATTTCAGGCAGTTTCATGGCTCAGCGGTCCTCACCGGCCGGGCGTGCTGCGGCCCGGGCTCGTCCCCAGCCTAAGCCCTTGGACTGCCGACGGCAACGGCGAGATGACGTCAGAACTCATAGACGATGGCCGCGCGGGTCGTGGTGTCCACCTTGCTGGCCGAGGGCGAGGCGTTGCTGTTGTAGCGGTAGTTGTAGGAAATGCGGCCCGACAGGGAGCCGTTGATGCGCATGCGGAGCGCCGCGCGGCTGTCGATGGAATCCTGGTTGGTGCCCCAGAAGAAGGCGAAGTCGTGGGTGAAGGTGGCGCTCTCCGACAGCCGCCATTCGAAGGCGCCGCGGAAAAGGCCGGTGAATTCGGTGGTGACCCCCTCTTCCCAGTACTTGATGTGCCGCGCGCCGGGGCCGCCTTCGAGGCTTAACGTGACGTTCTCGGACCGGACCACCTGATAGCCGAGGCCGATGCTTTCCGAAAATCGGTAATCGAAGGTGCCGAAGGCGTCGTCCTCGAACTGGAAGAAGCCGAAGCTGTAGGCGCGGTCGTTGAAGGAATAGTTGGGCTCGTAATTGAGAAGCCAGCGGCGCCGCGTGGTCTCGCCGTTGCTTTCCTCGAAATCGATGAGGCCCTCGAACTTGTGCCGCCATTTGCCGATTTCCCGCGCCGCCTCGCCGGCGAGCCCCACGGTCACCTGATCGGTGTTGCCGGTGCTGCGCGCGCCGGACAGTTCGGCTTCGCCGGTCCAGGCGCTGAGCTTCCAGAAGCTTGCGGGCGGCGCACCGGAGGCCGCTGCGGCGGCGGCCGCAACCGTCTCCTCGCCCTCACGCACGGCGGCGGCCACATCGGGCGGCGAGCTGCGGCGGGAGAGCGCCACGTCGGGATAGGCGGCTTCGGCCGCGGCGGAAATGGCGTTCAGCCGCGCGGGCGCGAGCTGGGCGACGGCGGCGAGGATATCGGGCGCCTTCCCCGGATCGGCGCCGATCGCGAGCAGTACCACCGTTTCCAGATGCCGCCCGTCCTCGGTCTCCGCCGCCCGCTTGAGGAGGCTCAGGATCTCGGGGCTGACTGCGCCCACGGTCGCCGGATCCTGCGCGCAGGCAACGCTCGGTACGAGAAGGACTGCGCAGGCTCCCGCGAGCGCTGACAGCGGATGGGCGGACATGGCGACCCCGGCACTGGCTTATGAAAGGTTTCGACCTTTATGGATTCGTTAACCATACTCTTCAACCGCAAAATTGGCGAAAATGCGCCTTTCTTGCCGGGGAGGACGGGGCTGGAACGCCTCAGCGGGCGTCGAGGCAGGTCGAAAGCTCGGCCGCAAGGGTCTCCATCAGGGCGAAATAGCTTTCCGCGCTGAGCGGCAGCCGCGCGCCCATATGGTCCAGTATGGCGACCTTCATCGGGGAATTCTCGGTCACCGGCCCGGCGAGCGCCGGGTCGTATTCGGGCTCGATGAACAGACAGCGGGCATCCATTTCCGCCGCGCGCCGCCGCAGGTCGCTCAGATATCGCGCGCCTGCCGCCGGATGTTCCGGCTGGGCGACGACGAAGCCGATATTGCTCAGGCCATAGCGCGCCTCGAAATACTGGTAGGCGTCGTGGAAGGTGACGAAATTGCGGTCCCGGATCCCCGCAAGGCGGCGGGCGAGGCTTTCATCAAGCGCATTGATGCGGGCGATCGCCGCGTCGCCGTTGCGCGCGAAGAGCGCGGCATGTTCGGGGTCAATGGCGCTCAGCCGCGCGACGGCGAGTCGCACGATGGCTGCGGCGTTCCTTGGATCGAGCCAGAGATGGGGGTCGCCCGCGCGCCCCTCGGCATCAAGCGCCGCCGGGGTCATGCCGTCGGCGGCGCGACGCTGGCGCAGGCGATTGAGGCTCGGCTCGCTGCCGAGGGTGACGGTCCGGGCCCGCATGGCGTCCTGGGCCAGCACGCGGGCGACCGAGGTTTCAAGGGCCGGGCCCACCCAGAAGACGAGGTCCGCCGCGGCGAGCTTGCGCATCTCCGAAGGCCGCAGGCTGTAATTGTGCGGCGACGCGCCCGAGGGGATGAGGAGTTCGAGGCTGTGGCCCTCCGCACCTTCCATGACGGAAGCCAGCAGGAAATGGATGGGCGGCACGCTCGCGACCACCCGCAATTCGCCCGCCCGCGCCGGCGTGAACGCGGCCCAGATGGCGAGCGCGGCCACGAGCCAGGCGCGCAGGATTCTGAAGCCGCGGTTACGGCGCATTGCGGCCAGATTGCAGGGCATCGGTCCTCGAAAATTCGGGTGGGCGTCAAAAGGGCGGCGGGGCGAGGCAAACGGGCCGTCCCGGCGATCCGCCCGGATTGTTATATTATAACATTCAGGCTTGCAAGAGCAGATGGAAAATGCGGCGTCCCGCCTTATGGCCCGGCGTCAGACCGCCTGCCGCATCTCCACGAGCTGGATGAGATTGCCGCAGGTGTCGTCGAGGATTGCCATGCGCACGGGTCCCGCATCTACGGGCGGCTGGGTGAAGGCGACGCCAAGATCGCGAAGCCGGGCATATTCAGCGTCGAGATCCTCCACCTGAAAGGACGCGGCCGGGATGCCGTCCCGCCTCAATGCTTCGCGATAGGGGCCGACGGCGGGATGAACGCCCGGCTCGAGCAGCAGCTCGGTGGCCCGGGGATTGTCCGGCTCCGCCACCGTGAGCCAGCGATGCGCGCCCATGGGCACATCGTGCCGCACCGCGAAGCCGAGGACGCGGGTATAGAAATCCCGCGCCTTTTCCTGGTCGTCGACGAAGACGCTGGTCACATAGATCTTCATGGGGCCTTGCCCTCCTTGCGTGGGTCCGGCCGGAATAACGCTAGAAGAAGCGTTGCAGCTTCAGCTGGATGAAACTGTCGTCGCGGAAGAAGAGCAGCGGGTCGTCGTCGGGAACCCCGAAGAAGAGACGCGCATCCAGCGCCACGCGCCAGGCCGCGGCGATGCGGCGGCTTGCTTCGATGTTGACGAATTTCGCCTTGCTGTCGAGGTCGAAGAAGGTGCCGACGAGCAATGTGGTGCTGGCGACGTCGTTGGCCGTCCAGCGGAGCGCCACGAAGAGGTCGTCCTCGAACGGATTGTCGGCGGGATCCTTCCGCTCGTCCCACAGATATTCGGCGATGACGCCAAGGTCGGACCGCCCGCCGAACAGCTGATAGGCCGTGTATTCGAAGCCCGCGATGGCGGCGTACTGGTTCTCGCCCGGCTGCGCCCGCCGGATCGCCTCGGCCTTGAGAAGCCAGGGGCCGAAGGTGCCCTGGAATTCGAGCCCCGTCTGGTCGATCACGTCATAGTGGGGGATGAGGACCGGGGCCCCTTGCCCGTCGAATCCCGGGACGAGGCGCGGATCGCGGTTGGTGCCGTGGAAATGGGACAGCGCAAGGTCGACGGGCCCCAGGATATGGGACCAGCGGATCGCCCAGTCGGGATCCCAGCGGTCGCGGCCGCTCCCGAAGCGGGCAAGATCGATTGCGACCGGCAGCGGCCCCCGCGGGCGGCCGTCGCGCCCGGGATACTGCCGCTTGCGAAAGCCGGTCATCACATAGGCGGAGAACAGGCCGAAATCGCTGTCGTAGGACAGGGCCGCCATGGGCTGGCCCAGCTTGTCCTCGCCGTCGATGTCCTCCAGCATGTCGTCCTGGTTGATGATGTCGACGAGATGCTGGGATTCCACGACGCCCCAGAACACCTTGTCGATGCCGAGGCGCAGTTCCAGCCGGTCGAAGGCGCCGACCCATTTGAGCTCGCGGATGTCGACATGGGTCCGCTCCCCGTCCTCGCTGTCGAGGCGGGCGAAGGGGGTGAAGGACAGAAGCGACCGTCCGTCGTTCCAGGCATAGCTGATGCTGGGCTCGATGGCGACGGAGGCGGACAGGCGGCCGGGCTTCGGCTCCGGCTCCTCCGACCGTTCGGGGAACCAGCGTCCCTCCACCTCCACATAGCCGTCGATGCTGAGGCCGTCGAACAGGCCGCTCGCATAGGCGCCGTCCATTGCAAGCCTCGGCGCCTGCTCTTCCTCCCTGGCGCGAGCGGGGGGCGTTGCAGGCGGCGGGGGCGGGGCCTGCTCGGGCGCGGGCGACCGTTCCGGCTCCGGCGCGGGCGGGGATTCCGCCGGGGGCTCGTCCGCGCGCGCCGCATGGTCCTGCGCCGTGGGAGTCGCGGTGGGCGTCGTCGGGACGGGCCGCGCCGCCGCCAGATTGCCGAGGAGCGGGGCCGCAGGCTTCGCCCCGTCGGTGGCGACGAGCCGCGCCCATTCGGCCCGCGGCACCTCGCGCATGTCGAAGACGAGCCGGTAGGGCGCATCCGCCTCGCTTTCGGGCAGCAGGCGGAAGGCGCGGGTCACCTCGGCGGGGGCGGCAAGCTTCACCGCAAGCCTGCGTGATGCGGGATCCGCCAGGTCGATGCCCGAAATGACGCCGCCCGAAGCGGTGCGGGGCAGCTGCAGCGCACCCTCGCCCTCGATCTCGATCACGAGCCTCAGTTCCGCGTCGTAGCGGACGGCGAAGGTCGCGGGCCCGTCGAGATCGATCACCAGCCGCGTCATGTCGGGATGGCGGCCGACCCGCACATTGAGGATGTCCGCGGCCGCGGCGGGCAGGGCAAGCTGCGCGGCGCCGAGGAAGGTCGCAAGCAGAAGGCGGCTACGCAAGCGGCGAAGGCGCGGCGAACCGGGCTTGGTCATGGGGCCTCCCAAAAGGTTTACCTGGGAGACGGTAGATTAATAAATATTGCCGAAATCTTAATATTCGATCGGTCGCGCCCCTGAATCCGCCGCATGGTCCCCCGCCCGTCATGCTCCTGAATTTACGATCGGTTAACCATAACGAAGCGGCGGCTATTTGAAAAGCATCGGGACGGGCGTGGGAGGCACCATGCCCGCCGCGGGCGAGGAACCTATGCGGGCGCGTCAGCGCACGCGGCGCAGGCTTGCTTGCGAGAAGTCGCTTTCGGTGAAGCCGACGCCGAAGCGGTAGCCCGACGCCACAAGCTCCGTGCTGCGGCCGTTGCGATGGTTGGTCATGACCATGCGGTGGGCGCGCCAGAACTTGCCGTACTGGTGGAAGTCCGCATATTCCAGCGTCTTGAAATGGTCGCCGCGGCGGTCGTGGAAGGTGATCTTCCAGGGCCGGAATTCCTCGACGTCCAGCCACACCTCCTGGCGGCTGTAGCCGGTGTCGGCATATAGCGGCCGCCGCTCCACCACATGGCACGTGAGATTATCGCCGCAGGGCTCGTCGCGGAGATGACGGTATGCGAATTTCGCGACCTCGGGCGCCGCCAGATCCTCGTAGGCGAATTCGCTGCCCATGAAGGCGCCCGAACGGTTGGTGCCGGAGATGCGCTTGACCCGCGCCACTTCAGGCAGCCACACCCACTGGTCGTCGGGATCAAGGATCCGCGTGTGGGAGAGGAGCGCGGTGCCAGCGATGTCCCGCGGCTCGTCGAACACGACGAGCGACTTGTCGCCCATGTCGGGATCGGTCGATTCGAGGATGCGGATCCGCAGGCTGCGGCGGCTCGATTGTCCGCCGGGGCCGTGGAGGATCATGGTGAGCGCCGCCTCGTTGTCCACGAAGCCGCTGTCGCGCCGGTCCGCTTCCTGCGCGATCGCAAGGCCGCGATCCTCGGCCTCATCCGCCTGGGCGGGGACCATGAGAAGGGCGGCGACAACGGGCAGCAGCCATCTAGTCAGCGGGCTGGATTTCATGACGCGGTAACTCCCTTTTTCCGTCGAACAGGATGAGCAGCGCCGGCAGCAGCAGCATGTCCACCACGAAGGCGGCGGCGATCACCAGCGCGGTCATCAGCCCGAGCCGGGCATTGATGGCGAAATCGGCGAAGAGCAGGGTCGAGAAGCCGAAGATCAGCACGCCCGCCGTGATGACGAGCGCCGGCCCCACCAGGCGATAGGTATAGGCGACCGCTTCCGCCGCATCCGCCCCTTCGGCCCGGGCGCGCTGGTACTTGACCAGAAGATGGACGGCGAAGTCCACGATGAGGCCGAGGGCGATGGCCCCGACCGCCGCGGCATAAAGCCCGATCTCGCCGGGCCATATGGCCCAGGCGCCGAACACGATCAGGATCGGCACGCAATTGACGAGAAGGCTCAGGAGCGAAAGCGGCAGGCTGCGGAGGGCGAGCATGAGGCAGCCGGCGATGAGCGCCAGCGCGGCGAGCGTCCCCCAGGCCATGCTCTTCAGGGTGCGCTCCGTCAGATGGGCGAAGATGATCGCAAGCCCGGTGCCGTCGGCGGCGGTGAAATTGCGGGCGAGCCAGGCTTCCGCGCGGCGCTCCAGGTCCTGCATGGCGGCGGTCGAGATGTCGTCCATGACGACGGTCACCCGGGACGCCGATTTGGCGACGTCGATGCGGTTGGTGAGCTCGCGGCCGAAGGGCAGGGACATCTCGTAGAGCAGCAGATATTGCGCCGCCGCCGCGCGTGCCTCCGGCAGGCGGTGCCAGGCGGGGTCGTCCCCATGCATGTTGCGGTTGAGCCGCTTCATGATGTCGGTCAGGGCCGCCACATGGGTCACCCCCGGCTGCGCCCGGAGGAAGGTCGCGAATTCCTCGAGCTTTTGGAGATAATCGGGATCGTTGACGCCGCCTTCCCCCGCGGCGGGCACGGAGAATTCAAGGAAATAGAGCCCCGGCAGATGTTCCGACACGAAGGCGGCGTCGCGGTGGAACGGCACATCCGGGCTGAAGTAGTTGACGAACTTGTCGTTGATCTGGAGCCGCGGCAGGAGCGCCGCGCCCGTCGCGGCGACGGCCGCAATGACCAGGGTGATCGCCAGCGGCCGCCCCGCGATGGCGGCGGGAAGCCGCGCCGTCAGCCAGTGGCTTTCCGCCTGCGGGCGGTAACGCGGCGGCGGCAGAAGGTCGAGCAGGATCGGCAGCAGCCCGAGGGTGAAGAGAAGCGCAAGGAGCGCGCCGATCGCCGCCAGATTGCCGAGATCGCGATAGGGCGGCGCGTCCGAGAAATTGAGGCTGAGGAAGCCCGCGGCGGTGGTAAGGCTGGTGATCAGCACCGGCGCGAGATTGACGCCCATGCTCTCGACGATCGCTTCCCGCTTGGTGAGACGCGCGAGCATGGCGCGCATGCTGGCGACCAGATGGACGGCGTCCGCGACCGATATGGTCAGCACCACCACGGGCAGCGCCGCCGTCGCCGACATGACGGGAATGCCCACCCAGCCCATGACGCCGAGGGAGGCGAGGACCGTGAGGAGCAGTATGGCGGTGGTCGCAAGGGCCGGCGACAGGCTGCCGAAAAATGCCCAAAGCCCCAGGATCACCACCGCCAGCATCACCGGTGACAGCGAGGCGGCGTCATGTTCCGACACCTCGCGAAGCGCGGTATCCAGCACCGCGTCCCCGACGAGGGCGAGGGTCGCGTCCGGGTTCTCGGCCCGGAACGCCGCGATCTCCCGTCGCGCCGCCTGCACCGCCTCCATCAGGGCGTCCGGCGCGTCGGCGGGGGGATGCAGGGTGATGATGATATTGGTGGTCCGCCCGTCGGGGGAGACGAGGAACCCGACCAGCATGGGCTCCCCAAGGGCGATCTCCCGCACCCGCGCCGCCGCCGCGGCATCCAGCGCGCCGCCTTCGGGCACCAGATCCTCCACATGGAGGTCGTCGTCCTCGGCGTGGGAATGCTGGTGGTTGGCGATGCTGTCCACCCGGGAGACGTGGGGGAGCGTCCACAGGCGATCGGTGAAGTCGCGGAGTGCCGTCAGCCGCTCGGGGGTGAAGATGTCGCCCTCATCATGCCGCAGCGATATGGCCAGGCTGTCGAGGCGGCCGTAGCGCTCTTCCAGGCCGTCATAGGCGAGAAGCTCGGGATTGTCGGCATCGAAAAAGGCGCGGTAGTCGCCCGAGACCTCAAGGCGCCCCACGCCTGCGATCAGCGCGGCGGCGAATCCCATTATCAGAAGTAGCGCCGCCCAGCGCCAGCGCAGGAGAAACACGGCGAGCGCGCGGCCCGCGCGGTAGCTCGCGCTGCCGCGGTCGGCCTGCCGGATTCCGGATCGGGTCGCCATGTTGTCCGCCCCTGTTGCGCGGGATCGCTCCTCTGTGGTCACGAGCTTATGCGCCGCCCTTTAAGCATTCCCTAATGATACCGGGCTGCCGCAACCCCTGATTTTCACGAAGCCGATTGAATTATCATAAAATTAAATCAAAAATAGAGTGACTCCATGATCTGTCCGATCAAAAGGGGAGGGGGTGGCATGGAATGGCTGAAGCGTCCCGCGCTGTGGCTCGTCGTCGGCCTCGCGCTCATTCTTTCCGCCTGCACGAGCACCAGGCAGTTCGCCCAGGTGACGTCGCTCGACGCCGGAGACGACGGGCTGCGCATCCTCCTGATGCCGCTTGATGTGGAGCTGAGCTCCCTGCAGGCGTCCGGCATGCTGGAGCCCCATGCGGAATGGACGGCGACCGCGAAGGAGCTTCTGCTGGAATCGATCATGGAATTCCAGGCGGGGCGCGCCGCAACGGTCATTCCGGTGGATCCCGCGGCATTCACCCGGCGGGACGCCGCGCTGGTGCAGGTGCAGCGGCTCCATGGCGCGGTGGGGCAGACCATTCTCCTTCACAAGTTCACGGCGGTGGAGCTTCCCACCAAGAAGGACAAGTTCGACTGGACGCTGGGCCCCGGCACCGCCGCCCTCGCCGACGAATACGGCACGGACTACGCCCTCTTCATCCATGTCCGCGACAGCTACACGAGCGGCGGGCGCTTCGCCCTGCAGCTTGCCGCGGGGCTCATGGGCGTGGGCCTTTCCGGCGGGGAGCAAGTGGGCTTCGCGTCGCTGGTGGAGCTGAAGTCGGGCAAGGTGGTCTGGTTCAACTTCCTTCATGACGAGACGGGGGACCTGCGCACCCGGAAGGGAGCGGAGCGCACGGTCGCCAATCTTCTCGGAAAGATGCCGCAATGAAGGCGGGCGTCATGAACCGGCGCGCCTTTCTCGGCGGCTGCGCCGTCTGCGCGATGCTTGCGTCCTCCGCCCGCGCGCTGGCCGCGGCGGCGCTGCAGGACGGGGCGGGGGATGCGCTTTTTGCCGATGCGGTGCCGCCCGGTCATCGGCCCGACCCGTCCTCCACGGAAGCGGGCCTGTGGATGGCCGTGGACCAGATGGAGGACACCATCCGCAACTCCCACTTGGTCATCGCCGATGCGGAGCTTGCCGCCTATCTGCAGGACCTCAGCTGCCGCCTCGCCCATGGCTATTGCAGCGACATCCGCGTCTATCCCATGCGCATCCCCCATTTCAACGCCAGCATGGCCCCGAACGGCATGATGCAGGTGTGGAGCGGGCTGATGTTGCGCACCTCCAGCGAAGCGCAGCTCAGCACCGTGCTCGGACACGAGATCGGACATTATCTCCGCCGCCATTCGGTCAGGAACTGGGAGCAGGCGCGGGACCTTTCCAACTTCATGAGCTTCCTGTCCCTGGGGCTCGCGGTGGCCGGGGCGTCCCCCGGAACCCAGGACCTCGCCCGCCTTGCGGGCTACGGGCTGATATTCAGCTACGGCCGGGATCTGGAACGCGAGGCCGACGCAATGGGCCTGCACATGATGCACCGCGCCGGGATCAATCCCTGGCACGGCGTCACCGTGTGGGAGCGGGTGGTGGCGGAACAGGCGGCGGCCCGGTACCGCGCGGCCCAGGACCCTTTCTTCGCCACCCACCCGGCGAGCGTGGAGCGCATCGGCAACCTGTCCCGCCTCGCCCAGTCCCTCGGCCACCGGCGCGAGGCGGCGCTCGCGGAGGGGCCGGACGCCGGGCCGGGCGCCGCCGACTTCCGGCGCATCGTGGGCCGCCACCGCGCCCGCTGGATCGAGGACCAGCTCAATCTCCGCCATTTCAACCAGGCGGAGCTCATCCTCGGCTGGCTGGCGGAGGATGGGGTGACGCCGGGCGAAATTCATTTCTATCGCGGCGAACTCTACCGCAGGCGGGGGGAGGAGGGGGATGCGGCGCGGGCTCGCGATGCTTATGAAGCCGCGATCCGACACGGCGCCGCGCCGCCCGAGGCCCATCGCGGGCTCGGCCTGGCCCACATGCGTGCGGGCGACCGGGACGCCGCGCGAAACGCCTTCGCCCGCTACCTGGAATTGAAGCCCGAGGCGGACGACCGCGAGATGATCCGAAGCTATATGGGGGACGTGTGATGTCGGGATGGGGGAAATTCCGCGCGGGCTGGCTTGCCCTGCTATCCTTGCTTCTTCTCGCGGCCTGCACGGGCTACAGAGCCGTGGGGCCGGGGCCGGTATCCATCGGCGCCCTGTCGGTGCAGCCCGCGAGCCCATGGAACAAGGCGCCAATCAAGTTTGCGGGGCGGGAGTTCTGGACCCGGGAGGGAGTCTATCTCGACCACATCATCTTCATCGACGGGCTTCCCGACGGCAAGCCAATGTTCGTCGTGGACAAGCGGGCGGAATTCGGGCTCTTCCGCGCCCACATGCTGCCGAGCGACGTCATGGAACTGACGGAATCGTCGCTCGCCAAGCTTTACGGCAGCGCGCTCGTCGAGACGCGCAATCTCCGTCCGGCGCCGTTCGGAAACAAGCCCGGCTTCCGCTTCGACTACGGCTATGTGAGCGCGCTCGACGTCCCGATGAAGGGGCTCGCCGCCGGGGCGATCATCGATGGCAGGCTCTATCTCATCCTCTACGAAGCGGCGGAGACCCACTATTTCGAGGCCGGACTTCCCGAGGTCGAGGCCCTGATCCGCTCCGCCGCCATCACCTGAGGCGGCGCTTGACGGGGGGCATGGCAGACATTACCTAATTCCCCAGGAAAGCAGGACGGAAACAATGGCCATTCTCCCCATCATCACCGCGCCGGATCCGCGGCTCAAGCTGAAGTCGAAGCCCGTCGCGGCGGTGACCGACGACACGCGCAAGTTCATGGACGACATGCTGGAGACCATGTATGCCGCCCCCGGCATCGGTCTTGCGGCGATCCAGGTGGGCGTGCCGGAGCGCATCCTGGTGATCGACATCGCGGGCGAGGGCGAGCCGCGCAATCCGCAATATTTCGTCAATCCGGAGATCGTCTGGGCGTCGGAAGAGCTCGCCGTCTACAACGAGGGCTGCCTTTCCGTGCCCGAGCAGTATGCCGACGTGGCGCGGCCCGCGGAAGTGAAGGTCCGCTATCTGGATTATGACGGCGCGGAGCAGGAAATCCATGCGACGGGGCTTCTTGCCACCTGCCTGCAGCACGAGATGGACCATCTCGAGGGCGTTCTGTTCATCGACCATCTGTCGCGGCTGAAGCGCGACATGATCCTGCGCAAGGTCAAGCGGCTCGAACGCGCCGCCGGCTGAGCTTCATGACTTCCCTTCGCCTTGCCTTCATGGGCACGCCCGATTTCGCCGTGCCCACCCTTGAGGCGCTGCTGCAAGCGGGACACGAGGTTGCGGCGGTCTATGCCCAGCCGCCCCGGCCCGCGGGACGCGGCCAGAAGCCGCGCCCGACCCCCGTCGCCGCCTTTGCGGAAAGCCGCGGCATTCCCGTCCATACCCCCCTGTCGCTCAAATCCGCCGAGGAGCAGGAGAAGTTCCGCGCCCTTGGCCTGGACGCCGCCGTGGTGGTGGCCTATGGCCTCATCCTGCCCCACGCCATTCTCGACGCCCCGCGCCTCGGCTGCATCAACGTGCATGCGTCCCTGCTGCCGCGCTGGCGCGGGGCCGCGCCTATCCAGCGGGCGATCGAGGCGGGGGATGCCGAGACGGGGGTTACCATCATGCTCATGGATGCGGGGCTCGACACGGGGCCCATGCTGCTGAAGGAGCGGACGGAGATTTCGGCCGAGGATACGGCCCAGACCCTTCACGACCGGCTGAGCGCCATGGGATCCCGGCTGATCGTGCCTGCGCTCGAGGGGCTTGCGGACGGCAGCGTCAGGCCCGAGCCGCAGCCCGAGACGGGTGTCACCTACGCCCGCAAGATCGACAAGGCCGAAGCGCGCATCGACTGGACCCGGCCGGCGATCGAGATCGACCGCCAGATCCGCGCCTTCGCGCCGTTCCCCGGCGCCTGGTTCCTCCATGCCGGGACGCGCATCAAGGTGCTGCGGGCGGAGCCCGTGAATGCGGGCGGCAAGGCCGCGCCCGGCACGGTGGTGGACGAGCCGCTCGTCGTCGCCTGCGGGGAAGGGGCCCTGCGCCTCATGACCCTGCAGCGCGAGGGCAAGAGCGCCATGGAGGCCGACGCCCTCCTTCGCGGCTATCCCCTTCCGCCGGCAACTGTTCTTGAATGAAGCGCGCGGGGCCGGGTAAATAGGTGAGCCCCGTTCGCGAGCCCCAAGGATCCGTCCCGCCCCATGCCGCGCTACCGCATCACCCTTGAATATGACGGCAGCCGCTTCGTCGGCTGGCAGGCCCAGGCCAACGGGCCGAGCATCCAGTCGGCGGTCGAGGACGCGATCACCAGATTCTGCGGCGAGACCGTGCGCCTTCACGGCGCGGGCCGGACGGACGCCGGGGTCCATGCCCTGGGCATGGTCGCCCATTTCGATCTCGAACGCCCGCGCGAGCCGCGGACGGTCATGGGCGCGCTCAACTATTACCTCCGGGGGCAGGGGATCGCGGTCCTGGCTGCGGCGGAGGCGGACCCCGAATTCCACGCCCGCTTCTCGGCCAGGCGCCGCCATTACCTCTACCGCATCGTCAACCGCGAGGCGCCCCTGACCTTCGATGCGGGCAAGGCCTGGCATATCCGGGGGCCGCTCGATGCGGAGGCCATGCATGAAGCGGCGCAGCATCTGGTGGGCTTCCACGATTTCACCACCTTCCGCCACGCCCAGTGTCAGGCGAAATCCCCCGAAAAGACTCTCGATTACCTCACCGTCGAGCGCGAGGGGCAGGAGGTCTTCATCCATGCCGGGGCGCGGTCCTTCCTCCACCATCAGGTGCGCTCCATGGTGGGGACGCTGCGGCTCGTGGGCGACGGGCGCTGGACGCCGGACGACGTGCGCCGGGCGCTCGAAGCCCGGGACCGCAAGGCCTGCGGACCCGTGGCGCCGCCCGACGGGCTCTATTTCGTCGCCGCCGACTATTGAGGCGGATTACTGGATGCGGGCGATCTCGTAGCCGTCCCGGCGCAGCATCTCGATGACGCTGTCCGCGCCCACCAGATGGCCGACGCCCACCACCAGCAGATGCTGCCCGGGGGTCGCGATGAGCTGCTTGATCTGGGGCAGCCAGTTGCGGTTGCGCTCGATCATCACCGCATGATGGAATTCCGGCACCGTCTTCACATTGGCGTGGAGCAGGCGGTCGAGGGTCGCCTCATCCCCCGTGGCCCAGGCCGCCGTGAGGTCGTCGAGCATCTTTTCCGCGAGCGTGAAGTCGCGCACCGACTGGCGCAGCATTTCAAGCTGGATCTCCGGCCGATGGCGGGCGAGGGCGTCGATCACCTGCTCCGCCGTCTCGAGCCCGCGAATCGGAACCCCCCGGGCGGAAAGCTTGCGGGCGAGGGTATCGTCCACCCCGAGCGCGGGATCGAAGCCGAGCTTGAGGACCGTCCCGACCCCGATCATGAGGGATGCCGCCCAGGGCCGGAACTGGCGGAACTGGGCTTCCGGAAAGCCGAGGCTCGCGGCGATGTTCCGCGCCTCGGCGTAAAGCTCGCCCGGAATGGCCTGATCCAGCCTGCCGCCGTCGCGATAGACGCCGCGCTCCACGGTAAGCTGCTGGATGCGGTGCTCGGTCTCCGGCGTCTTGTGGATTTCAAGGGTCAGGGTTTCCGCGGCAAAGGCCGCCTCCGCCACCGCGCCCTCGAGCCAGCGGGTGTCCGGCCGCAGGAGATGGATGGAGCCGAGGATCGTCACCTCGCCCGCATTGCCCTTGACCCGCCACAGGGCGGGGCGGGCGAGTGCCGCGTCCTCTGCCGCGGGCTCCCGGAATTCGGCCGCGGCATGGAACGGCAGCAGGAATGCGGCGAGCAGGAAGGCGAGAACGGGGGACAACCCGAGACGGCGCAACATCGACGACCCTTTCCACTTGACGCCAGGGGGACGCCGGAAGATTAGCGGCAAAGCATTAACGAGTCTTTCATGACTGTGGCCATGACTGTGGCCATGACTGTGGCCATGACTATGGCCATGACTGGGATCTGGCGCGATCTTGCGGGCCCTGGCGCTTGCCGGGCCTTGCCTTTGCCGCGGGATATGGCTATAACCCACGGGCTTCATTCAGGCGGGCTGGCCATGTAGGGCATGCCTTCCCCGCCGTTGCAGCATATCCGGGCCCGGCCGCCCTGCGGTGCGGGCCGCTTCCAAAGTTCAAGAGGATTGCAAAATGCCCAAACTGAAGACCAAGAGCGGAGCCAAGAAGCGTTTCCGTCTCACCGCGTCCGGCAAGGTGCGCTCGTCGCAGGCCGGCAAGCGTCACGGCATGATCAAGCGGACCAACAAGCAGATCCGCAACCAGCGCGGCACCACGATCCTGTCGGATCAGGACGCCCGCATCGTCAAGTCATTCCTTCCCTACGCTTGAAGTGAGATCGGACAATGGCACGCGTTAAGAGAGGCGTCACCGCGCACGCCCGCCACAAGAAAGTCATCGACCAGGCCAAGGGCTATTACGGTCGCCGCAAGAACACCTACCGCGCTGCCGTGCAGGCGGTGGAAAAGGCGCTGCAATATGCCTATCGCGACCGCCGCAACCGCAAGCGCGTCTTCCGCGCCCTGTGGATACAGCGCATCAATGCGGCCGCGCGTCTCCATGGCCTGACCTATTCCCGATTTATGGACGGCCTGAAGAAGGCCCAGATCGACCTCGATCGCAAGGTGCTGGCCGATATCGCCGTGCGCGAGCCGGAAGCCTTCAAGGCGCTGGCCGAGCAGGCGCAGGCTGCCCTCGGCAACGCCTGACAACGGGCTGCGGCCGCGCGGGCGCGTCACGCGCGTCCGCATGCAACGGGTCGAACCAGATGACAAGGGCCTTCTCCCTCCGGCGAAGGCCCTTTTCTCTTATCTGCCGCCCGCGGGTTGGGGCGGCCTGAAGGGTGGAACATGATGAAGGTGCAAGAGGCCGATATCGCGGCGCTGAAAAGCGAGATGCTGTCCGCCGTCGCCGCCGCCGCGGATCTCGAATCCCTCGACGCCGTGCGCGTCGCGGCGCTGGGCAAGAAGGGGCGGGTGAGCGAGCTCATGAAGGGCCTGGGCGCCATGACGCCCGACGAGCGGAAGCTCTATGGCCCGCTCTACAACGGCCTCCGCGACGAACTGACGGCGGCGATCGCATCGCGCAAGGCGGAGCTCGAGCGCGCGGCGCTGAACGCCCGGCTGGAAGCCGAACGGGTGGACGTCACCCTGCCGGTGCGCAGCATCCCCGAAGGCTCGATCCATCCCGTGAGCCAGGTCATGGACGAGGTGATCGAAATCTTCGCCGATATGGGCTTCGCGGTCGCCGAAGGGCCGGAGATCGAGGACCAGTACTACAACTTCACCGCCCTCAACATGCCGGAATCCCACCCGGCGCGGCAGATGCACGACACCTTCTACCTGCGCGCGCCCGAGGGGGCGGAGGCCAAGGTGCTGCGCACCCATACCTCGCCCGTGCAGATCCGCACCATGCTGCAGCAGAAGCCCCCGATCCGCATCATCGCGCCGGGCCGCACCTTCCGCTGCGATTCGGATGCGACCCACACCCCCATGTTCCATCAGGTGGAAGGGCTCGTCATCGACAAGTCCACCCATATGGGCCATCTCAAGGGCTGCCTCGAAGCCTTCGCCCGTGCCTTCTTCGAGGTGGATTCCGTGCGCATGCGCTTCCGGCCGAGCTATTTCCCCTTCACGGAGCCCTCGGCGGAGGTGGATATCCGCTGCAGCTTCAAGGGCGACGAGATCGTGTTCGGCGAGGGCGACGACTGGCTCGAGATCCTCGGCTGCGGCATGGTCAATCCGCGCGTCCTTGCGAATGTTGGCCTTGATCCCAACGAGTATCAGGGCTTCGCCTTCGGCTGCGGGATCGACCGCCTCGCCATGCTGAAATACGGCATCCCGGACCTTCGGCAGTTCTTCGAATCCGACCTGCGCTGGCTGCGCCACTACGGCTTCTCGGCGCTCGACATTCCTGCGGTCTCGACCCGCGGCATCAGGTAAGGGCAGACATTTCCATGAAACTCACCCTCAGCTGGCTCAAGGATCATCTGGAGACCGCGGCCGATCTCGATGCGATCACCGAGAAGCTCACCGGCATCGGGCTCGAGGTGGACGGCGTCGAGGATCGCGCGGCGAAGCTCAAGCCCTTCGTGGTCGCCCATGTGCTGGAGGCGGTGCAGCATCCCAATGCCGACCGCCTGCGGCTCTGCCGGGTGGATACCGGCTCGGGCGTCGTGCAGGTGGTGTGCGGCGCGCCCAATGCGCGCACCGGCATGAAGACCGTCTTCGCCCCCATTGGCGCCTACATCCCCGGTTCCGACTTCACCCTGAAGCCGACGGAGATCCGCGGCGTTGCGTCCGAAGGCATGCTCTGCTCCAAGCGGGAGCTGGAGCTGTCCGATGATCACGAAGGCATCATCGAGCTGCCGGAAGACGCGCCCGTGGGCGCGTCCTTCGCCGAATATGCGGGGCTTGATGATCCGGTGATCGACATCGCCATCACCCCCAACCGGCCCGACTGCCTCGGCGTGCGCGGCGTTGCGCGCGACCTTGCTGCGGCGGGGCTCGGCAGCCTCAAGGATGATGCGGCGTCACCCGTCGCGGGCAGCTTCCGGAGCCCGGTCGACGTGCGGATCGAGCTCCCCGAGGGGCAGGAGCATGTCTGCCCCGTCTTCGTCGGGCGCTTCATCCGCGGCGTCAGGAATTGCGAAAGCCCGCAATGGCTGCAGGACCGCCTCCGCGCCATCGGCCTTCGGCCCATCTCGGCGCTGGTGGACATCACCAACTATCTCACCTTCGACCGCGCGCGGCCGCTTCATGTCTATGACGCGCTGAAGCTCAACGGCGACATCGTTGTGCGCCTGTCGCGCGAGGGCGAGACGCTGCAGGCCCTGAACGGGCGGGAATACACCCTGCCTGCCGGCCTTTGCGTCATCACCGATTCCACGGGCGTCCTTGGCCTCGGCGGCGTCATGGGCGGCGAGGACAGCGGCTGCACCGAGGAGACGACGGACCTCGTCCTCGAATCCGCGGCCTTCGACCCCGTGCGCGTGGCCGAAGCCGGCCGCAAGCTCAATATCGACAGCGACGCGCGCTACCGCTTCGAGCGCGGCGTCGATCCCGCGGGCACCATTCCGGGGATCGAGCTGGCGACTCGCCTGATCCTTGAGATCTGCGGCGGGGAAGCGAGCGAGCTCGTGATCGCGGGCCGGGTGCCGGACGCGGTCAAGACCGTCGCCTTCCGTCCGGCGCGGGTGAAAAACCTCGGCGGGCTGGACGTTCCTGCCGCCGAATGCCGCCGCATCCTCGAAACCCTCGGCTTCACGATCCGCGACGACAAGGGGGATTCCTGGACCGTCGCGGTGCCGAGCTGGCGGCCGGACGTGGACGGCGAGGCGGATCTCGTGGAGGAGGTGCTGCGCATCGTCGGCTACGACGCCATTCCCGCCGTGCCCATGGAGCGGCCGGACGTGCCCAAGGGCGTCATGACGCCGCGCCAGAAGCGCCTGCGCCTGCTGCGCCGGGGCCTTGCCGCCCGGGGCCTGCGCGAGGCGGTCACCTGGTCCTTCCTGTCGGACAAGGAAGCGGCGCTCTTCGGCGGGGTCGAGGAGGGCTTGCGCCTTGCGAACCCCATCTCCAGCGAGCTTTCGGCCATGCGGCCGTCGCTGCTGCCGAACCTGTTGTCGGGTCTTGCCCGCAATGCGGCGCGCGGGTTCGAGAATCTCGGTCTCTTCGAGATCGGCAACCAGTATGCGGATGCGACCCCCGAAGGCCATGTGCTGGTGGCGGCGGGAGTGCGCGGCGGCGCCGACGGCGAGCGGCACTGGAGCGGCAAGGCGAAGCCCGTTGACGTGTTCACCGCCAAGGCCGACGCCATCGCGGCGCTGACCCTCGCGGGCGCGCCGGTCGAGAATCTGCAGACCGCGGCGGAAGCCCCGGCCTGGTATCATCCCGGCCGTTCGGGCGTGCTGAAGCTCGGCCCGAAGACGGTGCTCGCCCGCTTCGGCGAGATTCATCCGGGCGTGCTCGCCGAACTCGACATCGAAGGGCCGGTCGCCGCGTTCGAGATCTTCGTCGATGCGATCCCGCAGCCCAAGGCGCGGGCCGGGCGTTCGCGCGGGCCGCTCAAGGCGTCGGACTTCCAGGCGGTGGACCGCGACTTCGCCTTCGTGGTGGATCGCGCTGTGGCGGCCGAGGACATCCTGCGCGCGGCGCGCGGGGCGGACAAGGCGCTCATCACGGACGCCGCCGTGTTCGACGTCTACGAGGGCCCGGGTGTCGCCGAAGGCAAGAAGTCGGTCGCCGTCAGCGTCACGCTTCAGGCGATGGACCACACCCTGACGGACGCGGAGATCGAGGCGGTCGCGGCCAGGGTGGTCGCCGCCGTCGCCCAGCGGACGGGAGCCACCTTGCGCGGCTAGGCCCATTTACGATTTTTTCAGGCTTTACGGTTAACGCTTTTTAAAATCCGTGCAGAGGCGGTCATCGGAAGCGTGACGGAGAAAGGCAAGATACCCTTCCGAACCAGGCTCAAGGTCTGGTGGGAGGGATACGACCTGAACGACGTGAAGCGGCGGCTCAAGGAGCGGGAGGAAGCCAGGGCCCGCGCCGACGCCGCCGCCGCGCCGTCGCCCCCCCGTTCTGCCGATCCCGTCCTGCCGGTGGAGCCCTGGGACAGTCGCCGAATCGAGATCGCCCAGTTCATCTGGGGCGAGGGCTATTGCGGCCCCGGCGGGCCGGAGCATGTGATCGCCATGTCCAAGCTCCTGTCCCTGTCGCCGGAAATGAGCGCCATGGTGATCGGCGCGGGGCTCGGCGGCCCGTCCCGCGTACTGGCCCAGGAATTCGGGGTCTGGATCACCGGCTTCGAGGAATCGGCGGCGCTCGCCCAGGCGGGCATGGAGCTTTCCGTCCGCACCGGCCTCGCCAAGAAGGCGGAGATCCGCCACTACAATCCCAAGGCCCCCGAATTCGACCGCAATTTCGACCGCGCCTTCGCCAAGGAGGCGCTATTTACCATCGAGCACAAGTCCCACCTTCTGCGCCACGTGCACAAGAAGCTGAAGGACGAGGGGCTGTTCCTGATGACCGACTATTTCCTGTCGCGGGAAAGCGTCGTCAATCACCCCGACTATCTCGAATGGAAGACCAAGGAGCCGGAGCGGCCCCACCCCGTGCCCGCGGGCGAGATGCTGGAAATCCTCAAGGCCGAGGGCTTCAGCATCCGCGTCAACGAGGACATGACGCCGCAATATGTCTCCATGATCTCCCGCGCCTGGGCCGAGGCCGACCGGGTGATCGCCGAGCTGATGCGCCAGGGCGAGGAGGGCAAGCAGCTCGTCCAGGTGCTGCTGCGCGAGGCGGAGCTGTGGAACCTGCGCTCGCGCCTTCTCAAGGCCAACATCCTTCAGGTGCACCGGATCCTGGCGGCCAAGAAGCTGCCCAAGACCATGTCCAACTGGTGATCCGGCGAAGACCTACGCGAGATAAGGCTCGAGCAGGGCGGTCATCTGGGCTTCGGACAGGGGATAGTCGAAGCCGTTGCGGGCGAACAGCAGCTGACGGTGGGGGACGAGCGCCACTTCCGACTGGATGCGGAAGGCCGTGCGCATGGAAAGGCCCGCCTTCCACACGAGCGCGGTGATGCGCTGGGGATTGCGCCGGGTGATGATGCGGCGCGCGTCCTCCATGTCGATCATGGCAAGCAGGGCGAGGGCCTGGATCACCACCTCCCGCTGGCGGCGGTCGAGGGCGTCGACGACGAACTGCTCGTCCAGGGCGCCGCGGGCATAGAGCTGCTGCATGGCCTGCCTGCGGTTCGCCGCCTCCTCCGCGTCCACGGCCTGCTCCTGCAGCCGTTGCCGCACGCGGTTCAGGAGCATTTCCGCCGCATCCGCCGTGATGTCCTGCCGCCGCACCATCTCTTCCACCAGGCTGGTGGCGACGAAGCCGGCGATGCGCCGCATGAGGCGGAGCGACAGGTTGGGCCGTTTCGCCAGCGGCTCGTGCCAGTCCGTCACATCGGCCGCATGGTCGATGATGAGATCGAGGGTTTCTTCCCGGATGCTGGCGTTCGGGTTGGCGAGCAGGGTTGCTACCGCGGGCACGTCGAGGGACGCCGCGATGCGGTCCGCCACCTCGGCGCTCACCGCGGCGCGGCGGGCGATGGCGGAGAGCGCCCCCTTGACCTTCGTCAGGGCGATGATTTCCTTGAGATCGTCGTCGCTGAGCAGGGGCGAATATTCAAGGACCGGGGCGCAGACCGGATATTCCCCATCCTCCGCCAGCCTGCGGATCAGGGCATGGGGCGCGGCGAGGGAGCTCTTGAGCTCTTCCGCGATGATCTTGCGCACCACCGTCGCCTGGTCCTGGGCGAGGGTCTCCAGGATCTCGATCAGGCGTTCGCGGGTCGCGGCGCGCTCCGTCTGGCTGCTGTCGGGCAGAAGGCGCGCGATCTTGCGGGCGAGCTCCTCCCGTACCTCCAGGGAATCGTCCCGGGCCAGGATCTTGTGCGCCTGATGGGGGGTCGTCGGGTTGGCGGCCACCATCTGGCGGACGGCGGTCGCTTCATCGGACGCGAGGTAATAGAGGATCTCGGGCGCCACGTCGGTGCTCTGGGCGAGAGCGAGCTTGCCCGCCCGATCCTTTTCCTCGAGGATCCGCAGGGCCTCCGCATAGCGGGTCTGGGGCAGCCGCTCGGTATTGTCCGCGTCAACGGACGGCGTTTTCTCCGACGCCCGGGATCGCCTCCAGAATCTGCCCCTGGTTGCGGTCATGAATCCGCGTCCTCCGCGTCCCGCAGGCCCGAATACATGCGGCAATGGCTCCAGCCGAGATTTTGCGCTTCCCGCAGCGCCTCGCCCGCCCGGGCGATCAGGTCCTCGACGGTGAAGCCCTCGAGCTCCGCCGCCACCTCCACCCCGCCGACGGAGGCGGAGACGGCGCCCGTGCCCGTCACCCGGCCGAGATGGACGTCCTGGCTCTGACGGATGACGAGCCGCGCCTTGTGGCCCGCGCCCTTGGGATCCGTGTCCTCGAGCCACAGCGCGAAGCGCTTGTGGTCGATCCGCGCCACCACGTCGCCGGCGCGGGAATGGTCGCTCAGTATCTGGCCCAGCTCCTTGAGCGCCCGCTCGGCCAGCGCCGCGCCGAAGCGTTCGCCGATGGCGTCGAAATCGTCCACTTCCACGAGGAGGAGGGCGGCGGGGTGGCCGGAGCGCTTCTGGTTCTTGATGCGCCGCTCCACCACCTCGATGAAGGCGCGGGCATTCAGCAGCCCGGTCAGCGGATCGGTGCGGTTGAGATCGGGCTGGCCCACCTCCCGCTCCACCTCGCTGACGAGAAGGGCCACCTGGGCCGCCGCCTCGTCAATGAGGGCCATCTCATGGTCGCCGAAGGCGCGGCCCTCGGGGCAGAGGACGACGAGCGCGCCGTTCACCAGCCCGCGATTGAGGGTGACGGCGAGCACCGCCGGGACGCCGGCCACGGTCTCGAACACCGGGCGGCTGGCGGAGGCGCGCCGCTGCATGCCGACGAGACCCTCGAGGCGGTCCATGAGGGCGGCGACGAGTTCCGGGGCGGGCGTTGCGGTCGCGCCCTCGATCAGGAAGGCGCCGCTGTTGCGCCTCAGGATGAGGCAATCGGCGGCAAGACCCTGTCCCACGATCCCGGCGGCCGACTGCAGCATGTGCGGCCCGCCGGAGTCGCGGGCGAGCGCCGCCAGCTGGGTCACCAAATTGTGCCGCGCCTGCAGTTTCATCAGCCCGGTCTCCTGGAGTTTGCTTGCGGTGATGTCCCGGCACATGCCGCGCGCGCCTAGCCAGTCGCCGCGCGGCCCGAGATGGGGCAGGGCCGTGACCTTGACCAGCGCCACCCCTCCGCCGTTGCGGCGAAGCGCGAGAATCATGCCGTCCACCCGCTCGCGCGCCATGAAGGGATTGGGGGCGGCGTCACTGTCGCCGTCGCTGTCGTCGAGGAGATCGCGGCTGTTGCGGCCGGTGAGCTCATGGGCGCCGTAGCCGAAGGCCCCCTCCGCCGACACATAGCGAAAGACGCCGTGAATGTCGGTCTCCCAGGCGAAGTCGTCGGAGCAGGACACGAGGTCCTTGAACATCTGCCGGGAATCGACGAGGGCGCCGGTGAGATTGTGTTCGAGCGTCGTCTCCCGGGCGAACAGCATCACCGCGGCGAAGCCCGCGCCCGCCGCCGCGGCGGCCTCCGTCCCTTCAGGGGAGACCGCGCGCGCCGCCGGCTCGTCGAGGATCACGGGCAGGGCGTGAAGGTCGAGATGGCGGTTGCCCGTGGGGCCGGACAGGGCGATCTTCTGGGTCTGGGGCGCGCCGCCCGCAAGGCAGCGGGTCACGAGGCTCGTCAGATTGACGTCCCGGTCGGCGAGGGCGTTCAGCAGCGGCTCCGCATGGACATTGCCCCAGGCGCGCCATTCCGCGCCGAACACCACCATGGCGGGCCCCGGAAAACGGTCGATGCAGGAAAGGGAAAAGCTCGCCGCACCCGCGGGATCGGCGCGATGGCCCGCGATCCCCGGTTCCCGTGTCCCGGGCGGGCCCGATCGGGCCTTCCGTCCCGCGGCGATATTCATTACTTTCGCACTGTCAAAGGACATCCCTCGGGACTCTCGACAATCGACCTTGCTCGTCTCGACGGTCCAGATTAGGGCGGGAGCCTTAATAGTCCTTTAATCCGTAACGCGCGTTGTTCCCGCTGCCAATGCCGCCGGACGCGCAAACCACAGGGAAGGGCCCGGCCTTGGGGCCCCGAATGATGCTTCAGGACCGCGACATCTGGATCTTCGATCTCGACAACACGCTGTATCCGGCGGAATGCAACCTGTTCACCCAGGTCAGCCGCCGCATGACCCTGTTCATCGCCGAGCGGTTCGGCCTCGACCATGCCGCCGCGCGGGAGCTGCAGAAGAGCTATTTCGCACGCCACGGCACGACGCTCCGCGGCCTCATGACCGAGCGCGGGGTGAAGCCGGATGAAGTCCTCGCCTATGTGCATGACATCGATTTCTCGGGGCTTTCGCCGGACCCGAGGCTCGCCCGGGCGATCGCCAACCTTCCGGGGCGCAAGCTCATCCACACCAACGGCTCCCGCGACTATGCGATCCGGGTGCTCGAACGGCTGCAGCTCGGCGACGTCTTCGACCATATCTTCGACATCATCGCGGCGGATTTCATGCCGAAGCCGGACATTTCGGGCTATCGCAAGCTCGTGGCGGCGCACGGGGTGGATCCGCGGCGGGCGGTGATGGTGGAGGACATCGCGCGCAATCTCATCCCCGCGGCGGAGCTCGGCATGGCCACCTGCTGGATCGCCTGCGACGGGGCCGACCGGGAGAACTTCTGGGCGGCGGAGGGGCTCAGCGACGCCCATATCCATTACCGCATATCCGATCTCGCCTCATGGCTCGAAGAATGTTATCTAGGCCCTCCGAAAAACCAGAAGCGGGCCTGATTTCATGACTTTCGAAGCTTTGCAGCCGATCATCGAGAATGCCTGGGAGAACCGGGCGGAGATCACCATTGATACCCGCGGCGAAGTGCGCGATGCGGTCGAGGCGACGCTCGATGCCCTCGATTCCGGCGCGCTCCGCGTCGCCAGCAAGGAAGGCGGCCAGTGGGTCGTCCACCAGTGGGTGAAGAAGGCGGTGCTGCTCTCCTTCCGCCTCAACGACATGGAAACGATCCCCGGCGGCCCCGGCGTGAACACCCCCTGGTACGACAAGGTGCCGTCCAAGTTCGCGGGCTGGGATGCGGCGAAATTCCGGGAAGCGGGCTTCCGCGCCGTGCCGGGCGCCATCGTGCGCCGCTCCGCCTATATCGCGCCGGGCGTGGTGCTGATGCCGAGCTTCGTCAATCTCGGCGCTTACGTCGGCAGCGGCACCATGGTGGATACCTGGGCGACCGTCGGCTCCTGCGCCCAGATCGGCAGCAACTGCCACATCTCGGGCGGCGCCGGCATCGGCGGCGTGCTTGAGCCGCTGCAGGCGGGGCCGGTCATCATCGAGGACAACTGCTTCATCGGCGCCCGCTCGGAAGTGGCCGAGGGCGTCGTCGTTGAAGAAGGCTCGGTCCTGTCCATGGGCGTCTATATCGGCGCTTCCACCCGCATCATCGACCGCGAGACCGGCGAAGTGCATTACGGCCGCGTGCCCGCCTATTCGGTGGTGGTCCCCGGCAGCATTCCGGGCAAGCCGCTGCCCGACGGCACGCCGGGCCCCAGCCTCTATGCCGCGGTGATCGTGAAGAAGGTCGACGCCCGCACCCGGGAAAAGACTTCCATCAACGAACTCCTGCGCTCCTGAGGCGGCCCATGGTCGATCCCGTCGCCCTCACCCGGGACCTCATCCGCTGCCCGAGCGTGACGCCCCGGGACGAGGGCGCGCTCGACCTGCTGCAGGGGGTGCTGCAATCCCTCGGCTTCACCTGTCACCGGCTCCCCTTCACGGAGCCGGGGACGGAGCCGGTGGACAATCTCTATGCCCGGATCGGCGACCGCTCGCCCCATTTCTGCTTCGCAGGGCACACCGACGTGGTGCCGGTGGGCGATCCAGCCAAATGGACGGCGGACCCGTTCGCGGGCGAGATCGTGAACGGCCAGATCCTCGGCCGCGGCGCCGCCGACATGAAGGGCGCGATCGCCGCCTTCGCCGCAGCGGCATCACGTTTCCTCGCCGCGCGCGGCCGCGATTTCGGCGGCTCCATCAGCTTCCTCATCACCGGCGACGAGGAAGGGGTTGCCATCAACGGCACCGACAAGATGCTGAAATGGCTCGACGCCCGCGGGGAGAGGATCGATGCCTGCGTCGTCGGCGAGCCGACCAATCCCCGTTTTCTCGGCGAGATGATCAAGATCGGCCGGCGCGGCAGCCTCAACGGCGAGATCACCATCATCGGGGCGGAGGGGCATGTGGCCTATCCCCATCTTGCCGACAATCCGATCCCGCGGCTTCTGCGCGTGCTGAGCGAGCTTGACGCCCGGGTGCTGGACGAGGGGACCGAGCATTTCGATCCGTCGAACCTCGAGATCACGTCCGTGGATGTGGGCAACCCGGCGACCAACGTGATCCCCGCCGCCGCCCGGGCGCGGCTCAACATCCGCTTCAACGATCGCCATACGGGGCAGTCGCTGGTGGACTGGATCGCGGAGGTGTGCGACCGCCTTGGCGGGGCGCACGAACTCCGGACCCATGTCTCGGGCGAAGCATTTCTCACCGAGCCCGGGCCGCTCGTCGAGATCGTGGCGGGCGCGGTGCGCGACGTCACCGGCCGGGAGCCCGAGCTGTCCACCACCGGCGGCACGTCGGACGCCCGCTTCATCCGCCGCATCTGCCCGGTGGTGGAATTCGGCCTTGTGGGCCAGACCATGCACAAGGCGGACGAGCGGGCCGATGTGGACGACATCGAAAGGCTCGCCGCCATCTATCAGGAAATCCTCAACCGCTTCTTCCCCGTCTGACGCACATGAAAAACCGTCCACTGCGGGGCAGCGGACGGTCCTTCGTCGTCATTCCGTGGCGGGCGGGCCTATTTCGGCGCCAGCACCATGATCATCTGGCGGCCTTCGAGCTTGGGCGCCTGTTCTACCTTGGCGGCGTCGCCGATTTCAGCCTGGACACGCTGCAGGACCTGGAGGCCGATTTCCTGATGCGCCATTTCGCGACCGCGGAAACGGAGCGTCACCTTGACCTTGTCGCCTTCGTCGAGGAACTTCTGGATCGACCGCATCTTGACGTCGTAGTCATGCTTGTCGATCGTCGGACGCATCTTGATCTCCTTGATCTCGATGGTCTTCTGGTTCTTGCGGGCGATGTTGGCCTTCTTCTGGGCCTCGTATTTATACTTGCCGTAGTCAAGAATCTTGCAGACCGGCGGCTCGGCAGTGGGGGAGATCTCCACAAGATCAAGCCCGGCATCCGCCGCCATTTCAAGGGCGGTCTCGATCGGAACCACGCCGTGGTTCTCGCCGTCGGCGCCGATGAGGCGCACCTGCGGAATCCGGATCTGCTCGTTGACACGGGGGCCCTGTTGTGTGGGCGGGCTGCCCATTGGTCCTCTACGTATGTAACTTCCTCCTGTATCGGGGCGCGGATGCCGCACCCCCGAAACCTTTCTGTTGATGAAATCGGTTATGGCGCCCGGCCCTAGCGGGGCGGGGTCGCTTCCTCCACAAGTCTATTCACGGCGTCGTCAAGCGCAAGCGATTCTTGGGCCTGGCTGCCGAGACGGCGGAGCGAGACCTTGCCTTCCTGGGCCTCGCGTTCGCCCACCACGAGAATGACCGGCACCTTGGCCACGGAATGCTCCCGGACCTTGTAGTTGATCTTCTCGTTGCGAAGGTCCGCCTCGGCGCGAAGCCCCGCCGCCTTCAGCCGCTCGAGGACCTCGTTCGCATAGTCGTCGGCTTTCGACGTGATCGTCGTCACCACCGCCTGCACGGGGGCGAGCCACATGGGGAAGCGGCCCGCATGATGCTCGATCAGGATGCCGATGAAACGCTCGAGCGTGCCGAGGATGGCGCGATGCAGCATGACGGGCCGGTGCCTGGCCCCGTCCTCGCCCGTGTACGACGCGCCGAGCCGCTCGGGCAGCACGAAGTCGAGCTGCAGCGTGCCGCACTGCCAGGAGCGCCCGATGGCGTCCTTCAGATGGAATTCGAGCTTCGGACCATAGAACGCGCCTTCGCCGGGCGAGATCACATATTCGAGCCCCGTGGCCTTGAGGGCGTCCTCAAGCGCCTGCTCGGCGCGGTCCCAGACGGCGTCGTCGCCCGCCCGCACCTCGGGGCGCGTGGCGAGATGCACCCGCACTTCCTCGAAGCCGAGGTCCTTGTAGACTCCGCGCAGCAGGTCGCAGAACTGCATCGTCTCGGACGCCACCTGGTCCTCGCGGCAGAAGATATGGGCGTCGTCCTGCGTCATCTGACGGACGCGCATCAGGCCGTGCAGCGCGCCATGGGCCTCGTTGCGGTGGCAGCAGCCGAACTCCGCCATGCGCAGGGGCAGGTCGCGATAGCTGCGGATGCCCTGCTTGAAGATCTGCACATGCGCCGGGCAGTTCATGGGCTTGAGCGCGAGGAACTCGGCGTCGCCCGAGATCACCGGCTGGCCTTCCTCCGTGCTCGGCACCTCGTCCGGCACCACGAACATGTTTTCGCGGAACTTGGACCAGTGGCCCGACTGTTCCCACAGCTTCGCGGACAGGAGCTGCGGCGTCTTCACTTCCACATAGCCCGCCCGCTCCAGCTGGCGGCGGATGTAGTTTTCAAGGACGCGCCAGACCGTATAGCCCTTGGGATGCCAGAAGACGGAGCCCTGCGCTTCCTCCTGAAAGTGGAACAGGCCCATTTCCCGGCCGAGCTTGCGATGGTCGCGCTTCTCCGCTTCCTCGAGCCGCGTGAGATAGGCCTTGAGCTCCTTCTCGTCGCGCCAGGCCGTGCCATAGATGCGCTGCAGCATCTGATTCCGGGAATCACCCCGCCAGTAGGCCCCGGCCACCGACATCAGCTTGAAGGCATAGCCGAGCTTGCCCGTGGAGGGCAGATGCGGCCCGCGGCAGAGGTCCACGAAATCGCCCTGCCAGTAGACGGAGATGGGCTCGTCCCCCGGGATCGAGGCGATGATCTCGGCCTTGTAATGCTCACCCTGCTCCTTGAAGAAGCGAACGGCCTCGTCGCGATCCCAGACCTCGCGGCGCAGGGGCTCGTCGCGCGCCACGATCTCGCGCATGCGCTCCTCGATGCGCTCGAGATCGGCGGGCGTGAAGGGCTCGTCCCGGGCGAAGTCGTAATAGAAGCCGTTTTCGATCGCGGGGCCGATCGTCACCTGCGTTTCGGGATAAAGTTCCTTGACCGCCTCGGCCATCACATGGGCGGCGTCGTGGCGGATCAGTTCCAGCGCGTCCTCGTCCTTGCGCGTCACGATCTCGATCGCCGCGTCCGAGGTGACGACATGGCTCAGGTCATGGAGCTTGCCGTCCACGCGAAGGGCGACCGCCGCCTTGGCGAGGCCCGGGCCTATATCGGCCGCAATGTCGGCCCCGCTCACCGGCCGGTCGTAGCTGCGACGGCTGCCGTCGGGCAATGAAATCTGTATCGCCTGCGTAAGATTAGGCTGCGACATCGATCAACAATCCAGTCGTTAGAATTTGGCAGGCCGAGAGATCTCGCCCGTAACCGGCGAAATTAGAGGGATTTCGCCGCCTGTCAAGGTTCGCGGGGCGCGGCAACGCCCGGATCGGCGGCGGTTGCGGCGCGGTTTTGCGACCCGAGCAGCATATCATAAAGGGCGACGCTTTGCGCGCACATCCGGGAGAGCGAAAAGTGCGCCGCCACCCGCTCCCGCGCCGTGGCAGCAAGGGACGCGCGCCCGGCAGGATCAAGATCGAGGGCGCGGGCGAGGGATGCGGCCAGAAGATCGGGATCCCCGGGGGGCACGAGCCAGCCCGTGCGCTCGGGCAGGATCAGTTCGGCCAACGCCCCGTGATCGGCGCCGACCACCGGGCGGCCCATGGCCTGGGCCTCCGCGGCGGCGAGATCGAAGGCCTCGGGCATGAGGCCGGGGCATACGACGGCGTCGCTCAGCATGTAGGCCGCCGGCATGTCGTCGATGGGGCCGACGAGGCGGAGCCTGCCGCCAAGGCCGCGCATCACCGCCATTTCCTCGAGCCGCAGGCGGTAGCTCTCATTGTCCCGGTCGTCACCCGCGAGGATGCAGGCGAAGGGACGGTCGCCGAGGCGGGCGAGGGCCTCGATCAGGATCTCGTGGCCCTTGTCCGGGGCGATGCGCTTCGGCATCAGGATCACGGGGACGCCGTCGGGCAGCAGCCAGCGCTGTGCCATGCGGGCGATGCGGTCGCCCCGGATCGCCGCGGGATCGAAGCGCGCCATGTCCACGCCGCCCGGGATCACGGTCATGCGCTGCGCCGGGATGCCGTGGTCGGCGGCGGCGCGGGCGGCCATGTGGCGGGACTGCACGATCACGTGATCGGCGCGGGCGATGGCCCCCGCATGCCAGCGCCGCCAGGCGGCGGTCTCCTCCGGCCCGTCGTCGAGGGTGACGACGAGAGGAAGCCCGGTGAAGCGCTTGACGAGGGAGGCGGTCCAGGCCGCCGCTGCGCCCCGGGCATGGAGCAGGCCGGTCCCGTCCCGGCGGGCGAAGCGCGCGAGCTTGAAGGCCGCGCGCCACAGCGTCAGGGGATTGCCGCCGTCGAGCGGCATGGGCAGATGGGCGACGCCGCCGCGCAGCACCTCGGGAAGCAGGGGCCCGCCGGCGGACGCCAGCACCGCCCGCCCGCCGCGGCGCGCCACGAATATGGAAAGATCCGCCGCATGGCGGGCCGTATTGCCGGGATCGAGCCGGGCCACCAGATACATGACCGCAGGGGCGGCGGCCCCGGATGCTTGGCAAAGCGGCCCCCGTCGGCTAGACCCATGGGGCGAAGGCGTTTCAGCGCGGGAGCCAATGATGACGGACGACAAGCCCAAGCGACTAACCCTTTCTGACGGAAGCTACATTGCCTATCACGCGAGCCCGGGGAAGAACCCGGGCGTGGTCTTCCTCGGCGGTTTCATGTCCGACATGACCGGGACCAAGGCGACGGCATTGGAAGCCCATTGCCGCGCGACCGGCCGGGCCTTCGTCCGGTTCGACTATCTGGGGCATGGGGCCTCCTCTGGCAAGTTCGAAGATGGCACCATCGGCCGCTGGCGGGATGATGCCCTCGCCGTGCTGGACCGGGTGACGCACGGGCCCCAGATCCTCGTCGGCTCCTCCATGGGCGGCTGGATCGCGCTCCTTGCGGCGCTGGCCCGGCCCGAGCGCGTCGTGGGCCTCGTGGGCCTTGCCGCGGCGCCCGATTTCACCCGTGATCTCATGTGGCCCTCCTTCACTCCCGAAGAACGCGACGCCCTGGCGCGGGACGGCTTCATCCGCCAGCCCACGGAATACGGCGACGAGCCCTATGTGATCACCCGCAAGCTGCTGGACGAGGCGGAGCGGCATCTCCTCCTCGACCGGCCGGTGGGGATCACGTGCCCCGTGCGCCTCATCCACGGCACGGCGGACCCGGACGTGCCCTGGGACGTCTCCCGCCGACTGTTAGAACGCCTGCAATCGCAAGATGTGACGCTGACCCTCGTGAAAGACGGCGACCATCGCCTGTCGAGCCCCGCCGACCTCGCGCGGCTCTTCGCGGCGGTGGACGAGCTCGCGGCGAAGGTATCCTAGGGGCTCAGACCTTCGAGGATGGCGGCGAGCCCCTCCCGATAGGTGGGGTAGACGAGGGCGACCTTGAGCTCCGCCTTCATCCGCGCGTTGGAGACGCGCTTGTTCTCCGCATAGAAGCTCCGCCGCATCGGCGAAACTTCGGGGTCGTCGGGCGCCACTTCGGGCGGCGGAGGCAGGCCCAGAAGCATCGCCGCATGGCGCAGCACCTCGTCGGGGGGCGCCGGTTCGTCGTCGCAGATGTTGTAGATGCGGCCCGGATCGGGGCGATCGATGGACGCCCGGAGCGCCTGTGCGAGATCGTCCACATGGATGCGGCAGAAGACCTGGCCCGGCTGCATCACCTGCCGCGCAGTGCCGCTGAGGATCTTCTCGAGGGGATTGCGGCCGGGGCCGTAGATCCCGGGCAGGCGGAAGATGTGCAGGGGCAGGTCGCGGGCCGCCGCGAGCCTCCGCCAGGCGTCCTCCGCCGCAAGCCGCCGCCTGCCCCGGTCGGAGGTAGGTGCGGGCGGCGTATCCTCGGTCACGATGTCACCGCCGCGGTCGCCATAGACGCCTGTGGTGGAAAGATACCCGATCCAGCGGAAGCGCGGCAGGCGGTCCCCGATGGACTCGAGCGCGCGGACCACGGGATCGCCCGCGTCATCGGGCTTGATGGAGACGAGGATGTGGGTGACGTCGCCGAGGATCGCGGGATCAAGCGGCGCGCCCGCATGCCACAGATGACCCGTAACGCCCGTCGCGGCCATGGCGGCGATCTTGTCGGCATCGCGGCTGGTGCCGCTGATGCGCCAGCCTTCGGCTTTGAGGATCCGCGCGAGCGCTTGCGCGCTCATCCCGTAGCCGAAACAGAAAAGATGCGCCATCGCCTTACTTTTCTCCCAAAGGGGATCTATAAATCCCGCGAAGCTCCGATGAGGCCCTTATAGCATGAAGAGACCGCTGCTTGCCGTCATCCTGATCTGTGCCGCCCTGCCGGCGTTCGCCCATGACGACCACATGGCGCAAGATTCGGCGCCGGAGTTCGAGACCGGAGAGGACGCCGGCGAACTTGCCGGCAATCCCTTCGCCGAGACGGCGTACCCCGACGCCATGCGCTATCGTGCCTGCCTCGCCCAGGTGCGGAAGGACCCCGAGGTGGCGCTCAAGGCCGCCGAACTCTGGCGCGACAACGAGGGCGGGGTTCCGGCCAAGCATTGCTCGGCGGCGGCCCTTCTCGCCCTCGACCGGGTGGAGGAGGCGGCGGCCTGGCTCGAGGAAGCGGCCAACGACGTCGCCGAGGGCCGCGGCCTCCACGCCAGGGGGGCGGCGGGCGGCAAGCTTCTGGTGGCCGAATTGAAGGCCCAGGCGGGGAATGCCTGGATGCTGGCGTCCGATTATGAAAAGGCCCATGCGGCCTTCACCGCGGCCATCGCGCGGCTTCCCGCGACCACCCCGGCGCTCTACGACCTTTATGTGGACCGGGCGCGGGCGGCGGCGGGGCTCGGCCAATATGACCGCGCGGTCGCCGACCTCACCCGGGTCATCGACCAGATGACGCCGTCGGACCCGGTGGCGCTCGCCGACCTTCACGTGCTGCGGGCGACGGCCTATCGCTATCTCCAGTCCCTCGACCAGGCGGAGCTGGATCTCGCCCGTGCGCTCGCCATCGATCCGGAGAACGCCGAGGCGCTGTTCGAGCGCGGCGTGGTGCGGCGCCTGTCGGGCGACGACGCGGGCGCGCGGGCGGACTGGGAACGGGTAACGAAGCTTTATCCGGGCAGCGATACGGCGGAACTCGCCCTCGACAATCTGGAGCTCATGCGCGCGGACTGAGGGCGGCCCGCCATTCCGCAAGCACGTCCGGGTCCTGCTCCCGCGCGCCGCGGCTTGCGTGAAGCCGGGCCAGGTCCTGCGGCGCTGCAAGGCGCGACAGGGCCCAGACGGCCATGGCGCGGACCAGCGGGGATGGATCGTCAAGAAGCCGCTCGGCGACCGCGGCATGCGCCGGGTCCCCGGCGTTGCCGACGGCGATCAGCACGTTGCGCACGAAGCGGTCGCGCCCGATCCGCTTGATGGGGGACCCCGAAAAGAACGCCCGGAAGGCGGCATCGTCGAGTGATGCAAGCTCGGCGAGCAGGGGCGCGCGCAGGTCCTCCCGGGTGTGGAACGCTGCTTCCCGCGCCGTCTGCGCGAACTTGTTCCAGGGACAGACGGCGAGGCAATCGTCGCAGCCATAGATGCGGTTGCCCATGGCTTCCCGGAATTCGGCCGGGATATGCCCCCTGTATTCGATGGTGAGATAGGAGATGCAGCGCCGGGCGTCGATCTGGTAGGGCGCCGGAAAGGCGCGGGTGGGGCAGGCGTCGAGACATCGGCGGCAGCTGCCGCAATGGTCGGCTTCCGGCGCATCCACGGGAAGTTCGAGCGTCGTGAACACGCTGCCGATGAAGGTCCAGGAGCCGTGGGACTTGCTTACCATGTTGGTATGCTTCCCCTGCCATCCGAGGCCCGCCGCTGCGGCGAGGGGTTTTTCCATCACCGGGGCGGTGTCCACGAAGACCTTCACCTCCGCCTCCCAGTGGGCGACGAGGAAGCGCGCCAGCGCCTTGAGGC
>CAZDSS010000016.1:0-34766 GCA_964508185.1 uncultured Sphingomonadales bacterium
CGTCGCCCGTGAGACGATCCGCGCGCTCCGCAAGGACGTCACCGCCAAATGCTACGGCGGCGACATCAGCCGCAAGCGCAAGCTCCTCGACCGCCAGAAAGAGGGCAAGAAGCGCATGCGCATGTATGGCAAGGTGGAAATCCCCCACGATGCCTTCATCTCGGCCCTCAAGATGAAGGATTGAGGATCAGCAGGTCCGGCGGCGCCGACCCCGGCGCCCCTGCAGCATCAGGATGAGGGCGCTTGCCCCCAGAAGGAGCCAGGCCGGACAGGCGAGCATTGTCCGCACCAGCCGTCTCGCCGCGGGGATCCGCGCGCTGATTTCCGCAAGGCTCCTGTCATGGCTCGCCGCATCCATCGCCCGCCAGAGATCGCCGAGGGTCACCGGGCTATGCCGCCCGGTCTCGAGAAAATCCAGGAGCTCCGCGCCGAGCATGGCGACGGCCAACCAGAATATGAGCCATGCGACCAGTCTGAGGATCACGCCCATTGCTCCGCCCGGCAGTTGGGGCCGGCTCTTCGTTCGGCTGCATTCTAGCCGAAGCGGGCCCGGTCATGCAAAATGAACCATGCGCTTGTCCGGTAGGGCGGACAGGAAAAAAGCCCGCTCCCCCGTCCCGGATCACTTGCGTCCTGCGGCGTGATAGGTATATTGCGCCTTGACCTTTCGCGGAGGGGTGGCCGAGTGGTTTAAGGCGCACGCCTGGAAAGCGTGTTGGGGCGGAAGCCCCTCGTGAGTTCGAATCTCATCCCCTCCGCCATTAACTTCTTGTCTTTCAATAACTTATAGAGTCTCGATCGTGGCGCTTGGCACGATCGCTTTCGCGTGAAGCGCTTTCCGTCAAAGCGCGCCGATGGTCACATAGATCCCGACGGCGATGATGAGCGCGGCGAACAGGCGGGCGAACAGCGTCTTGTGGGCAGCGAGGCGTTGCGCGAGCGGCACGCCCATTGCCGCGCCAAGGGCGCCGCCGGTGACCAGCACGGCGGTGAGGCCCCAGTCCACGAATCCTGAGAGCGCATAGGAGCCGGCAGTCGTCAGGCCTAGCGCGGTCACCACGACTAGCGAGGTGCCGACCGCATTGCCGAGGGGCATGGCCGTCGCCGCCACCAGGGCAGGCACGATCAGGAAGCCGCCGCCGATCCCGAAGAAGCCGGCGGCAATGCCGACCCCCAAACCCATGGGCAGGAGGCGGGGGAGCAGCACCCGAGCCGTCGTGCGTGAGAGCCGCACATCGGGATCGTCCGGGCGGCGGCGCTTGCGCAGCATGGAAAGCCCCACGACCACCATCAACAGGCCAAAGAGGGCGAGCAGGGTTTCGCCGTCGATGGCCTTGCCCATCTCAGCCCCGAGGGCGGCACCGATGACGCCGGCCGCGGCAAAGACGAGGGCGCAGGGCCATTTGACCGTGCCCGCCCGCGCATGCCCTGCAAGGCTCGCAGCGGCGTTCACCGCGACCGCGACAGCGGCTGTCCCGATCGCCGCGTGGGTGGAGCCGACGCCCACCACATGGACGAGCAGGGGCACGGCCAGGATCGAGCCGCCGCCGCCCACCAGCGCGAGGACGATGCCGATCAGGCCGCCCGACAGGAGCGCGAGCGCTATCTCCGGCACGGCCATCACGGGTCAGGCCGCCATGCGCCGGTTCCAGGGCATATGCCGCAGGAGCCGCGCCATGCCGCACCAGCCGGTGGCACCCGCCAGCATCAGCCCGGCCCCGACGAAGGCCGCGAGGACAAGGAAGCCCGGGTCCATGAGCAAGCCGAGCAGCACCCCGAGCAGCACGAGAGCACCCGCGGCAAGCTGCACCTGTCGCATCAGTTCAAGGGGCTGGCGGCGGTCGGTCCGCGTCTCGAACCCGGCCTGCCGCCAGGCGTCAAGGCCGCCTTCCAGGATATGGCAATGGGCGCCCGCAACGGCCTTGAGCCGCGCCGCGTTGGCCTCAGTGCGCGCGCCGGAGCGGCAATGGAACACGATGGCGCAATCACTGGCCTCCAGTTGTTCCACCTGGTCCAGGGGCAGGTTGAGGGCGCCCGGGATATGTTCCCGCGCATGTTCGTCCGGTCCGCGAATGTCCACGAGTTTGGCGCCGCCTTCGATCAGTTTCCGCGCCTCGGCGGGGGAAATGAATGTCCTGGTCATGGGATCAGTCCTCCTGACAATAGAGCTGGTAGAGGGTCGCCAGCAGCGTCTCCGTCCGCGGATCGGCGATCCGGTACCAGAGCGTCTGGCTCTCGCGGCGGAAGGTCACGAGCCCCTCGTCGCGCAACCGCGCGAGGTGCTGCGACAGGGCCGACTGCGAGAGCCCAACGTCCTCGGCGAGATCGTTGACCGAACGCTCGCCATGCTCGACCAGCTTGCACAGCATCATCAGGCGCCGCGGATTGCTGGTGGCCTTCAGCAATTTGGCCACTTGGGCCGCCTTGGTCTCGAACGTGGCGAGGTCCATGGGGGGAGCAAGCATGGGAATGAACACCTCCTTAATTAGATATTGCTTATTTAGTGTCTGCTCATATATAGTCAAGGAGCAAACGGAGGTTGCCATGAACAAGAAGCCAATCATCGAGGCGTTTTTCGATGACGCCACCAACACCATCAGCTACCTGGTGGTCGATCCCGCGACGCGGGTCGCTGCGGTGATCGACCCTGTGCTGGACTTCGACCTCTCGAGCGGCGAGGTCCGGACGGCCTTCGCCGACCGCATCCTCGAGGCGGCGGCGGACAAGGGATGGAAGATCGCCATGGTGCTCGAGACGCACGCCCATGCGGACCATCTCTCGGCGGCGGCCTATATCCGGGCCCGGACCGGCGCCTGGATCGGGATCGGCGAACATATCCGCGACGTACAGAAGATCTTCCGCCCCGTCTTCGCGCTTGAAGACCTGGTGCCCGATGGCTCCGACTTCGACCGTTTGTTCGCTGATGGCGAGCGCTTTGCCCTTGGCGAGCTTGAGGTGGAGGTGATGCATACGCCCGGGCACACTCCTGCCTGCGTCACCTATCTGATCGGTGACGCGGCCTTCGTCGGCGACACGCTGTTCATGCCGGACTACGGCACCGCGCGCGCCGACTTCCCCGGCGGGGATGCCCGTGCGCTCTATCGTTCAATCCGCCGCATTTTGGCCCTGCCGGAGGAGACGCGACTCTTCCTCTGCCACGACTACAAGGGGCCGGGCCGTGAGGAACATGCCTGGGAGACCACCGTCAGGGCACAGCGCCGTGACAGCATCCATGTCCATGACGGGGTGAGCGAGGATGATTTCGTCGCCACGCGGGAAGCGCGTGACGCAACCCTCGCCGTGCCGCGGCTGCTGCTGCCGGCGATCCAGGTGAACGTCCGGGCGGGACACCTGCCGGCGCCGCGGCAGGACGGCAGACGGTTCCTGCGAATCCCGCTCAAGATCGAGCCCGAGGCGGAGGCGGCCTTCGCCGACTAAGAGCCCAGGTGAGATTGCAAACAAGCCGCCAGCCATCCGGGTTGGCGGCTTCTTTTGTTTCCTAATGCCGGCCCTGTTCCCGCGCCAGGCAGCGCCGGAAGGCCGGGAGATGTCGTTCGCGAGATGCGGCTTGCAGGTTCTCCATCACCTGCCGCACGGCGGGATCGTCGATCAGCGGGATGAGCCGATCGTAGAGCGCGATATTCTCGATCTCGCCCTGGATCGCGCGTTCGCAGGCTTCGACCAAGGCATCAGGGGCCCCCATTTTCCCGGTCCAGGGATTGGGCGGCACGGGAACCCCCAAACGCCGGAGCTGGCGTTCCAGGGCGGCGGCGTGGCGCTGTTCGGCCTCGACGATGTTGGAAAACGGGCGCACGGGGCCGAATTTGGCAATGACCGCTTCATAGAACGCTTCCGCCTTCCGCTCGTCATCAAGCGCATCGAGCAGGATCTTCGTCAAATCCGCGGTGGCCATGGTCGTGTTTCCCTGCCTTTCCTGACGCTTTGGTCCGTCTGTCCCGGCTTTGAGCCTTTTCTTTCTTTAATGTATATACCCATCTTCAGGTTTGCCTCTCCTCAAAAGCTTTTGGCCTGAAAAGGTTTTTAGGATGAGATCGCTGCACCTGCGGCCGCCAGGTGGGAGCGCAAGAGGCCTTCATTCAAGTTTTAGCGACGAGGTACGATCCTTTTGTTCGACGATATCGAGAGTTACCCCAGCGAAGCGGGAATTTATTTGGACGTTCCCTTTGTGCCCACCGACGAGCAGGTGGTGGATGCCATGTTGGAATTGGCCAATGTGGGCCCCAAAGACATTCTCTATGACCTCGGCTCGGGTGACGGGCGCATCGTCATTGCCGCGGCGAAGGAATGGGGCACGCGGGGCGTCGGGATCGATATCGACCCCTTGCGAATCGCCGACGCCATGGAATTCGCCGGATGGGCCCAGGTCGAGGGTTATGTGGACTTCATCGAAGATGATATCCTGACCGCGGATTTCCGCGAAGCGACGGTGATCACGCTCTACTTGTTGCAGTCCATCAACATGGAGCTTCGGCCCCGGTTCCTGAGCGAGCTTCGCCCCGGCACCCGCATCGTGTCGCACGCCTTCGACATGGGCGACTGGAAGGCCGATGACCAGCTCAAGGTGGGCGGCATCACCATCTACAAATGGATCGTGCCTGCGAAGGTGGCCGGTGTCTGGGAATGGCGCCGGTTCGAGAACGACTATCGGATCGACCTCCGCCAGTCCTTCCAGGAGGTTTCCGGGACCGCATGGGTGAACGGCAGCCAAGCAAGGCTCGCGCATGCGGAACTGCACGGGCGCCAGCTGAAGATTGAGATCCGTGAGGACGATACGAACCGCCTCCACGGATTTACGCTCGATTTTGCCGATCAGGGTTTGCGTGTCATCGCGGCCGGCACCCCCTAGCGGGTTGTTGCGGGGGCAACTCCGTTCATCCGGCGACCAATCAGAGATATTCCGCGCGCAAGACCTCCGCGCTCTTGGGCGACAGCAGGCCGGGGGCCACGTCGAACACGGTCCTTGCGCCATGTTCGCCGCGCTGGTGGAGGCGATAAGCGGCGCGGGCATAGGCGACGAGGACGCTCGCCGTGAATTCGGGATTGCTGCCGAGGGTCAGGCTGTATTCGATCACCTGGGAATGGCCGGGGGAGGTCGCGCCGCTCCGGATCACGAAGCCGCCATGGACCATGGCGCCATGATCGCGGGCCAGTTCCTCGGCGGAGATGAAATGGACGCTGGTCTCGAACCCCTCGAAATAATGGGGCATGCGGACGATGGCGTCGCGCACCGCATCGGGATCCGCGCCGTCCTCAAGCACCACGAAGCATTCGCGCCGGTGCATGTCGGTTGCGCAAAGTTGGGGTCGCGCGCCGCTTCGCACGGCCTCGATCGCCTCTCTCTTCGGCCGCGTGTACTGGACGCCTGCGGCTACACCGGGCACCCGGCGAATGGCGTCCGAATGCCCCTGGCTCAGACCGTCACCCCAGAAGGTGTAGGTGGCGCCATCGGGAAGCAGCGCCTCGCCCAGCACGCGGTTGATGGAGAACATGCCAGGATCCCAGCCCGCGGCGATGAGCGCGGTGCGTCCGTTCTCCCGCGCCGGGCGGTCCACGGCCGCGAAATATTCGGGGATGCGGGCATGGGTGTCGAAGCTGTCCACCGTATTGAACATCGCCGCATATTCCGGCGCCTGACGCGGCAGGTCGTCCTTCGAGCCGCCGCACAGGATAAGGACGTCGATGCGGTCGCGATGCTCGGGAAGCGCGCTTGCGGCAAAGACCGGGGTTGCGGGATCGCGCGGGGCGATGTCTTCGGGATTGCGGCGGGTATAGATGCCGACGAGTTTCATGTCCGGGTTCAGCGCCGCCGCCGCTTCCACGCCCCGTCCGAGATTGCCGTGGCCGGCGATGGCGATCCGGATATGTTCAGTCATGATGTCCTTTCCAGCTATTGATCCGACGGGGCCGCTGGCCCCGGGGCAGGCATAGCAGAAAGGCCGGGGAGATCAAGGCCGGGGGGCAGGGAGCCCGGTCAGGCCAGTTCCTTCATGAGCTTCTTGGCCTCGCTCCGCCCCAGTCGGTTGCCGAAGGAGAGGGCGACAAGCAGCATGTGGCCCTGGAACGCGCGGGGAAGGTCAGGCTGGTCGAGGCGGCCATTGACCCAGTCATGAACGAGGCCCCATTGCACGTTCGCGAAGCTTCGCTCCAGATCCTGGCGGCCGAACTGGCGGATCACGCGCCGGTCCGCCTCTTCCGAACGGCACCAGGCGCGAAGGAGGGAAATGGGGAGGCCGCGCAGCGTCTCGACCAGGGTCGGATTGGGCCGCGGCGAGAAATACATGCGCGCGGCGGTCGCCGAAAAGGCGCGAAGCCGCGCCACCTCGTCGCCGATGCGGGCGCACATGATCATGGTCTCGCGCAGGGTGCGGCTGTCGTCGTCGCCGGGGCCGATATCCTCGAACAGGCCGTGGTAATGGAGTGCGACGGCCTGGGCGATGACGCCGTCCTTGTCCGTGAAGGCGTTGTAGATGGTGCGGAGCGACACGCCGCTCCGCCGGCTCAGGTCGTTGAGGCGGAAGTCGTCGCCGCCATGTTCGGCGATCATGGCCCAGGCGGTGGTGAGAATGGCCCGCCGCCTTTGGTCGAAGCTGCGGGCATAGGGCCCGCGATGGCCCGTGCTTTCAAGCCCGTCCGTCGCAGGCTCGGGGCGCCGCGTTGGCTTCGCCCGCGGGGCGGCGGATTGGCGCGCCGTGCGCTGTTCCCGATCCCGTTTCATGTTCAGGATGATTACAGCCTCGGCGCGCCCCAGGCAATGCCTTGAGACGCAACGGCGTGAGAGAGCCGGTTCGTCACACGTCCCAGACCAGCTGCACGTCCTCGACCGCCGCCGCGATGCCGCCCTTGTAGCGGATCTCCGCCCCCGGAGCGAGGCGGAACTCCGGAATGCGCTTCAGCCATTCCTCAAGGGTGATGCGGATCTCGGTGCGGGCGAGATGGGCGCCGGGGCATTTGTGCGGGCCCGTCCCGAAGGTCACGTGCCGGCTGCCGGCGCGGTGGAAATCGACCCGCATGGGATCCGGATTGTCCCGCGGATCGAGCCCGCCGAGCGGCGTCGCCAGGCAGACCATGTCCCCCTTCTTCAGCTGCGCCCCGTGATATTCCATGTCCTGCGTCACCTCGCGGCCGATGACCACGATGGGGAAGCGGCGGAAGAACTCCTCCATGGCATTCGGAATGAGGCTCGGGTCGTCCACCAGCTGCTGCCGGTGCTCCGGATTGCGGCTGAGGAAGGCGAAGATGAAGCTGAGGAAGTTGACCACCGTATCCAGCCCGGCGATCAGGATCTGCACCGACAGCTGCATGATCTCGTCGTCGTTGAGCGGCCGGTCGCCGATCTTGCCGTTGACGATGCGGCTCAGGAAATCGGTGCCGTCCTTGCCGCGCCGCGCCTCCACATGGGGACGGAGATAGTCGGCAAGCTTGCCGAGCGCCTCCGTCATGGTGACGCTGCCGTCGCCGCGCGTCGTATGGTCCACGAGCTGCTTGACGCCCGGCGCATCCTCGACGGGCAGGCCGTACATCTTCATGAAGACGCGGATCGGCAGATGCTCCGCATATTCGCGGGTGAAGGAGCATTTGCCCTTGGGCTTCACCCCCTCGATCAGCTCGATGGCGATGGCGCGGATCTCGTCCTCGATCGCGCCGACGGCGCGGGGCGCCAGATTGTTGTTGAGGAGATTGCGGTAGGGCCGGTGCTCCGGCGGATCGAGGGTGGTGGGCAGCAGGTTGTGTTCCTCGCCCACCGCCTTGGGCAGCAGGATGACGCGGCTCGAGAAGCGGGTGTGATCGGCGAAGACTTCATCGAGCAGCGGGTTGCGGGTGACGATCCAGTGCCCGCCGTTGCGCGGCGTCCACAGGACGTCGGGCATTCCTTCCGCATGAAGGGAATGCCAGCCTTCGAAATAGCGGCCGGGATCCGCGTCCGGCATGTAGACGTCGAAATCGACGAACTGCTCGGGCCGCACATGCGCCGGCCTCTGCTGCGCCGTCCGTTCTTCCGTTAACGACATGAATGGCTCTCCCAAATGTTGTTGCGGCAGCGATCTAGCTGCCGTTGAACAGCCTCGCGCTGTCCTCCCCCGGCAGATAGACCACCAGGCCGTCCAGATCCTCCGTCAGGGTGATCTGGCAGCTGAGGCGGGAGCCGGCGGTGCGGAATTCCGCACCCTCCAGCAATTCGGCTTCCATCTCCGACGCTTCCCCCGTGCGGCTTCGCCATTCTTCGGGGACATAGACATGGCAGGTGGCGCAGGACATGCCGCCGCCGCACTGCGCCTCGATCTCGTCGATCCCGGCCTGAACCGCCGCTTCCATGAGCGTCAGCCCGCCGAGGGCATTGACCACGCGCTCCCCACCATCCGGAGATCTGAACGTAACCCTCAAGACAACTTGCTCCCCAAATTCGACCTTCCCAAACCGGGGCCTTGGCCCTGGGCCGGCGCCGTGACCTGCCTCCGCTTTCGGGTAGTCCCGATTGTTCGCCGCAAGAGGCATGCGCCGCTGTCCCCAAGCATACGCCTTTGCCGCCGGTCCGCAACATGAATTTGATCAAAAATGTGCAAAAATCGCCAATCCTCTTCGGCGATCCGGGGAATTCGCGATGCGGAATTATCAATGCAAGTTATTGAAAAATAAGAAATATTATAATGTCATTGCCGCCATGTGAGTGTCTGATGTATGTGCATGCAGGTGCAACTTCGAAGGGATGGGAAGTTGCACGTGATTTGCTCGCCACGGTCCTGCCGCAAAGGCATGGTTGCCTTGGAATCGTCCAACCAGTGAGGGAGGGGATTCGCCCCATGAAGCACAAAGGTCAGATTGCAACCTTCGCCCTTGGCGCTCTGCTCGCTTTGGCGGGATGCCGCGAGGCGGCGGAGCCGCAGGCGGACGACGCGGCCGCCGTGGAGCCCGGCCTCTGCGATCCGGGCGCGGCCGAAACCCTGGTCGGGCGCGCGGCGGTGTCCGACGACGAGGCGCGGAAGATCACCGGCGCCACCCTGGTGCGGCAGATCGCGCCCAGCGATCCCGTGACCATGGATTTCCGGCAGGAGCGGGTGACCATCGAGACCGATCCCGAGACCGGCCGCATCCTCCGCGCGCTCTGCGGCTGAGGCGCCGCGCCACGCGCCCCCGGCGGGGCCAAAATCCTGTTTACACCCACGCGTCTATGCTATTATGCCTATGTCTTGAGTGGCGTTCCGGAGCTGTTCCGTCGCCTTCCCAATGATGCCGGATTCCGACCTCATGAGGTTGCGCGGTTGAGGGGCGATGCGCCCCGCAGCTGCGGGTCCGGCGGCAACAGACAAGGCCGTGGACCAGATGAAGAATCATGCCGGAGCGATCGGCGTCCAGTTGTCCGAGGCTCAGTCCCCGACCGAAAGCTATGGGCGTCCCGCCGCCATCGAGGATGCCAGCAACCGTCTGTTCATCCATCCCCTGGCGGCGCGGATCGCCCGCTTCGCCATAGCCCACGGGATCAGCGCCAACAGCCTGTCGCTCCTCGGCCTCGCCTGCGGGCTCGTTGCCGCGGTGCTCTACGGCTTCCTGCCCGATCCCCTGTTCGTGGGGGCGGGGTTCCTGCTCATGCTGGCGTGGCATGTTCTGGACGGCGCCGACGGCAAGGTGGCGCGGGCGACGGGGACGGCCAGCGCCTTCGGCCGCATCCTCGACGGCATCTGCGACCATCTGGTGTTCGGCGCGGTCTATATCGCCTTCGTGGCGGCCATGGTGGCGGCGGGTGAATCCGTTGCGGTCGCCGCCCTGGGCGTCGTCGCCGCGCTTTCTCATGCCCTGCAGGCCGCGGCCTATGAGGAGCGGCGGCAGAAATACCAGCGCCGCTGCGCCGGGCGCAGCCGCGAGGCGGTGCATGGCAAGCTCCTGTTCGTTGACGGGCGGCGGTCCTTCCTCGCGAGCATCTATGACCGCGGGCAGAAGCTGGTGGCGGGGCCCGAAAGCGGTCTGGACGAAGCCCTCACCCGCCTCGGCAGCGGGCCGGGGGGAGCGGAGCTCCGCCGCGAGATCGTCGGCCGCACCGCGCCCATGGTGCTGGCCTGGGGGCTGTTGAACGCCAACAAGCGCACGCTGCTCATCGCCATATTCGCGTTTCTGGACGCGCCCGCCTTCTATTTCCTGCTGGAGGTCACCCTGTTCAATCTCGCCATGCTCCTCCTCATGCTGGCGGAGCTGAGACTTGAGCGGCAGCTCGTCGCCCGCGCCCGCGCCGGGGCCGGTGCGGCATGACCGGCCCGTCGTGAGCCACGGGGCATGAGCGGCGCGGCCGACCGCAAGGACATCCTGCGCGGCGCCGTCGCGTCCCTCGGCGGCTTCGGCGGGCGGATGCTCGCCCGCATGATCCTGCTGGTGAGCGCGGGGCATCTCTATGGCGCGGCCAATATCGGCGTCCTTGGCCAGCTCGCCGCGGTGATCGAGATCCTGGCCGCGGTCGCAACCCTCGGCCTCAAGCGCACCCTGCTCGACAAGCTCAATCTCGCCGTCCGGCGCGGCCATGATCAGGGCACGGTGGTGGCGACGGCGATCCTCCTGTCCACGGGTCTCGGCTTCGTGCTGGCCGCGCTCCTTTTCGCCCTCTGGCCGCGGCTTTTCGACTGGTCCGTGCCGGACGTGGTGTTCCTCGCCATACCCGCCGCGGCCTTCGCCGAGGTGGCGCTCACCGCCACCCGCTTCCGCCGCTTCATCCGCTGGGAGGTGGTCGTCCGCTGCATCATGGAGCCGTGGTCGCTGCTCGCCGCCGCAATGTTCTTTCATGCGGCGGGAGTGAGGAACGACGGCCTGCCGCTCGCCTATGCGGTCTCCATGCTGGTGGCGGCGGCGGCGAGCCTCTGGGGCCTCGGCCGGGTCTTCGGCTTCCGCAGGCTCATGGGCTGGCGGCCGGAGATGGCGAGCCTTCCCGACATGTTCCTCGCAAGCCTGCCCGTGGGCATGAGCGACATCGGCGTCATCCTGCTGCGGCGGCTCGACATCATCCTCCTCAGCCTGTTCGTGGACCAGCGCATCACCGGCCTCTACTACATGGCCCAGCAGGTCTCCACCGTCCCCCACCGCATCTACCGCCTGTTCGAGCCCATGATGGGCCCGGTGATCGCGGGCCTCTATCACGACCGCGACACCCAGTCCATGGACATGCGGATCGTGCGCGTCTGCCGCCTCGTCTTCATCCTGCAGCTGGCGGTGACCCTGCCGCTCATGGTGTTCGGCGACGCGGTGATGGGGCTGTTCGGCGACGGGTTCCGCGCCGCCGCGGTCATTCTCGTGATCCTGCTCGCTGCCGAACTTCTGGACGGCAGCTTCGCCCTTGCGGAAACGCCCCTCGTCTTCGCGCGGCCCTTCGTGATGCCGCCCCTGATGATGGCGACCCTCGGCGTGGAGCTTGTCGCGATCCTGCTCCTTGCCCCCACATGGGGCGCGACGGGGACGGCGGTCGGCTTTCTGTTCTCCACGGCGACCCTTGCCGCCGGGCGGCTCTTCCTCCTGCACCGGGCGCTGCGCATCCGCGTCGTGGACTGGCGCTATCTGCCGCCCCTCGGGATCGCCCTTGCCCTCGGCGGTCTTCTCGTTCTCGTGCGCGGCTGGCTCGAATCTCCCATTGCGATCACCGTCGCCGTCTTCGGCTCCGCCGCACTGATGCTGGCGCTCACCGCGCTTCTCGGCGCGGAGGAGGACCGGCGCACCTTCAGGAAGCCGCGCCCGCGCCGGCGCGGATCCAGTCCTCCGCCATCCGGTGCATCCGGGGATTGTCCACATCAATCCAGCAGGCGTCCCCCACATCGACGCCGATGGCGCAGCCCCGGGCGGCCAGTTGCCGCATACCACCGGAGATACTCCAGTCGCCATCTCCGCGACCGCTGATCTCGATCGCATCCATGAGCGCGGGGGAGGCGCGGAAGATCCCCGTGTCATAGGCGTCGTAATGGGCAATGCCCTTGCCGATGTCGCGGATGAGATCGCCGTCGAGCGCCACGCGGGTCACGTCGTCAAGATCGACGAACGGGTTGTCGAGCCGCCGGTCGATGCCGAGCGCGACGCAATGATCGGGCACCTCCGCCGCAAGGAGGCGGGCGTAGATTGCGGGCTCCGCCAGATGGTCGCACATGGCGAGGAAGAAGGGACCGCTGACGAGTTCCCGCGCGCGCAGGACCGATCGCCCGTTGGGCGACAGATAATCGGCATTGTAAAGGGTTGCGATGTTCCAGCCGTGGGCGGCGCGAAGCTCGGCAAGATGGGCTTCAACCGCCGCCGCCTCATGCCCCGTGACGACGACGGCGCGCCGCACGCCCGCGGCGAAGGCGCTCTTGATTGCCCGGGAGATGAGGCTGTGGCCTGCGACCGGGACGAGGGGCTTGGAGAGCCCCAGCTCCTGCAGGCGGGATCCCGCGCCGGCCGCAATTATCACCACGTCGTCGATCATGCTGTTGTCGCCCCCGCCGCCTTCTCCTGTCGGGCCTTCCGGCCTAAACTGCACCGATTGCGCGCGGAATTCCAGAAGGGACCGGGGAATGAGCGAGGACAGGGACTTTCTTCACGCTGCGATCGACCTCGCGATCGCCAATGTGGCGGCGGGCGGGCGGCCCTTCGGCGCGTTGGTGGTGCGCGACGGCCGGGTGATCGCCCGCGGCGTCAACGAGATGCATGTGGACGGCGATCCCACCGCCCATGCGGAGCTGCAGGCCGTGCGCGCGGCGGTGAAAGCCCTCCGCGCGCCGCGCCTTGACGGCTGTGCGGTCTATGCCAGCGGCCAGCCCTGTCCCCTGTGCTTCGCCGCCATGCGCATGCTGGGGGTGGCGGAGATCGTCTTCGCCTATTCCAACGCCGACGGCGCGCCCTATGGCCTGTCCACCGCCGAGATTGCCGAGGAGCTGCGCAAGCCCTACGACCGGCAGCAGGGCGTCGCGGTGCGCCACATGAGGCCCGATCGCCCCGTCGATGCGCTTTACGGCGCATGGCAGCGCCGCAAGGGTTGACGGGAGCCTTCAGAAATTGCGCGTGAGCCAGAAGCTCAGCCGCTCGCGCCGGTAGTCGTAAAGGGGAATGTTGGAATCCCGCCGCTCGTGCCCCACCGCGACCACGGGCATGAAGCCGAAGATGTCGATGTTGCGGTTGGCGACCGCAAGTTCCACCCCGAGGCTCCTGTCCTTCCTTTCCTTGCCGAAGGCGGGAAACACCGCCTCGTAGTCGGCGAGTCCCCCATGGCCCGTGAGGTCGAGCCGCCAGCCGCCCCTGAAATCGCGGCCATAGCGCAGCACGAGAATGCTGCGCGCATTGTCGAAGGCGTCGAGCCGCGTGTTCTCCTTCATGTGGATGAAATCGGCTCCGACGGCGCTCGTCGGGTCGAGGGCGTAGGTGACGCTGGCATCGAGCCGAATCTGCGCGCCGTCGAGGAAGGTCGAACGGTCGTAGCGCATGCGGGTCGCTTCGAACGCGCCGCCGAGATGGAGCCGGGGCGTTGCGCGCGTGCCGATCCTGACCCTGCCGCCGAGGGCGTGGCTGTAGCCTTCGCCGCCGTACCAGCGCCGGTTGGCGACGGCGGCCAGGCCGAGCTCGGTCCACATCCCGATGCGGAAGCGGGGGCCCAGGCTTCCCGATATGGTGCGCAGGTCATGGTCGCCGCCGTCATAGTTGAGCTCGTCCAGCACCATGGCGGCGGAAAGCCTGTGCCGCGGGCCCACGGGCAGGTCATAGCCCGCGCCGATGCGGGCGGTGAGGCCGATCCCCGACTTCTTCCGCGCGGTGGGATCGAGATGGAAGGGAATGCCGTAGATCTCCACGGTCTTGCTCGCGGTCGCCGCATTGACGTTGCTGTCGGGCATGAATCCCACGGACATGGACAGGGACCAGCGCCGCCGGTCGCGGATCTCCCGCAGATAGGCGTCGATCTTGCGCCGCACGGCGGGCGGCAGGTCGGCCTCGGCCGCCGCGCGTTCGAACTGGTGGGCCGCGGCGCGGTCGTCATGGGCGAGGAAATAGGCGCGGGCGAGCTCGAGCCGCACACGTGTGAGATGCGGGTCACGCCGCAGGATGGCGCGGAAGGATGCCTGCGCCGCGTCATAATCGCCTCTGGCGACCGCCAGCATGCCGCTGAGGAAATCGAGATCGTTGACGTCCGCTTCAGCGGGATCCACGGCGGCGAGGATCTGCGCCGCCTCATCCAGCCGGCCCTCGGCGATGGCCGCGCGGGCATCGTCAAGGCTCGGGCCTTCCGCCCCCGCGACGGGCGCGGGGGCGGAGAGGCCGATGACGGCGGCCGCAAGGCCGCAAAGGAGCAAGAGACGCGATTTCATGCGGGAAGGGCGTCAGACCGCGGCCGCGGGCGCGTTATTCGCCCGCGCGCCGGAGCCCGAAGCTCCCGATGATGTCCAGATCCCCGAAGGTGACGGTCGGATACCGGACCTTGAAGGTGCCGGCGGCCTCAGCCGCATCGGGGCCGTAGAAGTGGCCGCCGAACCTGCCCTCCGGCGATGCGTCGACGGCGTCCAGAACCGTGGCTTTGCCCTTGAAGCTGTTGCCGTGGATGCTGCCTTCAAGCCCGATATCCTGGCGGAAGCTCATGTGGAGGTCGTAGACGGAAATTCCCTCCACGCCTGCTTCCACCTTGAGATCGCCGATCTCGCCCGCGACGGTGTTTTCGGCGAAGTTCGCCGTGAGCTCGGCCTGAGCCTTGAAGTCGAGCGCCGTGGCGCCGTAGAGGGCCTTGGCAGTGGCGCCGCCTCTGTACTTGGCGGTGCCGGCGGTGGGCATGTCCTCCGTGGGCATGCCGATGGCCCAGGCGCCCACATTGATGGTCCCGGTGTATGGGCCCCAGGTTTCCCAGTCGCCGTAATCGGAATAGACGAGGTCCGCCTTTTCCCCATGCATGGTGAAATGCAGGACCTTGCCGTCCATCTCCACGCTCGTGGCGAGATATTCATGGCCGGCGCGCTGGGCCTCGTAGAAATGCTTCAGTTCCACCTCTTCGCCGCCGGGAAGCTCGAACATGTAACCCTCCTCGGTTCGGGTGAGATAGGCGTTCCCGTCTGCATCGCCATGGTCGCCGCCGGGGCCTTCATGTCCGGGCCCGTGACCGCCGCCGTGTCCGGGCTTGCCGCCGTATCCCTGGTGGTGATCGGGGCCGTGTCCGCTGCCGGGCTTTCCGCTGCCAGGCTTTGTAGGCTTCGTGGGCTTCACAGGCCTGCCGGGCTTTCCGCCGCCGCCCCCTTCGTCTTCCTCGAAGTCGCCAAGGGTCTCCAGGCCCTTCTTCCGGACCATGGTCCAGCGATGGCCGACGGGCGCGGTCTTCATGGTGACCGCAGGATCCGGCGTTTCATCGGGGTCCGAAGGTTCCTCCGTTTCGGAAGGCTGCGGATCGATCGGCTCCGACGGCTCTTGCGGCTCGGAGGGCCCGGGATCGATGGGTTCGGACGGTTCTTCCGGCTCGGACGGCGAGGGATCGATCGGCTGCTCCGGTCCCGCGGGCTGTTCCGGTTCGGTGGGCTGTTCGGGTTCCGCGGGCTGCTCCGGTTCATCCGGCCAGGTGCTCACCCGGGTCGGCGAGTCGCTGCAGGCGGCGAGCGCCAGGGCCGCGGCCATGCCGATCAGGCCGCGCGCCACATTCTGTAGCTGGTCGTGTCGCATGGGTTCTTCCTCCTGATAAGAAGCGCGATACCGCCCCCGACGGATGGACCCATGCGCCCGTGACCCATTCTCCCTAAAGTTGCGGGCCGCGAGAATTCGAACGGCGTTCGTCACCGCTTTCCTTCGGCGCGGCGGCCTGCCATAGTTTTCCTTTCGCATTCGCCAACAAGCCCCAGGGGAGCCATGTCATGACCGACACGACCTTGTCCGATCTCGGCCTTCGCCGCCGCGACCTGCTGCGCGACCGTTGCTACGTGGCGGGGGAATGGATTGCGGCCGATGGGGGCGCGACCATCGCCGTGAACAATCCGGCGACCGGCGCGGTGATCGGCGCCGTGCCGCGCATGGGCGTGGCGGAAACCCGCCGCGCCATCGAGGCCGCGGCCGAGGCCTTCCCCGCCTGGGCGGCGAAGACGGCCAAGGAGCGGGCGCAAGTGCTGCGCCGCTGGTTCGATCTCATGATGGCCCATCAGGAGGATCTCGCCCGCATCCTCACGGCGGAGCAGGGCAAGCCCCTCGCCGAGGCCCGGGGCGAGATCGCCTATGCCGCATCCTTCCTCGAATGGTTCGGGGAGGAGGGCAAGCGCATCTATGGCGATACCATCCCCGGCCACATGCCGGACAAGCGCATCCTGGTGCTGCGCCAGCCGGTGGGGGTCGTCGGCGCCATCACCCCCTGGAACTTCCCTGCGGCCATGATCACGCGGAAAGTGGGGCCCGCGCTCGCCGCGGGCTGCCCCATCGTGGTGAAGCCCGCAAGCCAGACGCCGTTCTCCGCCCTCGCCCTTGCCGTGCTTGCCGAGGAGGCGGGCGTGCCGCCGGGCGTCGTGAGCGTGGTGACGGGCGGCGCGAGGGAAATCGGCGGGGAGCTTACCTCCATCTCCATCGTGCGCAAGATCACTTTCACGGGCTCGACCGAAGTGGGCAAGGAACTGATGGCGCAATGCGCCGCGACCGTGAAGAAGATCGCGCTGGAGCTTGGCGGCAATGCGCCCTTCATCGTGTTCGATGACGCCGATCTGGACGCCGCCGTTCAGGGCGCGATCGCCAGCAAGTACCGCAACACCGGCCAGACCTGCGTCTGCGCCAACCGCATCCTGGTGCAGGACGCCGTCTATGACGCCTTCGCCGAGAAGCTTGCGGCTGCGGTATCGAAACTCCGCGTCGGCGACGGCCTTGCGGGCGAGACCGACCAGGGCCCGCTCATCGACATGAAGGCGGTCGAAAAGGTGGAGGAGCATATCGCGGACGCCACCGCCAAGGGCGCGCGCATCCTGGCGGGCGGGCATCGCCACCAGCTTGGCGGCACCTTCTTCGAGCCGACGATTCTTGTGGGCGTCACCCCGCAGATGAAGGTCGCGCGGGAAGAAACCTTCGGGCCCGTGGCGCCGCTCTTCCGCTTCTCGACCGACGAGGAAGCGATCCGCATGGCGAATGACACCGAATTCGGCCTTGCCGCCTATTTCTACGCCAACGATCTCCGGCGCGTGACGCGGGTGATGGAGGGGCTGGAATACGGCATCGTCGGCGTCAATACGGGGATCATCTCGACCGAAGTCGCGCCCTTCGGCGGCGTCAAGGAATCCGGCATCGGCCGCGAGGGATCCAAATACGGGATCGAGGATTTCACCGAGATCAAGTATGTGTGCCTGAGCGTGTGAGCGTTCGGCCTAGGGGCTGCCGGACGCCCTGAGCCGCGCGATGCGTTCTGCGGGGGCGGGATGGGTCGAAAGCCAGCTCGGCGGGCAGTCGTCCCCGCATTTGCCCGTGATGTTTTCGAGAAGGGACGCAAGCTCGTCCGGCGAAACGCCCATCCGGGCCATGATCTCGAGCGCGAAATCGTCCGCCTCGCGCTCGAAGTCGCGGGAATAGCCGAGACGCATCAAGAGGATGGGGTAGGAGACGAGGATCTCCGCCATTTCCGAAAGGTCGCCGAGCGCGGTCATCACCACGACCGAAAGCAGGGACGCCTCGATGAGGCCGCGCAGGGTGTGGCGCTTCTCCACATGGGCGATCTCGTGGGCGAGCACGCCGGTGAGGCCGCCGGGGCTCGCCCGCGATATCAACTGGTCGGTGACGATGACGGTGCCGTCGGGAAGGGCCAGGGCATTGGCCCCGATCTTCTGGCCCTTCCGGAACAGCAGGCGGCAGCAGATGCCGTCCGCTCCGGCGGCGCGGCGCACCCGGGCGAAGATCTCCGCGACCTTTTCCTGCTCGGCCGTTGAGAGTTCGGTGTCCGTGAGCAGTCTGCGGTCCAGCATGGCGAGGGTTTCGGCGCTCGCATGGGACAGGAGGCCCGGCGGAATCGTCGCGGCGAGGGCGCGGCTTGCGGCGGGAATGCCGTGGCTCACGAAGGCCCAGGCGGCGAGGAAGGCGATCGCCACCGCCGCAAGCACCGCGGCCTTCCGCCGCTCCAGCCATTCGATCCAGCGGCCGGCGCGGGATCGGGCGATCGCCGCTTCGATCCGGTCCACCGCCCCGTTGTCGCGGGTGACGATGGCCGCCCCATCGCCAAGGGTGATGCGCCGCGGCAGGTCGCCGATGGGGTCGGATATGGCGGCATCCTGCCAGCGGAACCGGCGGAGCTCGACGCCGTCCGACAGGATGCAGGCGTCCCCGCCCGCATGGACGGCGACCAGAACCGTCGTGCAGACGGCGCTTCCCGGCGCGAAATATTCTCCTTCGAAGCTTGCGATCACAGGCCGACGTCGAGATCGAAGATTTCGGCAAGCTCCCGGCTCGTGGCGCTGGCATCGCCCTCGGCCGTGCCGAAGAAGGCGGAAAGGTCGCCGTCGCTCACCGCCGTGAGGCTTTCAATGAAATACCGGCTCTCGCGGATCCGCGCCCAGGGGTAGAGGAACCCCAGGGAGCAGATGACGGCGGCCACATTGGTCAGCCGGATCCAGATCATGCGGAGGGCGTTCATCCGGCAGCTGAAGTGGTGCCGTTCGTCCAGCACCAGATTGTTGAAGAGGTGCCGCGTGCAACGGGTGCGGACGAAGACGCGGGTGATCAGGATGAAGGCGCCGAGCGCAACGGGAAGCAGTCGAAGCGTGAAGATCGTGCCGATCGCCTGGCTCCCTCCGACCGCCGCGGCGATGAACGCCGCCACGACCGTCAGCAGGAGGACGATCAGCAGGGCCAGGGCATAGGTCCCGTAGAAAAAGCCGAGCGACAGCCGCGCCGCGAAGGGCCTTCCGCCATAGCGGTGGCCGTTGCCGATGAAATGGTATCCCTTCCGCGCGCTCGCCGGGTAGGCGAGAAGGAACGTCAGGAAGGCGAGGGCTGGATACAGGAGATAGGCGACCGCCGCCTGCCCGGGCGTTCCGGCGAAATCGAAGCGCAGGTTGCGGTAGCTCGACATGCGCGCGCGGAAGCGGAGGCTTGCGACTATGAGCCAGGGGCTCGCGCAGAGCACGAGGAGGAACAGGACCCCCGCCGCGACGATGGAGACCTCGCTCAGGATGCTGTAGGCGGCGAAGACCGCAACGGCGATGACCCGACCCATCAGGATCTGCACCGGTCTGGCGTGATATTCGAAATTGTGGCCGTCGAGCCAGCTGTGGCCGTAGAAATAGCGCGTGGTGCGCACCTTGGCCCAGGCCGAATAGATGCCGAGCGTCAGGATGGTGAGCGCCAGATTGACGATCCAGATGCGGAAATATTCCCCGGTCTTGCCGGTGAAGCGGAAATCGAGCTCCCGCGGCTGCGGCGTCGGGGCCGATGCCTCCTGCGGCAAGGCGTCGAGCATGTGGTCCCCCCTCGCATATGCCGTTCTCGCCTACGGGGAATTCTGTGGTCTTTTCCTGCCACCGTCAATGGGATAAGGGGCGGTCCGCCGCCCGCGGACGATCAGCGGAGTTGCGGGGCGCGTTCGACGGCGTAAGCTAGGGGGCCGAACCACAGAGGAAATTCAACCCGATGTATGACTATGATCTTTTCGTGATCGGCGCCGGATCCGGCGGGGTGCGGGCGAGCCGGATGTCGGCGTCCTACGGGGCGCGGGTGGGGATCTGCGAGGATTACCGCGTCGGCGGCACCTGCGTCATTCGCGGCTGCGTGCCGAAGAAGCTTCTGGTCTACGCCTCCGAGTTCGGGGACATGTTCGAGGACGCCCGCGGTTTCGGCTGGGATTCGGCGCGTCCCGCCTTCGACTGGGCGAAGCTCATCGCCAACAAGGACAGGGAGATCGACCGCCTCAACGGCCTCTATATCCAGACCCTGCGCAATGCGGGGGTCGAGATCCATATGGGCCGCGGGCGGCTCCTTGACCCCCACCGGGTGGAGATCGCCGGGCCCGAGGGCAGGAAGGTCGTCACCGCCGACAGGATCCTGATCGCCACCGGCGGCTGGCCCGTGATGCCGGACATTCCCGGAATCGAGCATGCGATCACCTCCAACGAGGCGTTCCATCTCGAGCGCCTGCCGGCGCGCATCGCCATCGTCGGCGGCGGCTATATCGCCGTGGAATTCGCCGGGATCTTCAACGGTCTCGGCGCGCGCGTCACCCAGATCATCCGCGGCGAGCAGATTTTGCGCGGCTTCGATCACGAGGCGCGGGACTGGCTTGCGGCCGAAATGACCAGGAAGGGCGTCGAGATCCGGACCAAGACCAATGTCCACGCCATCGAGAAGCAGGGGGAGGCGCTGCATCTCCGGCTCAACGACGGATCGGTGATCGAGGTCGACGCCGTGATGTTCGCGACCGGCCGCAATCCCAACACGAAGGGACTCGGGCTCGAGGACGTCGGGGTGCGCCTTGGCGCCAACCACGCCGTCGAGGTCGATGAATATTCCCGAAGCTCCGTCCCCAACATCTATGCGGTGGGCGACGTCACCGACCGCATCAATCTGACCCCGGTCGCCATCAAGGAAGGGGCGGCGGTGGCCGAGACCCTGTTCGGCCGCGGCCCCACCCGGGTCGATTACGCCGACGTGCCGTCCGCCGTCTTCAGCCAGCCGCAGCTTGCGACCGTCGGCCTGACGGAGCAGGAGGCCCACCACAAGTTCGGGGCCATAGACGTCTATCGCTCGACCTTCCGGCCCATGAAGTTCACCCTCGCGGGCCGCGAGGAGCGGAGCCTCATGAAGCTCGTCGTCGACCGCGCGTCCGACAGGGTGGTGGGCGCGGTCATGGTGGGGCCCGATGCGGCGGAGATCATCCAGGGCGTTGCGATCGCCATCAAGTGCGGCGCGACCAAGGCCCAGTTCGACGCGACGGTGGCGATCCATCCCTCCGCCGCCGAGGAATTCGTGCTCATGCGCGAGCCGGTGAAGAGCCTCGTTGCGGCGGAATAGGGAAGGGAGCAGGCCATTCCCACCGATTTCCGCAGGCCGAGGGCGCGCGGGGCAAGAAAAACTGGTATAGTTACCCCGGTGTGGCTATATGTGCTGCGACGGAATCCCGATCGCAAACGTTAACTGACTGACCAAGGTAAGCATCATGACGAAGACCTGGACGCCCGACAGCTGGAGAAGCAGACCCGTGCGGCAGGTCCCCGTCTATCCGGACGGGGCGGCCCTGAAGGCGGTCGAGGACCAGCTTCGGACCTATCCGCCCCTGGTCTTCGCCGGCGAGGCGCGCCGCCTCAAGAAGTATCTTGGCGAGGTGGCGGAAGGCCGCGCTTTCCTGCTGCAAGGCGGGGACTGCGCCGAAAGCTTCGCCGAATTCCACCCCAACAACATCCGCGACACCTTCCGGGTGCTGCTTCAGATGGCGGTGGCGCTGACCTATGCGGCGTCCTGCCCGGTGGTGAAGGTGGGCCGCATCGCCGGCCAGTTCGCCAAGCCGCGCTCGTCGGACACCGAAGTCCAGAACGGCGTGGAGCTCGACAGCTATCGCGGCGACATCGTGAACGGCATCGAATTCGACGCCGAGGCGCGCAAGCCGGATCCCTATCGCATGATCCGCGCCTATTCCCAGGCGGCGGCGACCCTCAATCTCCTGCGCGCCTTCGCGCAGGGGGGCTATGCCAACCTGCACAGCGTCCATCGCTGGAACCTCGACTTCGTGGGGAAGAGCCCGGCCGGGGAGCGCTACCGCCATATCGCCGACCGCATCAGCGAGGCGCTCGACTTCATGCGCGCCTGCGGCATCAAGCCGGAGGATACCCCGGCACTCCAGGGCACGGATTTCTTCACGTCTCATGAAGCGCTTCTGCTGCCCTACGAAGAGGCGCTGACCCGTGTGGACAGCACCACGGGCGACTGGTACGACACCTCGGCCCACATGCTGTGGATCGGCGACCGCACCCGTCAGCCCGACGGGGCCCATGTGGAGTTTCTCCGCGGGGTCAAGAACCCGATCGGGGTCAAGATCGGCCCGTCGACGGATACGGACGAGCTTCTCCGCCTCATCGACATCCTCAATCCGGCCAACGAGCCGGGGCGGCTCACCCTCATCTGCCGCATGGGTGTGGAGAAGATCGGCGAGAAGCTTCCGCCCATCATCCGCGCCGTCAAGCGTTCGGGCGCCAAGGTGGTGTGGTCGTCGGACCCCATGCACGGCAATACCATCAAGTCGGTCTCGGGCTTCAAGACCCGGCCGTTCGACCGCATCCTGTCGGAAGTGCGCAGCTTCTTCGAGATCCATCGCGCCGAAGGCACCTATGCGGGCGGCGTCCATTTCGAGATGACCGGGCAGAACGTGACCGAATGCATCGGCGGCGCCGAAGCGATCACCGACGAGAAGCTCGCCGACCGGTATCACACCCATTGCGATCCGCGGCTCAATGCCAGCCAGAGCCTGGAACTGGCCTTCCAGATCGCCGAAGGTTTGAAGCAGGAGCGGGCCGGCATCGGCTCGCTGGCTGCGGCGTCCTGAAGACCGGCCGCCCTCCCCGCGGGAGGGCGGCTTTTTTGTCCGTACGAAAGCGATGACCGATCGTCTTGTCATAGCCCTCGCCCAGCTCAACCCCGTGGTCGGGGACCTTTCCGGCAATCTGGCGCGGGCGCGGGCGGCGCGGGCAGATGCGGCGGCGGCGGGCGCCGATCTCATCATCTTTCCCGAACTCTTCGTCACCGGCTATCCCATCGAGGACCTGGCGCTGAAGCCGGCCCTGCAGCGGATCGCCAGGGAGATGGTGACGAAGCTTGCCGAGGATACGGCGGACGATGGCCCGGCGATCCTCACCGGGCTCCCCTGGGCGGAGGATGAAAAGCTCTACAACAGCGCGGTTCTCCTGTGCGAGGGGCAGGTGGCGGCGGTCAGGCACAAGCATGTGCTGCCGAACTACGGCGTCTTCGACGAGAAGCGCGTCTTCCAGCCCGGCGACCTGCCGGCGCCGGTCGCCATCCGGCCGAGCCGCGGCGGCCTCGTGAAGCTCGGCGTCATGATCTGCGAGGACATGTGGTCGGAAGAGGTGGCGGAGGCGCTCGCGGCAGCGGGCGCCGACATCCTCGTCTCCATCAACGGCTCGCCCTTCGACGAGACCAAGCGGGACGGCCGCATGTCTCACGCCATCGCCCGCATGCGGGAGACCGATCTGCCCCTCATCTACGTGAACCAGGTGGGCGGGCAGGACGAACTGGTGTTCGACGGCGCATCCTTCGTCCTCAATCGCGACAGCCGCATTCCCGTGCAGCTTCCCGCCTATTCGGAAGCGCTGGCGATTACCCGCTGGCAGTACGACCCGCATAAAGGCTGGGCCTGCGAGGACGGGGAGCGGGCCGATATCGGCAATGGCCCGGCGGCGGTCTATGGCGCCCTCGTCCTCGGGCTTCGCGACTACGTGGAGAAGAACCGCTTTCCGGGCGTGCTCCTCGGGCTTTCGGGCGGCGTCGACAGCGCTCTCAGCGCGGCGGTCGCGGTCGATGCGCTGGGGCCGGACCGGGTGCGCGGCGTCATGCTGCCGTCCCGCTATACGAGCGACGACTCCCACCGCGATGCGGAGGAGACGGCGCGGCTGCTCGGCATCCGCTATGACGTGGTGCCCATCGAGCCGGCGGTCGGCGCGTTTTCCCAGATGCTGGCGGGACTGTTCGCAGGCACCGAGCCCGACGCCACGGAAGAGAACATCCAGGCGCGCATCCGCGGCATCGCCCTGATGGCGCTGTCCAACAAGTTCGGGCACATGCTGCTGACCACCGGCAACAAGTCCGAAATGTCGGTGGGCTACGCCACCCTCTACGGCGACATGAACGGCGGCTATTCGGTGCTGAAGGACGTCTACAAGACCGACGTCTATCGCCTCTGCCGCTGGCGCAACGAGAACCATCCCGCAGGCGTCTTCGGCCCCGCCGGGCGGGTCATCCCCGAGAACGCCATCACCAAGGCTCCGAGCGCGGAGCTGCGCCCCGGCCAGACCGACCAGGACAGCCTGCCGCCCTACGACGTGCTGGACGGCATCCTGCGCGGCCTGGTGGAGGAGGAACTGGCCGCCCGCGAGGTGGTCGCCCGCGGCCATGCGCCAGAGCTTGTTGCCAAGGTGGAGCGGATGCTTTATCTCGCCGAATACAAGCGGCGACAGGCGCCGCCGGGGGTCAAGATCAGCCGCCGCAATTTCGGGCGCGACCGCCGCTATCCGATCACCAACTGGTTCCGCACGGTGGATCAGGCGTGAAGTCTCGCGCCGGGGCCGCCGCGTAATCCGCGCCGCAGGACGCGCGGGGCAGGGAGAGATTTCGTCACGATGACGGTCAAGGTCCGTTTCGCGCCGAGCCCGACGGGGCGGCTTCACGTGGGCAATATCCGCGTCGCGCTCATCAACTGGCTGTTCGCGCGGAAGCATGATGGCACCTTTGTCCTCCGCCTCGATGATACGGACGAGGAACGTTCGACGGCGGAATTCGCCGCCGGGATCGAGGCCGATCTGCGCTGGCTCGGCCTTCACTGGGACGAATTCGCCCGTCAGTCCGATCGCTACGATCGCTACGCCGCCGCCGCCGAGCGGCTGAAGGCGTCGGGCCGCTTGTACCCCTGCTACGAAACGCCGGAAGAGCTCGAGGTCAAGCGCAAGATCCAGCTGTCGCGCCGCCTGCCGCCGGTCTATGACCGGGCGGCGCTTGCATTGACGGACGCCGATCGGGCCCGGCTGGAGGCCGAGGGGCGCAAGCCTCACTGGCGCTTCAGGCTGGATGACGCCGTCAGGGTCGAATGGGACGATCTCGTCCGCGGCCATACGGGGGTCGAGATGGCGAGCCTTTCGGACCCCGTGCTGATCCGCGCCGACGGCACCTATCTTTATACCCTGCCGTCGGTGGTGGACGACATCGAGCTCGGCATCACCCACGTGCTCCGTGGCGAGGATCACGTGACCAATACCGCGGCCCAGATCCAGATCTTCGAGGCGCTGGGCGGAAAAGTCCCGGTCTTCGCCCATTTCTCGCTTCTCGTGGGCGCATCGGGGGAAGGCCTGTCCAAGCGCACCGGCGCCCTCGGCGTCGCCGAGCTGCGGGGGCAGGGGATCGAGCCCATGGCGATCCTGAGCCTCCTTGCCCGCCTCGGCACCGCCGATCCGGTGGAGCCGCAGACGACGCTCGACGCCCTCGTCGAAGGCTTCGCCATCGACCGCTTCGGCCGCGCCGCCGCCAAGTTCGATCCCGAAGAACTGCGCACACTCAGCGCCAGGATCCTCCATCAGCTGCCCTTTGAAGCGGTGGCCGACCGGCTGCGGGCGCTGGGGCTCGAAGAAGCGGGCGCGGACTTCTGGCATGCGGTGCGGCCCAATATCGGCCGGCTTGCCGAGGCGGCGGACTGGTGGCGGGTGGTCAGGGGGCCGGTCACTCCCGTGGTCTCCGACCCGTCCTTCCTCGCCGGGGCGGCGGCGCTGTTGCCGCCCGCGCCGTGGGATCAGGGCACCTGGCGGGCCTGGACCACTGCCGTGAAGGACGCGACCGGGGCCAGGGGCAAGGCGCTCTTCATGCCGCTTCGCCTTGCGCTCACCGGTCTTGACCATGGCCCCGATCTCGGCGAACTTCTGCCGCTCATCGGCCCGGAACGGGCGCGGGCACGGCTTATGGGCGAGGCAGCGTGATGACGGACATGGACGACAAGGGCGGGCTCAGGCTTTATAACAGCCTGACGCGGCGGAAGGAGCCTTTTACTCCCATCGACCCCCGGAACGTGCGGCTCTATGTCTGCGGGCCGACGGTCTATGACTATGCCCATGTGGGCAATGCCCGGCCGGTGGTGGTGTTCGACCTCCTGTTCCGGCTGCTGCGCCATCTTTACGGTGCGGAGCATGTGACATACGCCCGCAACATCACCGACATCGACGACAAGATCATGGCTCGCGCCCGGGAAAGCGGGGTCGAGATCTCGGCGATCACGGCCAGGTACGCCGCCGCCTATCGCGCCGACATGGGGGCGCTCAACGCCCTTGCCCCGTCCATCGAGCCGCATGCGACCGGCCATGTCTCGGCCATGATCGCCATGATCGAGCGGCTGATCGAGCGGGGCCATGCCTATGAGGCCGACGGCCATGTGCTGTTCCATGTGCCGTCCCTGCCCGAATACGGGCGGCTTTCCAACCGCGACCGGGAGGAGATGATCGCCGGCGCGCGGGTGGAGGTTGCGTCCTACAAGAAGGATCCCGCCGATTTCGTGCTGTGGAAGCCGTCGAGCGCCGATCAGCCGGGCTGGGACAGCCCCTGGGGCCGCGGCCGCCCGGGCTGGCATATCGAATGCTCCTGCATGATCGCCGAGAATCTGGGCGAGACCATCGACATCCATGGCGGCGGCATCGACCTCATCTTCCCGCACCATGAGAACGAGATCGCCCAGAGCGTGGGGGCACATGGCGCGCCGCTTGCCAATTACTGGATCCATAACGGCTATCTCACGGTCGACGGCGAGAAGATGTCGAAGTCCCTCGGCAACTTCCACACCGTCCACGAGCTTCTGGAAGAGTTCCCCGGCAAGGGCGAGGCGATCCGCCTCACCCTGATGTCCGCCCACTACCGCCAGCCGCTGGATTTCACCAGGGAGAAGATCGCCCGCTCGGCGGCCCAGCTCGACCGCTGGTACCGCCTGCTGGATGGGGTTGCGCCCGGCCCGGTGCCGCAGCCGGTGCTGGACGCGCTCATGGACGATCTCAACACGCCGCAGGCCATCGCCGAGCTCAATGCGCTGGCGACGGCCAGGGATCTCCCGGGCCTTCGCGCCGCCTGCGATCTCATGGGGCTTGTGCAGGGGAGTGCCGCCGACTGGTTCCGCGGCGCTGCGAGCGACGATGACGGCGCGCGCATCGAGGCCCTGATCGCCGAGCGGCTCGCCGCCCGCAAGGCGCGGGATTTCGCCACCGCCGACCGGATTCGCGACGAGCTTGCGGCCGAAGGCATCATCCTGGAAGACGGGCCGCAGGGCACCACATGGCGGCGGGCGTGAAGCCGGTCATCATTCTCGTCCGGCCGCAGCTCGGCGAGAATATCGGGAAGGTGGCCCGGGCCATGGCCAATTTCGGGCTTGCCGAGCTGCGTCTCGTGCGGCCGCGGGACGGCTGGCCGAACCCGGCTGCGGTCGCACCCGCGTCCGGCGCCGACTGGGTGCTGGACGGCGCGAAGGTGTTCGATACGGCGGCGGAGGCGGTGGCCGATCTCACCCGAATCTATGCGACCACCGCGCGCAACCGCGGCATGCTGAAGCCCATCGCCGCGCCCCGCCAGGCGGCGGCCGACATGGGCAAGCGCATCGCGGCGGGGCATCGGGTGGGCGTCCTGTTCGGGGCCGAGGCGGCGGGGCTTACGAATGACGAGCTGGTGCTCGCCGACAAGATCATCCAGATCCCGACCGACCCCGGTTTCAGCTCCCTCAACATCGCCCAGGCGGTCCTGATCGTCGCCTACGAATGGCATCTCCTGCAGGCCGGGGAGACGCCCGAAACCCTGCCCGCGGGGGACAATCGCCCGGCCACCGCCGAGGAGCTCGAGGGCTTCTTCCGGCATCTGGAGACCGAGCTCACGCTCTCCGGCTTTCTCCGCCCGCCGGAAAAGGCGCCGGGCATGATGCTTCACATCCGCAACATCTTCCTGCGCATGGAGCTATTGGACCTCGACGTGCGCACCCTGCGCGGCATCGTCAAGAGCCTTGCGCTCTATGGCCGCTCGGCGGGAAAGAAGCGGGAATAGGCGCTTTTCCGCGCGTTTCCTGTTTGACATCCGGTGATCCGCCGGTATAGTGCGCGGGTTCCGAACGGGTGAAGAGCCCGCGCGGGCTGGTCTGTCGCATGGCGGCAGGGGCGGGCCCGCGGCGCTGGAAAGAATGTTCAACCATACAAGCGGTTCGCAAGGATCATGAGCAAGAGAATCAGTTCCAAGTACAAGATTGACCGCCGTCTCGGCGAAAATATCTGGGGCCGGCCCAAGAGCCCGGTCAACAAGCGGGAATACGGCCCCGGCCAGCATGGCCAGCGCCGCAAGGGCAAGCTTTCCGACTACGGCATTCAGCTCCGCGCCAAGCAGAAGCTGAAGGGCTATTACGGCAACATCACCGAAAAGCAGTTCCGCCGCATCTATGACGAAGCGGCGCGCATGAAGGGCTCCACCAGCGAAAACCTCATCGGCCTGCTGGAGCGTCGCCTGGACGCGGTGGTCTATCGCGCCAAGTTCGTGCCGACCCCCTTCGCCGCCCGTCAGTTCGTCAACCATGGCCATGTGCTGGTCAACGGCCGCCGGGTCAACATCCCGAGCTACAAGGTGAAGCCGGGCGACGTGGTCGAAGTGCGCGAGAAGGCCCGCAACATGGCGCTCGTCCTCGAAGCGATCCAGTCCTCCGAGCGCGAGGTGCCGGACTATATCGAGGTGGACCACAAGGCGATGAAGGCGACCTACATCCGGGTGCCGCAGCTCGCCGACGTGCCCTATCCGGTCCAGATGGAACCGAACCTCGTCATCGAATTCTATTCGCGCTGATCCAGCGTCAGTTCATATGTCCGAGTGCAGGACGGCCGCTCCCGGGAGCGGCCGTTTTGCTTTTGGGGATCAGAACTCGTAGACGCCCGTGAGGCGGGTCGCGTAATCGGTTTTCTTGAGCCCGTCGGGCGGGTTCGTCTCATGCTCCACATTGAAGGAGACGCGGGCGGAGACGCCGCCGAACAGACGGGCGGTCAGCGCCGTGTCCGACAGGTAGGTGGAGCCGCCGCTGCCCATGATCGCGCCCGCATCCTGACTGAAGACGAGACCGTCGCGGATCTCCCAGCGATAGGCGAGATTGGCCCGCGCCGCGAGCTGGTCGTCGCTTTCCCCGGTCGTATAGCGCGTCTGCCGGAGCGAGGGGCCGGCCTCGAGATCGAGCGTCATGTTCTCCCGGTCGATGGCGCGGTAGCCGAGACCGACGGATTCGGTGAAGCGGCGGGAATAGCCCGCGAAGCGGTCGCGCTCCCACATGCCCTGGCCGTAGATGTAGAAGCGTGCATCGAGCTTGTAGTTGATGTCGTAGGACGCAAGGAACTTCTCCCGCGTCGTCTCGCCATTGGTGCGGAGATAGTCGGCGACCGCAGCGATCTTGTGGCGGATGCGGATGCCATCCTTCTCGAGCCGCAGGCCGAGAAGGCCGCTCGTCTCCTTGGTATTGCCGTCCGAGAAGCTGAAGCCCGCTTCACCGGCGCCGGTCCAGCCCTCGAAATAGCTCTGGCGTCGAAGTTCCGCCTCGCGGGTTGCGGCGGCTTCCGCCTTGGCGCGGCTCGCCTCCTGCGCGGCGAGGGCGTCGATCTCGTCGCCGAGCCCCGGATTGGTCGCCTTGGCGGCCTTGACAACGGCCTTGAGCTCGGCCTCGTCGCCCCCTTCCGCGGCGGCGCGGATCATGGCCTCCACGGCGGGCGGGATCTGGGCGAGCGCCGCCTGAGGCGCGGCCCACAGGGCGAGAGCGGCGGCCGCAATCCTTGTGGCATCTTTGGGCGTCATGACGGTATCCCCTCCTGTTGCAGCGATCGGACATCAGATGCAACTCCGCGGGGGCGCCCGCCGTTCCCCGGCGGCCCGAACATCGGCCGCCCCAGCGCGGAGCGGCCGATGTAACGCGCGCGATCAGAACTCGTAGACGCCCGTAAGGCGGGTCGCGTAATCCGTCTTCTTGAGGCCCGCGGGCGGGTTCGTTTCATGCTCCACATTGAAGGAGACGCGGGCGGAGACCGCGCCGAACAGGCGCGTCGTCAGCGCCGTGTCCGACGTGATGGTCGACCCGCCGCTGCCCATCAGAGCGCCCGCGTCCTGGCTGAACACCAGGCCGTCGCGGATGGTCCAGCGATAGGCGAGATTGGCGCGCCCCGCGAGCTGGCTGTCGCTGTCGCCGCCCACATAGCGCGTCTGCCGGAGCGACGGACCCGCTTCGAGGTAGAGGCTCATGTTGTCCCGGTCGATGGCCGTGTAACCCAGACCGAGGGATTCCGTGAAGCGGCGGGAATAGCCGCCGAAGCGGTCGCGCTCCCACATGCCCTGGCCATAGACGTAGAAGCGGTCGCTGAACTTGTAGTCGAGACCGTAGGAAGCCATGAACTTCTCGCGCGTCGTCTCCCCGTTGGTGCGGAGATAGTCCGCAAGGGCCGCCACCTTGTGGCGCACCTGCAGGCCTTCCTTGTTGAGCTTGAGGCCGACGACGCCGCTCGATTCCTTGGTGTTGCCGCCGGACAGGCTGAGGCCCGCCTCGCCCGCGCCGGTCCAGCCGTCGAAGAAGCCGCGGGACTTCAGTTCCGCTTCGCGCTTCGCCGCGGCGGCCGTCCTGATCCGGGCGAGCTCCGCATCGGCGAGGGCCTCGATCTCGGCGGCGGCCGCCGGATTGGTGGCCTTGGCGGCCTTGACCACGGCCTTGAGTTCGGCCTCGTCGCCGCCCTGGGCGGCGGCGCGGATCATGGCCTCGACCGTCGGCGGGATCTGGGCGAGCGCCGGCTGCGAGATCATGGAAAGGCTGAGAAGCACGGCCGCGGCCGTGCGGTTGAGTGGAAGACCCATCTGGCTACCCTTGATTTTGTTGCTCGTGCGCGGAAACCGGAAGCGATTTCCGTGCGCACGCTAGCCAAGTCCACCCCGGGCCTCAAGCAAAAGAGCCGCCGTCGCAGCCGGGAATGAATGGGGGCGCGGAGAGGGGGCGTGGGCTGCTGCACCGCCCGGCGAGCCTTCGCCCCCATTCTGCGTCACGAAACTCCCACCCCGCTCGTCTCGGATCGGGAATCAACCCCTTGATCGGAAGGACCCTAGTCATGGATGAACCACTCCAGAAGACCCACGTCATCCCTCAGTGCGTGGAGCAAACAGTTCACCGACTTCTGCGATCGGTTCAAGGCGTTCCTCAACGATGAAGCAGCGGTTCGCTACCTGACGTACTGCTATGCGAACACCATCGCTTCGACCCTCGCGACCGACGAATGGGGCATGGCGACCTACGACCGCGACCGGAGCGTCTACAGCGACCAGGACAAGGCGGAACGTCGGATGTGGCTGAGCGAGAGCAGCGTCGAACGGCTTCGCTCCATGGCGGCGAAGGTGTGCGAGCTGGCCGAGACCGACGACAAGGATGCGCCCGCCCTCTTCAAGCAGGTCTGCGAGGTTCTGGACCAGGCTCGCGTGGTGAAATTCGATGAGGAAAAGAAGCAGGAGCTGGTCAAGTGCCTCCCCATCTATGAAACCATGCGCACCATCCTCGCCTATGAGCTATTGCAGGGGCGGCCGATCATCCTCTCCGTTTACGAAATAAAATGCACCCCCCACGATGAAATTCCCGGATGGGAGCAATTCAATCAAAAGGGGAAGGAGGAAGAAAAGGACGTAAAGGACTACAAGTCGATATATTATAAAAAGATCAACAAGGGCGGATACAACGCGACTTACAGCGTTGAGGACGTCGTGACCGTCCTCTACCAGCCGGACAAGGAAGAGAAGAAATTCAAGCCTGTCGTGGTCCGCTCCAAGTTCCGTGAAAGCGGCGAGCTCGACACCGAAACAGGCGATCGGCCCTGTCTCGCCATTCAGGCTTATCACCTGTTCAGGGACGGCGATCCCATTCCGGTCGATGATGAGGCTGATCTTTCAAAGCCGGGCGCCGGTTATCTGGGAGCGCTTCTCTCCTGCGATCTCGCTCTTCTGGTCCAGTGCTATGCGGCCATCCATCCGGTCTATGCCGGCACCTCGCTGACGCAGGACGGCACGCTCCTCAACGGGAAGCCCCGGAAGGAGAAAAAGAAGGAGGAAGAAGAAAAGCCGGAAGAAAAGCTGGAGGAAAAGCAGGACATCGAGAGACGCGAGGATGACGACGACGAGCCCCTGAACGACGAGGCCGTCGATCACATGAAGCAAGTCTATGAGAAGGTGTGCGGCAGCCTCGAGCAGTGGGCGAATGGCGATATCAAGCGTCGCTCGTCCAGGTTCAGCCTGATCGCGCCCGTCTACACCCTGTGGAGCGAATATGAGGCCATGAGGAATTTGGCCGAAAAATGCGGCGTGCAGAACAAACTGTACTGCTCCCGTCTTCTCGGCGAGTGGATAGAGCGGTTGGGCGGCAAGCAGACGCTCATGGCGCGTGCGCTGGACAGCTGCGCCTTCAGCATCCACCACATGAACACCAATTCCTTCAAGGTCGTGTCGGCGCGCGACGACGCGGCGCGGAAAAGCGACCCGCTCGGAAGATTCCACGATATCGACGCCAAGGTTTCCAACAAGGACTGGAAAGTCTTCGTGCAGCAGAAGAAGGACACCGGCAGAAGGAAGAAGTAATCACCGTCCGCTACGAGAAACGGCCGCTCTACGGAGCGGCCGTTTTTTCATCCGATGGCTGTCCAAGGTTCGGGCAGACCGCGCAACGGGCGCCCCGCGCGACTGGATCAAGCGGCGTGAGTCTTGATGCCCTTTTCCTTGAAGAGGGTCGCAAGCTCGCCGGTTGCGGCCATCTCGCGGACAATGTCGCAGCCGCCGATGAATTCGCCCTTCACATAAAGCTGGGGGATGGTCGGCCAGTTGGAATATTCCTTGATCCCCTGGCGGATCGCCGGGTCCTGCAACACGTCGATGCCCTTGAACTGGACGCCGAAATGGTCGAGCACCTCGACCACCGCGGCGGAAAAGCCGCATTGCGGGAACATGGGGCTGCCCTTCATGTAGAGCACCACATCATTGTTCTTGATGTCGGCTTCGATGCGTTCGATCAACGGTTCGTTCATGGATTGGGTCTTTCGTTACGGGATCTTGCGATCTTTTGCTCAGGCGTCCTCGGGCACCGCGGTCTGCAGGGCGAGGGCGTGGAGTTCGCCGCCCATGCGGCCGCGCAGCGCCTCGTAGACCATCTGGTGCTGCTGGATCCGGGTCTTGTCCTTGAAGGCGGAGGATACCACCAGCGCGGCATAGTGATCGCCGTCGCCGCGCAGGTCCTGGATCGTTACCTGGGCGTCGGGGATCGATTCCTTGATCAGCCGCTCGATGTCTTCCGCTTGCATGGCCATGGCATCATCCTCGTCGTCTTGTGCATGCCGCCAGGATGGCGGCATCCCCAGGGTCGGATCTTAGGCAAGGCTCATGTAGGAAGGCAACCAGCCCTCGTGAATCTGCCGAAGCTCCTCGATCAATATGGTGCCGTGACCCTCGATTTTCAATTCCTTGCCGCCGGTGCGGCCGATGACCCGGGCGGGCACGCCGGCCGCCGCCGCGGCCTCGGTGATGGCGGCGATATTGCGGCTTTCCACTTCCAGCACGTAGCGCGCCTGATCCTCGCCGAAGAGGAAGGCATGGGCCGGGATGTCGGCCGGAAGGTCCTCCAGCACGGCGCCGCGGTCGCCGGCGATCGCCATTTCGGCAACACCCACCAGAAGGCCGCCGTCCGACAGGTCATGGGCGCTTTTGACGAGGCCGTCATGAATGAGGCCGCGGACGAAGTCGCCGTTCCGCCGCTCGGCCGCAAGGTCCACGGGCGGCGGCGCGCCGTCGCGGCGGTTGCAGACGTCGCGGAGATAGACGGAAGAGCCGAGATGGCCGCGGGTCTCGCCGATGAGGACGAGGACGTTGTTGTCGGCCGTGAGGGCGAGACTGACGAGCTTCTCCACGTCGTCGATGAGGCCGACGCCGCCGATCGCCGGGGTCGGCAGGATGCCGACGCCGTTCGTCTCGTTGTAGAGGGAGACGTTGCCCGAGACCACGGGATAGTCAAGCTCCCGGCAGGCGTCCGCCATGCCCTCGATGCAGCCGACGAACTGGCCCATCACCTCGGGCCGCTGCGGGTTGGCGAAGTTCATGCAGTCGGTGATCGCAAGGGGCCGCGCGCCGACCGCAGTGATGTTGCGCCAGGTCTCGGCCACCGCCTGGGCGCCGCCGCGGCGCGGATCGGCGCCGCAATAGCGCGGGGTGCAGTCGGTGGTGACCGCAAGGCCCTTGCTGGTGCCATGCACGCGGACCACCGCGGCGTCGCCCCCGGGGCGCCGCGCGGAGTCGCCCAACCCCAAGTGGTCGTACAGCTCCCCGATCCGGAGCAAGGAGCCGACTTCGCCGCTGCCGATCAGGGTCTTGAGGGCGTCGACCACGGAGACGGGGGCCTCGACCGACGCCGGGTCGATCTCCGGCCGGGGCGGGGTCGGGACCCAGGGTCGGTCATAGACCGGGGCCGAATCCGCAAGGGGCGCCAGCGGGATGTCGGCCATCACCTTGCCCTTGTGGCGGATCACCAGATGGTTGGTGTCCGTGATGCGGCCGATCACCGCGAAATCCAGATCCCACTTGCGGAAGATGGCTTCGGCGCGGGCTTCCGAGCCGGGCTTCAGGACCATCAGCATGCGCTCCTGACTTTCGGAGAGCATCATCTCGTAGGCGGTCATGCCGGTCTCGCGCTGGGGCACATGGTCGAGATCGAGCTCGATCCCGACGCCGCCCTTGGACGCCATCTCCACGGAGGAGGAGGTCAGGCCCGCCGCTCCCATGTCCTGGATCGCCACGATGGCGTCTTCCGCCATCAGCTCGAGGCAGGCTTCGAGCAGGAGTTTTTCGGTGAAGGGGTCGCCCACCTGCACGGTCGGGCGCTTTTCTTCCGAATCGTCGGTGAATTCGGCGGACGCCATGGTCGCGCCGTGGATGCCGTCGCGCCCGGTCTTGGAGCCGACGTAAACGACGGGATTGCCGACGCCCGCCGCCGCCGAATAGAAGAACTTTTCGGTGTCCTCCAGACCCACGGTCATCCTTCGATGCTCGTTGCGCCGACGGCTCTTTCGCAGTAG
>CAZDSS010000017.1:0-611 GCA_964508185.1 uncultured Sphingomonadales bacterium
GGATCGTCCAGCGGATCCATGAAGATCCGCCCCATGACATTGATGACGACCGCCGTCCGCCCGCGCCCGTCCTGATGCACGGCGACGCCGCGCCCGGGCGTCCCCGCCGGGAAATTGGCCGGGCGCAGCACGCGGGGCTCGCGCGAGATGTAGGACGGCGTCTCCTTCTGGTCCCAGACATGGTTGCCGGAGGTGATCACATGGACCCCGGCGTCGAACAGCTCGTTGCAGATCTGCTCGGTGAGGCCGAAGCCGCCCGCCGCGTTCTCCGCATTGGCGACGATGAAATCGAGGGAGAGCTTCTCCTTGAGCTCGGGCAGATGGGACAGGACGGCGGTGCGGCCCGAACGGCCGACGATGTCGCCGAGAAACAGAACTCTCACGCAGCACTCTCCTGGGCGATCCAGCGGATCCCCTGTTCGGTCACGATGGCATCCAGCGGCTCGTCGCCGTCATGGGTCGGAATTTGCTCAAGCTCCTGCCCCGCGAAGCCGAGGCCGATGGCGTAAACCCGGTTCGACGCCCGCAGCGCGCGGAGCGTCCGGTCGTAATAGCCGCCGCCATAGCCGAGCCGCGCGCCCGCGGCGTCGAACGCGAGAAGCGGCACCACG
>CAZDSS010000017.1:621-33987 GCA_964508185.1 uncultured Sphingomonadales bacterium
CTGCGACGTCCAGTGCGTGAACTCGGCGGGCGATTCGGCGCGCACGAACACGGCGGGGGTGACGACCGGCGCGTCCCCCGCAGGAGCCGGTATGCCGTAGGCGCCGGAATCCATTCGCGTCTCGGGCGTCCAGGTCTTGAAGACGAGGGGAGCGCCGGGGGCCGCCACCACGGGCAGCGCCACCCCATGCCCGCGCTGCACGAGGCGGGCCATCAGCGGGGCCGTGTCCATCTCGTCGCCATGCGACCAGTAGACGCCGATCACGGCGTCTTCAGGGACCGGCAGTTCGGCGATGGCGGCGCAGACATGGCCGGCGGCGGCGAGCGCGGCCTGACGGGCGAAGATCCGGTCTTCCGACAGGGCGCGGCGGCGTTCCCGCGCCTCGGCGCGGAGCGGCGGTTTGAGATCGGTGTTCAGCGTCCCCTCCATCTTGTGCGATCGTCCTGCGGCGTCCGGCGATCACTGGGGCGGGGGGCGGAAACGACAGGTGACGGGACCGCCCTGGCCGTCGAGACTTTCATCATCCTCTGGCGCCATATTGCCAGGTGGGCGCCGTGTGCCCCGGACCAGGATCCCGGGCAGTGACAGCTCCCTAAGGGATGAGTATCGCCCCAGGGATTGATCTTGCTCGCGCACCGGGCAGAACCCGTCGGTCCTATATCTAGGCGCTTGCCAGGCGCGCCGCAATATCCTCGATGGAGTCCGCCGCCTGATTGATGCGCTCGGTGATCGCCTCGGCGCGGCGGCCCTCCGCCGCCTGCCGCGCCTCCATCAGCTCGTCCGTGATGATGAGCGCGGCCATCATGAGAAGGCGCGCATCGCCCACATTGCCAACGGAGCCCGCGAGGCTGCGCACCTTCGAGTCCACATAGCGGGCCAGCGCCTCGATCTGCGGCTCCTCGCCGTCCCGGCAGGCGAGCTGGTAGGGCTGGTCGTTGATCCTTACGGTTACCTGTCCCATCCCGCGCCTCCGTCGCCCGCCTGTTCCCCGGCCATGGCCAGGTCGGCGTCCTCGCCCTCGTCCTCGCCCGCATCCTCAAGAAGATCCTGAAGCTCGGCGATCACCGCCTCGAGCCGCGCCCGCGCTTCCCGCTGCCGCGCCTCGAGCGCCGCCTGGCGCGCCCGCAGGGCCTCGCATTCCGCGCGCAGGCGGCGATTCTCCTCCGCCCGGGCCGCCGCGATGTCCGCCAGACGCGCGACCGCCTGCTCCATGCGGGCGAGCGCCGCCTCGACCGACTCGTCCGTCACTCCCGAACCAGGATGTCCGGGCGCTGCCTTTTCCATGCGTCGATCCTGTCCTCAAGAACCATGTCAGCGAGTTATATCCCGGGAGAGGCCGTCATGCCAACCCCCGCCCATTGCAAGGCAGAAAAGAAAAAAGACAAATTTTTCTGCACATTGGGGACCAGAATTAATTGTTTTTCTGAAATGCGCGGCGCGCGCCGGTTGCGGCCGGCAACAAGCCGGTTGACGCGGCACCCGCCAATGGTCATTGTGACGCGCAATTTGTGGGGCCCGAGGTCCCACCGATCTACCCCACGAATTGTGCGAAACATTATGGATCAGCAGAGCCAAATCACAAGCAGCAAACGCATGGCGAACGCCATTCGCGCCCTCGCCATGGATGCGGTGGAAGCCGCCAAATCCGGACATCCCGGCATGCCCATGGGCATGGCGGACGTGGCCACCGTCCTTTTCACCCGCTACTTGAAGTTCGATCCCGCAAAGCCCGACTGGGCCGATCGCGACCGCTTCGTGCTGTCCGCCGGTCACGGCTCGATGCTGATCTATGCCCTCCTCCATCTCACGGGCTACGAGCGCCCGACGCTGGAGGACATCAGGAACTTCCGTCAGCTGCATAGCCCCTGCGCCGGGCATCCCGAGAATTTCGAGCTCCCCGGGGTCGAGACCACGACGGGCCCCCTCGGCCAGGGTCTTGCGACCTCGGTCGGCATGGCCATTGCCGAACGGCATCTCGCCGCCCGCTTTGGCGCGGACCTCGTGGATCACTACACCTATGTGATTGCGGGCGACGGCTGCCTGATGGAAGGGGTGAGCCATGAGGCGATCTCGCTTGCGGGTCACCTCCGTCTCGGCCGCCTGATCGTCCTCTGGGACGACAACGAGATCTCGATCGACGGCCCGACGAGCCTTGCGGTCTCCGACGACCAGAAGAAGCGGTTCGAGGCCGCGGGCTGGCATGTGGTGTCCTGCGACGGCCATGACATGGAAGCGGTCGCGGCGGCGATCGAGGCCGCCAGGGCCGATCCGCGCCCGTCGCTCATCGCCTGCCGCACGGTCATCGCCTATGGCGCGCCGACCAAGGCCGGAACCTCCGCCGCCCACGGCGCGCCCCTGGGCGCCGACGAGATCGCCGCGGCCCGCGCCGCGCTCGACTGGCCCCATGCCCCGTTCGAGATTCCGGACGACGTGCTCGCCGCCTGGCGGGATGCGGGCCGCCGCGGCGCCGCCGATCGCCTCGCCTGGGAAGAACGGCTGAACGCCGCCCCGCGCGACGTGCAGAAGGCTTTCGCCGACGCCATCGCGGGCGCGCTGCCTGAGGAGCTTTCGGCCGAGATCAACAAGCTCAAGGCGGAAGTGTCGGCGCAGGCCAAGGCCGTGGCCACCCGCAAGGCGTCCGAGAACACCCTCGAGGTCATCAACCGCGTGGTGCCCATCACCGTCGGCGGCTCCGCCGACCTTACGGGCTCCAACAACACCAAGACCAAGGGCCAGGCGCCCATGAGCCGCGACGATTTCAGCGGCCGCTACATCTATTATGGCGTGCGCGAATTCGGCATGGCGGCGGCCATGAACGGCCTCGCGCTCCATGGCGGGGTCATTCCCTATGGCGGCACCTTCCTGGTGTTCGCGGACTATGCCCGGGCGGCGATCCGCCTGTCGGCCCTGATGCGGCAGCGGGTGATCTATGTGATGACCCACGACTCGATCGGCCTCGGCGAGGACGGTCCGACCCACCAGCCCATCGAGCATCTGGCGAGCCTCCGCGCCATGCCCAATCTCCTCGTCTTCCGCCCGGCGGATGCGGTGGAGACGGCGGAATGCTGGGAGCTGGCGCTCCGCGCCAAGGACACGCCCTCGATTCTCGCCCTCACCCGGCAGAATCTCCCGATCCTGCGCACGGCGCATACGGACGAGAACCTGTCGGCCCGCGGCGGCTACGAGCTCATGCCGGCGAACGGCGAGGCCAAGGTCTCACTCCTCGCCACGGGCTCCGAAGTGGAGATCGCGGTCAAGGCGCGGGCGCTTCTGGAGGAGCAAGGGATTCCGGCCCGCGTGGTCTCGATCCCGTCCTTCGAGCTGTTCGACCGGCAGACGGCCGAATACCGCAGGAAGACCCTGGGCGTCGGCACGCTCCGCGTCTCCATCGAGGCGGCTTCGACCTTCGGCTGGGAGCGGTATGTGGGCGAAGACGGCCTGATGTGCGGCATCGACCGCTTCGGCGCGTCGGCCCCCTATCAGGACCTCTATCGCCACTTTGGTCTGACGCCTGAGACCATAGTGGACGCAATCGTCAAACGCGTCTAAACAGTCGCCGAACGGCGCGACTCGTACCCGCGCCGTCACGGCATTCTGGGAAGTATTCTGGCTGGCAAGTATATCTCGCCACGGGGTGACACTGGGAAAGGAGCAAGAACATGGCGCTTCGCGTTGCTATCAATGGATTCGGGCGGATCGGGCGCAACACGCTCAGGGCCATCGAGGAAAGCGGCCGCAAGGACGTGGAAGTCGTGGCGATCAACGATCTCGGCAAGCCCGAGACCAATGCCCATCTCCTGCAGTATGACAGCGTCCATGGCCGTTTCCCCGGCGAGGTGGGCGTGAGCGGCGATCAGCTCATCGTCAACAACCGCAAGATCCGCGTCACCGCGGAGCGCGATCCGGCCAATCTCCCCTGGGGCGAGCTGGGCGTGGATATCGTCTATGAATGCACCGGCATCTTCACCAGCAAGGAAAAGGCGAGCGCCCATCTCAATGCCGGCGCCAAGAAGGTGCTGATCTCGGCCCCCGCCGACAACGCCGACCTCACCGTGGTCTATGGCGTCAACCACGACAAGCTGGAAGCGGGCCACACGGTCGTCTCCAACGCCTCCTGCACCACCAACTGCCTGGCCCCCGTCGCCATGGTGCTCAATGAGGCGGTCGGCATCGAAAAGGGCTTCATGACGACGATCCATGCCTATACGGGCGACCAGGTGGTGCTGGATACCCTGCACAAGGACCTGCGCCGCGCCCGCGCCTGCGGCATGTCCATGATCCCGACCTCGACCGGCGCCGCCCGCGCCGTCGGCCTCGTGCTGCCCGAGCTGAAGGGCAAGCTCGATGGCACCTCGATCCGCGTGCCGACCCCGAACGTGTCGGTGATCGACCTCAAGTTCGTGGCCAAGCGCTCGACCACCAAGGAAGAGATCAACGCGGCCATCCAGGAAGCGGCCAACGGCAAGCTCAAGGGCGTGCTGGCGGTGAACTCGGCGGAGCTCGTCTCCATCGACTTCAACCACAACCCGGCGAGCTCCACCTTCGACCTCACCCAGACCCAGGTGATCGACGGCACCCTGGTGCGCGTCCTCAGCTGGTACGACACCGAGTGGGGCTTCTCCAACCGCATGTCCGACACTGCGGTTGCCATGGCCAACGCCCGCTGAGGCAAGGTCAGGAAGGGGCTGCGGCGATGCGGTTCAAGGGAATCGACGATCTCGAGGTGAAGGGCCGGCGCGTCCTGGTGCGCGCCGACCTCAACGTCCCCATGCAGGACGGCAAGGTCGCGGACGACACCCGCATCCGCGCCGTCGTGCCGACCATCGAGGCGCTCCGCGCGCGGGGCGCCCGGGTAGTGGTGATGTCCCATTTCGACCGCCCCAAGGGCAAGGTCGTCCCCGAGATGTCCCTGAAGCCCCTCACCGCTCCCCTGAGCGACGCCATCGGCTGCCCGGTGGCCTTTGTCGACGACTGCATCGGCGGGGAAGCGGAACAGGCCGTCGCCAGCCTCAAGGACGGCGACGTGCTGCTTCTTGAAAATCTCCGCTTCCATGCGGGGGAAGAAAAGAACGATCCCGCCTTCGTCGCGGCCCTTGCGAGGCTCGGCGACATCTATGTGAACGACGCCTTCTCGGCGGCCCATCGCGCCCATGCCTCGACCGAGGGGCTCGCCCATCACCTGCCCGCGGCGGCCGGGCGTTCCATGGAAAGCGAGCTCAAGGCGCTGACCCGCGCCCTCGGCCAGCCCGAGCGGCCGGTCGCGGCGGTCGTGGGCGGCGCCAAGGTTTCGACCAAGCTCGACGTCCTGACCAATCTCGTCGCCAAGGTGGACCATCTCATTATCGGCGGCGGCATGGCCAACACCTTCCTTGCGGCGCAAGGGATCGCCGTCGGCAAGTCCCTTTGCGAGCATGACCTTGCGGATACCGCCCGCGACATTCTGAACCGTGCCAAGGCCGCGGGCTGCGAGATCCATCTGCCGAAGGACGTGGTGGTCGCCAAGGAATTCAAGGCGGGCGCCGCCGACCGCGCGGTCTCCGTCAGCGAGGTTGCGGCGGACGACATGATCCTCGACGTGGGGCCGGACGCCGTCCGCAGCCTGCAGGATCTTCTCGGCACCGTGCGCACGGTGATCTGGAACGGCCCCCTCGGCGCGTTCGAGATCGCACCCTTCGATCGCGGCACCGTCGCTCTTGCGAAGACCGCCGCGGAACTCACCCGCGCGGGCAAGCTCGTGACCGTCGCCGGCGGGGGCGACACCGTCTCGGCGCTCCATCATGCGGGGGTCGCCGACGCCTTCACCCATGTCTCGACGGCGGGCGGCGCCTTCCTCGAATGGATGGAAGGCAAGGTCCTCCCCGGCGTCGCCGCCCTGGAACAGTGACATGCCGCGCCCGGCGGTGATCGTCCGCACTGCGGGCGACGTCGCCCGGGCAGTACAGCGGGCCGGTTCCGGCCCGCTCGTGCTTCTGACGGCGCCCGGCGCCGCCGCGGCGGCAGGCCCCCTTTTCCTCAAGGCGATGACGGAACAGGCGGCGACGCGCGCCGACACCCTCGTCGTCATCGATTGCGACGACGATCCGGGTCTTGCCCTCCTCGCGCTCCGCTCCGGCTGGCGGCATGTGATGCTCACGGGGCCCGCCGCCGATCAGGTGGCGAGCGCCGCCGCAAGCATCGGCGCCCGGATCCACGAACCGTCCGAATTTCCGCCGTCCTGACCGGGCCCGCTTTGCCCCGGTCCCGGTTGCCTAAAATCGGCCCATGGGCTAAACAACTCCAAACTCCGCGCAATCTCCACAGTGAGGGACAGACAAGAGATGAAGATCAGCCGCAAAGTGAGCGAAATTCTCAGCTGGTACGAGGGGGACAACCCCGGTACCAAGGCCAATCTCGCCCGCATCCTCATGACCGGCAAGCTCGCCGGCACGGGCAAGATGGTCATCCTGCCCGTGGACCAGGGTTTCGAGCACGGACCGGCCCGTTCCTTCGCGCCGAATCCCGCGGCCTATGATCCGTGGTATCATCCGTCCCTCGCCATTGAAGCGGGCCTCAACGCCTATGCGACCCCGCTCGGCATGATCGAGGCGGTGGCCGACCGCGTCGCCGGCCAGATCCCGCTCATCCTCAAGATCAACTCGGCCAATTCCTGGTCGCGGATCAAGGACCAGGCGATCACCGGCTCCGTCGCCGACGCCCTGCGCCTCGGCTGCTCGGCCATCGGCTTCACCATCTATCCGGGCTCGGACGACTGCTACAACATGATGGAAGAATTCCGCGAACTGGCGGAAGAAGCCAAGGCCGTGGGCCTTGCGGTCGTCCTGTGGTCCTATCCGCGCGGCGGCGACCTCTCCAAGGACGGCGAGACGGCCATGGACGTCTGCGCCTATGCGGCCCATATGGCGGCCCTCCTCGGCGCCCACATCATCAAGGTGAAGCTGCCGACCGACCATCTCGAGCAGCCCGAAGCCAAGAAGGTCTACGAGAAGGAAAAGGTGGACATCTCCACCCAGGCCAAGCGCGTCGCCCATGTGATGCAGGCCGCCTTCAACGGCAAGCGCCTGGTGGTGTTCTCGGGCGGCGCCACCAAGGGTGCGGACGCCGTCTATGACGACGCCCGCGCCATCCGCGACGGCGGCGGCAACGGCTCCATCATCGGCCGCAACACCTTCCAGCGTCCGCGCGAAGAGGCGCTGGCGATGCTGAACCGCATCATCCGCATCTATCAGGGCAAGGAGTAAGGGCCTGTCCGCTCTCGACCATAGGGCGCGGCTCTATCTCATCACGCCGCCCGCGTTCGACGCCGGGGAGTTCGCTCCCCGGCTCGAAGAGGCGTTGGGCGCGGGCGACGTCGCCTCGCTCCAGCTGCGGCTCAAGGATGTGAGCGACGACGAGATCATCCGGGCGGCGGAGATCCTGATGCCGATCGCCCATGATTTCGACGTCGCCTTCATCGTCAACGACCGGCCCGATCTCGCCAAGGCGGTCGGCGCCGACGGCGTCCATGTCGGTCAGGAGGATGCGAGCTATCAGGAGGCCCGCCGCCTGCTCGGCCGTGACGGGATCGTCGGCGTCACCTGCCACAATTCCCGCCATCTCGCCATGGTTGCCGGCGAACAGGGCGCCGATTACGTCGCCTTCGGGTCCTTCTACCCCACCGCCACCAAGGACGTGAAATTCACCGCCGAGCCGGAAATCCTCAGCTGGTGGTCCGAACTGTTCGAGATCCCCTGCGTCGCCATCGGCGGCATCACCGTGGACAATGCCCGCCCCCTCGTTGACGCCGGGGCCGACTTCCTGGCGGTGAGCGCCGGGGTGTGGAACCACCCGCAGGGCCCTGCGGCGGCGGTCCGCGCCTTCAACAATCTGCTGGACGAGGCTGCCGAGCGCGGCTGATCACCGGTTCCGGCCTCAGACTTCCCATTGAAATGGCGGCGGCAAGCTGTTAGCTTCCGCCGCAATCATTCCATTTCCAAACCAGCGATCAAAATCCATGAAAATCAACGGCAATGCTATCCGTCCCGGCAACGTGATCGAGCATCAGGGCGGCCTGTGGGTCGCGGTGCGCATCCAGCATACCCAGCCCGGCAAGGGCGGCGCCTATCTGCAGGTGGAACTCAAGAACATCCGCGACGGCCGCAAGCTCAACGAGCGCTTCCGTTCGTCGGAATCCGTCGAGCGCGTCCGCCTCGACCAGAAGGACTACCAGTTCCTCTTCGAGTCCGACGGCAAGTACACCTTCATGGACCAGGAAACCTTCGAGCAGATCGAGATCGACGGCGAGCTCCTGGGCGACCAGGCGGCCTTCCTGCAGGACGGCATGATGGTTGTCGTTGAATCCTACGAGGGCGAGCCGCTGGCCGTGAACCTGCCCGAGCAGGTGACGGTGGAGATCCTCGAGACGGAGCCGGCCTTGAAGGGCCAGACGGCCACCTCCTCCTACAAGCCGGCGATCGCCACCAACAATGTGCGCGTCATGGTCCCGCCCTTCATCAATGTGGGCGACCGCGTGGTGGTTGCGACCGAAGACGGCAGCTACGTCAAGCGCGCGGAGGCTTGATAACATCCCATGGCCTTGCAATCCGCCACCATTAACGTGATGACCGGCGCCGCCATGAAGGCGGGCCGCGCCCTGGTGCGCGACTTCGGCGAGGTCGAGCAGCTGCAGGTGTCGCGGAAGGGACCGGGCGATTTCGTCTCGGTCGCCGACACCAAGTCCGAGCGCATCATCCTGCGCGAGCTGCAGAAGGCGCGGCCGGACTTCGGCTTCCTTCTGGAAGAAAAGGGCGAGATCCGCGGCGCCGACGAAAGCCGGCGCTGGATCGTCGATCCCCTCGACGGCACCACCAACTTCCTCCATGGCGTGCCCCATTTCGCGATCTCCATCGCCCTCGAGGAGAACGGCCAGATCGTCGCGGGCGTCGTCTATCAGCCGCTTACCGACGAGATGTTCTGGGCCGAGCGCGGGCGCGGCGCCTATCTCAACAGCCAGCGCCTTCGCGTCTCGGGCCGCCGCGATCTCAATCTTTGCCTCGTCGCCACCGGCATCCCCCATCAGGGGCGCGAGGGCGACGGCTTCTTCAGCGCGGAGCTTGCGGCCATCATGCCCCAGGTCGCGGGCGTGCGCCGCTTCGGCGCCGCGACCCTCGACCTCGCCTATGTGGCGGCGGGCCGTTACGACGCCTTCTGGGAATCCGGACTCTCGCCCTGGGACATCGCGGCCGGGGTCATCCTCGTCCAGGAAGCGGGCGGCATGATCACCGAGTTCACCGGTCGCGGCGAAATGCTGAAGACGGGTCAGGTCCTTGCCTCCAACGGCTTCGTCCACGGCCCCATGACGCGGCTCATTCGCGAGGGCCGCAAGGCCGCCCGCGCATAGACGTCCCGCGTCCGAGCGGTTATAAATCGGGCGAAAAGCAATGGGCGAAGCGGCTGCAAGACAACGCCGCTTGCCCGCGGATCCCAGGATCACGATCACCGCTCAGATGAAGTCGATCTCGCTCGCCATCGCCATCGCCCTCCTTCCCGGCCTCGCCGCCGCGCAATCGGCCGCGGCCGGGACGGTGATGGAGGATGGCGACATCGTCATCAACATGAAGGCGGTCGAAGAACTCGCGGGCGCGCGCACCGCGGCCGAGATCGCCGCCCGCCTCAACCCGACCCGGGATGTCCTCGAGGACCCGACCCTTTTCACTCCCATGGATCCGGCGATCGAGGACGAGGCCCCGACCCGGGGCGAGCGGCTGCAGATCCTCTACGCCCGCGGAAGCCTCGTGATCTCCCCCTCGGCCCAGGAAACGCTCATCGACTGGACGGAAAGCTTTCTTGCCCCCGGCACCAAGGTGGAGATCCTGAGCTATTCGGGCACCGTCACCCCGGCCCTTCGCGCGTCCGGCAACAATCCGGGCAACGACCTCATGACCTATTCGCTCCATGAGGCGATCCGCACCGCCTTCAAGCGGGCGATCGTGGTGCGCGACATCCTTGTGGAACAGGGCGTCAATCCCGACGACATCACGCTTCGCGCCCTCGGCCCCGCGTCCGACGGCGGCGCGCCGGAACGGGTGGACGTGGTCGCGCTTTCAAGCTGAAGGGTGGCGGGCCGGCCTGAGCCTCCCCTCCCCCGCGTCCCGAGGCGAATTGCGCTCGGCCCCCGAAATGGCTAACCTTTCCATGCAATTGCCGCCGGGGTGCCCTGAGCCGCGGTGAAGTCCCTGGAGTTTTGGATATGACGCGCCCGCAGCAGTATCTCACGCGGATCATCGCCTTCCTCGGCATCGTGGCCCTTGTGGCGCTCGCCCTTCTGCCGCGGATCCGCGACGCCTTCATGGCCAATCCGGCGCTCAACGGCCTGATCCTCGGCACCCTCGTCATCGGCATCGTCTATGTGGTGCGGCAGGTGGCGTCCCTCCGGGAGGAAGTGACCTGGATCGAGGAATTCCGCCGCAGCGACTCGCTGACCGGCGTCACCGCAACGCCCCGCCTTCTCGCCCCCATGGCCGCCATGCTGGGGGAAGAGCGGATCGTATCCCTCTCCGCGCTCTCCACCCGCACGCTCCTTGACGGCATCGCGGCGCGGATCGACGAAAGCCGGGAGATCTCCCGCTATCTCATCGGGCTGCTCATCTTCCTCGGCCTGCTCGGCACCTTCTGGGGGCTGGTGCAAACCATCGGCTCCATCGGCGCGACCATCCGCAACCTTTCCATCACCTCGACGGACCTCGCCCTGGTGTTCGACGCCCTCAAGGAAGGGCTCGAAGCGCCGCTTGCGGGCATGGGCACCGCCTTCAGCTCGTCCCTCTTCGGTCTTGCCGGGTCATTGATCCTCGGCTTCGTCGACCTTCAGGCGGGGCAGGCCCAGAACCGCTTCTACAACGATCTCGAGGACTGGCTCTCGAGCGTCACCAAGCTCGGCCGCGGCGGCAGCCTGCCCGTCGCCGAGGGCGAGCAGCCGGTGCCGTCCTATGTGGCCGCCCTGCTGGAACAGACGGCGGAAAGCCTCGACCGCCTGCAGCGCACCATCGGCCGCGCCGAGGAGGAGCGGAGCGGTGTCAATGCGGCGATCCGCAATCTCGCCGACCGGCTCGAGACCATCGCCGAGCAGCGCCAGGCGGAGCAGCAGCTTCTGGTGCGGCTGGTGGAGGCGCAGAACGAGACCCGCGCCGTGCTCGCCCGCCTTGCGGAAACCCTGGAGGCCGCCCGCACGCCCGCCGGGATGGACGACGCGACGCGCATTCATCTGCGCAATCTCGACCAGCATGTGAAGCATCTGGTGGAGGATGCGGAGCGCGGCCGCGACCAGTTCGTCAGCGACATCCGCGGCGAGATCAAGCTGCTCGCCCGCACCATCGGCGCCGCCGTGGACAATGCGGTGAGCCGTCTGGGCGACGCCCGCGGCGCCGCCGGCTCCCCCTCTCAGGCAGAACCCCCGCGGCGGCCGCTTTCGGCGCCCACGCGCGGCGGTGACGACCGGGCATGAGCGCCCCCGCCCGCCGCCGCAGCCGCTCCCGCTTCGCGGTCGATATCTGGCCGGGCTTCGTGGATGCCCTCGGCACCCTGCTGCTCGTCGTCATCTTCCTTCTGACCTTCTTCGCCCTTGCCCAGTTCTTCCTGAGCCAGGCCCTGTCGGGCCGCGACGAGGCCCTGGGCAAGCTGCGGGCGGAGCTTGCCGAGCTTGCGGACCTTCTCGCCCTCGAGCGCGACGCCAACAAGGAGCTGCGCGACAGCATCGCCCGGCTTTCCGCCTCGCTCCAGAGCGCGGAGCTCGCCCGCGACGACCTCAATCGCCGGGTGCGGGAGCTTGAGCACGAACTGGCCGCCGCCGGTGACAGCGACGCCGACCGGGAACGGGAGACGGCGCTCCGCGAACGCTATGCGGAATCGCAGGAGGCGCTCGCCGCCGAGCGGGAGAAGGCCCTCGCGGCGCAAGCCGAGGTGGAGCTTCTGAACCAGCAGCTCCTCGCGCTCCGCCAGCAGCTCGCCTCCCTCCAGAAGGCGCTCGAAGCGTCGGAAGCCAAGGACAAGGAACAGCAGGCCCAGATCGTCAATCTCAGCAAGCGGCTCAATGCCGCGCTCGCGTCAAAGGTCGAGGAACTGGCCAAATACCGGTCGGAATTCTTCGGGCGGCTGCGCGACCTTCTCGGCGATCGCAAGGACGTGCGCATCGTCGGCGACCGCTTCGTCTTCCAGTCGGAAGTGCTGTTCGCGAGCGGCTCCGACAGCCTGGGCGCGGACGGCCGGGCGCAGCTTGCGGAGCTTGCGAAGGCGCTCAAGGAAGTGGCGGCGAAGATCCCCGACGACATCCATTGGGTGCTGCAGGTCGAGGGGCATACGGACGTGGTGCCGATCCGCAGCGACCGCTTCCCCTCCAACTGGGAGCTGAGCCAGGCGCGGGCGCTCTCCGTCGTCTATTTCCTGCAAAGCCAGGGCATTCCGCCCGAACGGCTCGCCGCCGTGGGCTATGGCCCCTATCAGCCCATCGATCCCGCGCGCAACGAGGAAGCGTTCAAGCGCAACCGCCGCATCGAGCTGCGCCTGACGCAGCGCTAGGGGCCTTCACCCTTCACGGGAAGGCCCCGGCGCAAATTTGGGGAAAATCAGAGGCTGATGAGCTTCACGCCATAGATGGAGCGTTCGCGCTTCCGCGGCTTTTCGGTGGCCTGCCGATCGGGGGATTGCTGTTCCGGCGCGGCTGTCGCCGGATCCTTCGCCGCAGGCTTGTCGGCTCCGTCGGCGCCCTTGAATTCGTGATCCCCGGGCATGCCCCAGCCATGACCGTGGCTTCGGGTATGTTCAAGCGTCGGATCACGGCGATCGGGCACCTCCGCGACGCGCATGCCGGGAACCCGCACGGCGGGCACCACCACTTCGGGAACGACCACTCCGGGCACGTCCACCGCCGGGACATGGACCGGCGCCACCTCCCCGCCCGGGACGGTGAAGCCCGGAATATGGATGGCGTCGATCCGGAAGCCCGGGATCTCTATGGCCGGAATGCGGATTTCGGGGATTTCGAAGCCGGGGATTTCCACGGCGGCCATGCCCGTCCCGTGGCCGGTCCTGTGGACCATGTGCCGCATCTCTCCGGCATGGGCGGCGGCGGGTCCGTAGCGCCGTCCCGGCTCATCGTCCGAGCCCAGAAAGCTTCCCGCCGTGAAACCGGCGAAGCCGCACAAGAAGCCCAGCACCAGGCCGGGCAGGATCATCCGTTCCGTCGACAGCTTTTCCATGGCCCTGTCCTCCGCCGAATGGTCTAACACAAAAGACAGGATTCTTCCAGCAAAGCTTCCGGAATTCCCGCCAAAAAGTCGTGAAAATCGGCCTTTCACAGATCACATCGACGTGACCGGCCGCGCATCCACCCTGCCGCCGAACTGCCGCTCCGCGAGACGGGCGTAGAGTCCGCCCTGAGCCAGCAGGCTGCTGTGGCTGCCCTCGGCGACGATCCGCCCCTGGTCCATGACCACGATGCGGTCGGCCTTGAGCACGGTCGCAAGGCGATGGGCGATGACGATGGTGGTCCGCCCCTGCATGAGTCGCTCGAGCGCTTCCTGCACCAGGCCTTCGCTTTCGGTATCCAACGCGCTCGTCGCTTCGTCGAGGAGAAGGACCGGCGCGTTTTTCAGGATCGCACGGGCGATGGCGATGCGCTGCCGCTGCCCGCCCGAAAGCCGCGCCCCCCGCTCGCCAAGGAAGGTGTCGCCCCCTTCGGGCAGGGCGCGGATGAAATCCTCCGCCGCGGCGGCGCGGGCGGCGGCCCAGATCTCGTCGTCCGTCGCCTCCATGCGGCCGTAGCGGATGTTGTCGAGGGCGGAGGCCCCGAACACCACCGTGTCCTGGGGCACGATGGCGATCTGGCGGCGGAGCTCCACGGGATCGAGATCGCGGATGGAGACGCCGTCGAGCCGGATGTCGCCGCGCTGGATGTCGTAGTAGCGCAGGAGCACCTGGAACACCGTGGACTTGCCCGCCCCCGAGGGGCCGACGAGCGCCACCGTCTCACCCGGCCGCACAAGAAGGGTGAAATCCTCGAGCGCCGGACCATCGGGCCGCGTGGGATAATGGAAGGTCACATGGTCGAAGACGAGATCGCCCGAAACCGGATGGGCGAGCGGTCGCGGATTGGCGGGCACGGCGATCATGGGCGGGGTCGCGAGCAGTTCGGCGATGCGGCCCGCGGCGCCCGCCGCGCGCTGGAGCTCGCCCCAGACCTCGCTCAAGGCCCCGACGGCGCCCGCGACCACGATGGCGTAGAACACGAAGGCTGCAAGCTCGCCGCTCGTGGTCTCGCCGGCGATGACGTCGTTTGCCCCGCGCCACAGCACGAAATCCACCGCGCCGAAGACGATGAGGATGACGATGGCGGTAAGCCACGCCCGCGCCCGGATGCGGCGCACGGCCACATGGAAGGCGTCGTCCGCGAGTTTCCCGAAGGTCGCGGCCTCGCGCTGCTCCTGGGTGAAGGCCTGGACGGTCTGGATCGCCGTGAGCTTCTCGTTGGCGATCGCCCCCACTTCCGCGACGCTGTCCTGGCTTGCCCGGGAAAGCTTCCGCACCTTGCGGCCGAAGATGACGATGGGCGCAATCACCAGCGGCACCCCCACCACCACGAAGGCGGTGAGCGTGGGGCTCGTGATGACGAGCATGGCGATGCCGCCCACGAGCAGGAGCAGGTTGCGGAGCGCGACCGAGGCGGAGGATCCGACCACCGTCTGGATGAGCGAGGTATCGGTCGTAAGGCGGGACACGATCTCGCCCGTCTTGGTGGTCTCGTAAAAGGCGGGGCTCATGCGGATCAGGTGGCCGTAGACCGCCTTGCGGATATCCGCCACCACCCGCTCGCCGAGCCAGGAGACGAGATAGAAGCGGGCGAAGGTCGCCGCCGCGAGCAACGTGGCGACGCCCATGAGGGCGAGGAAATACTGGTCGATGAAGGCGGCGTTTTCCGGCGAGAAGCCGAGGTCCACGAGGCGCCGGATCGCCTGCCCGATCCCGAGCATGGCGCCCGCCGCGAAGACGAGCGCGATGAAGGCCGCGATCATGGTGCCCTTGTAGGGCCGCACGAAGGTCCATAGGGCGCCGAGATGCACCAGCTTCCGGTCCGCCTGCACGCCGCGTTCGTTCTGTTCGCTGTGGTCCGTCACGCCTTCGGCTCTACTCCCGTTAAACCTGGCAGAGGTATAACAAGCCCTTGCTGCGGCAACAATGTCCGATCGTCCCCGGTCTCGGGAAATGGGCGGCAACGGCCTTGCGCTTGGCGCTGCAGTTCGCTATACAGGCGCCCGGTAACGCGCTGGAGATTAGCGATGAAAGAAGGCATTCATCCCGATTATCACCTCATCAAGGTGGTGATGACCGATGGCACCACTTACGAAACCCGCTCCACCTGGGGGAAGCCGGGCGACGTCATGAACCTTGAAATCGATTCCAAGTCCCATCCCGCCTGGACCGGCGGTCCGCAGCGGATCGTGGACGCGGGCGGCCGCGTGGCGCAGTTCAACAAGCGCTTCGCCAATTTCGGCCTGAAGAAGTAACAGGTTTCGCGCCGCATCAGCGGCCGCGACATCGCACATCAGAACCCCTGCCCGACGCAATGTCCGGCGGGGGTTCCGTTTTTGCGCCCGAGGCTCTCCCCTCCCCGGTCATGCCTCGTCGAGGCGGCTCAGCATCTGGTGGACGGGATTTTCCGTGGCCTCGGGTGCGAGCAACTGCTCCTCCAGCCGCGCGATCCGGTCGTAGATGCGGCGGCTTTCCTCCATCATCTCCGTAAGCGTCGGCGGCAGGCCCTCGCTTCCCGGCAGGGGCGGCGCGAGGCACACTTCCCGCCCGCCGAGACGCTGATCGGGCGCCAGAGCTTCTTCCAGAGTGATTTCGCCCGCCGCCGCGGCGCGCTGGGTCATGAGCCAGGCCACCGCCTGCATGAGGCGCGTGGTCATGCGCAGGGATTCGCCCGTGAAGACGGCGCCCAGGGGATCGGGCAGCGCCGCCCGCTCGCTCTTGCCCGGCCCCTGGAGATAGCGGGACGCGGCATGGATGAGGCCCATGGCCTCCTCGTAGCACTTGTCGAGAAAGGGGCCGTCCAGGGGACCCTTCGGGGTCCGTTCCGTCGATGATTCCGTCACGGTCGCTCCATCCGCCATTGGGGTCGCGACGGCCAGTCTAGCACGGCGGGAGCCCGAGAGGACAAGGATGTGGCCCAAAAAGAAATGGCGGCCCCCGAAGGGACCGCCATAGGCGAAGGGTTTTGGAGGAATATCGTCAGGCCGCCTTGCGCCGCCGGGCGAGGCCGAGGCCGAGGAGACCGGCGCCGAGGAGCGAGAGGCTCGCCGGCACGGGCACCTGCGACGGATCGGGGCCGTTATCGGGCGCTTCGAACTGGAAGGTCACGCTCGCCAGCTTCCAGTCGTTGCTGAGGAGGCCGCCGAAGGCGATGAACTGGAACACGCTGTCGCTATGGTCGGAGAAGTCGTTCGCGGACAGCACGGGCTTGCCACCCGCATAGATGATGTCGTTGGTGGCTTCGATCCGCACCAGCGCATCGTCGCCGATGCCCCATTCGCCGAAGGTGGCGCCGAGCAGGGTGACGTCGAGGCCGTTGAAGTCCAGCGTCAGATATTCGCGCACGCCATGGAGCAGGGTTTCATGACCGTCGTCGACGCGATGGTCGCTGTCGTTCACATGGGCCGTCTTGATGGCGGGCAGGCAGACGAACCCGTTGCATTCGACGCCGAGATAGTTGTAGGAATAGCTGGTGGTGGCGCCGAGGCCGCCCGCATACTGGCCGATGCGCGAATTGATGTTGAACTCGTCGTTCATGGCCCAGGCATTGGCAGTGACCGTCACGGTGACGCCGTCCTGGGTGAAGTTCATGGAGTTGCCCGCCTGCAGGCCACCGTTGCCGGTGAAGTCGATGGTCATGGTGACGAGACCTGCATGAGCCGGAGCGGCGAAGAGAGCCGCGCCAACGGCCAGGGCGCCGATTTTCGAAGCGAAGGACATATCCGAACCCCCTCAAGTGTTAACGAAACGTAAATGCGAACTGCCCCTACCTTGGCAAGCTTCGTGCCAAAGCGTCGTAAACCCCGGAAAATGGGACCAGAACGGCTACGCGGCGCGGGACGCGGGCGAAATCCGTAAAAAAATTCGACAGCGACGGGAACTTTGTCGCATTTCGATGCACAGGCTTGAAATCGCTTCGGCAATTCCTAAATCGGGATTGAGCCGGATGCCGTTGCGGGTCCGGCTCGAAACGCGGGTCCGGCCGGTCTGCGGCGGACCTTAAACGGTTGATATCGCTGAAGGAGGATTTGCAACCATGCGTACCACTATGGATTTCTCGCCCCTGCTGCGTTCCACGATCGGTTTCGATCAGATCAATCGCCTGTTCGAGGCGGCGCTCCGCGGCGAGGGGGAACAGTCCTACCCGCCCTACAACATCGAGAAGGTGGATGACGAATCCTATCGCATCACCATGGCGATTGCGGGCTTTACCGAGGACGATCTCGAGATCACCCTCCAGGACGGCATGCTGACCATTTCGGGTCGCGCCGGAGACGACGAGGAAGAGAAGCGCCGCAACTATCTCTATCGCGGCATCGCGCGACGGGCGTTCGAGCGCCGCTTCCGGCTGGCCGAGACCATCAAGGTGCTTGGCGCGAGCTTCGAGAACGGCTTGCTGAACATCGACCTGCGGCGCGAGGTGCCCGAGCACATGAAGCCCCAGCGCATCCCGATCACGCGCACGGTGCGCGCCAAGGCGGTGGAGAACCACGCCGACGAGGCGGTGAAATCCGAAGCGGCGTGACGGCGGCCGCGCCCCGGGGAACCTGATCTCCCGGGCGCATCACGGACAAGACAAGGGCGGCGCCCCCGGGCGCCGCCCTTTTTCGTCGGGATCTCGCGGGATGCGTCAGCGCTTGAAAAGCGCCGCCGCCGCATTCTGGATGCTGGCCTTGGCGTCCAGCGCGGCGCGGCAGCGCCGGATCTCCGCTTCGAGGCGCTCGATGCGCCGCACCAGCTCTTCCCGCGACAGGGGATCGAGCTCCTCGCGCTCCAGCGCATCGAGCGCTGCCGAACGCCGCAGCGGCAGGCCGTCTTCCTCCATCTTCTCCTCCATGCTCTTGACGCCCGAACGGCGAAGGCAAAAGATTACCGCGGGAGGCGGTATCCGCCAATCCAGCGTCAGAGTTGCCATTCCCTCATATCCGGAGCTTGCCGTGTCGATCCTGCCGCAGACCATGACCGCCATCACGCTCACCGGTTTCGGCGGGCCCGAAGTGCTCACCCCCGCAACCGTGCCGGCGCCGCGCCCCAGGGCGGGCGAAGTGCTCATCAAGGTCGCCGCGGCCGGGGTCAACCGTCCCGACGTGGTGCAGCGGGAGGGGCATTACCCCCCGCCCCCCGGCGCATCCGAGATCCTCGGGCTCGAGGTGGCGGGTCATGTGGTCGCCTGCGGCGAGGGTGTCGCCGAATTCCGCATCGGCGACGCCGTCTGCGCGCTGGTTGCGGGCGGCGGCTATGCGGAATATTGCACCGCGCCCGCGGGACAGGCCCTGCCGCTGCCCCGCGGCTTCGACATGGTCCAGGCGGCGGCGCTTCCCGAGACCTTCTTCACCGTCTGGTCCAACGTCTTCGACCGGACGGGACTGAAGCCCGGCGAAAGCTTCCTCGTCCATGGCGCAACCTCGGGCATCGGGACGACGGCCATCATGATGACCAAGGCCTTTGGGGCCAAGGTCTTCGCCACCGCCGGGTCGGACGAGAAATGCGCCCTCGCCCGGGAGCTCGGCGCCGACCGCGCCATCAACTACCGGACGGAGGACTTCGCGGCGGTCATCAAGGAGGAGACGGGGGGCCGCGGCGTCGACGTGATCCTCGACATGGTGGGCGGGGACTACACGAACCGCAACATCCGGAGCCTTGCGGTCGAAGGCCGCCTCGTCCAGATCGCCTTCCTCAAGGGCCCGCAGGTGGAGGTCAATCTGCTGCCCGTGATGACCAAAAGGCTCACCATCACCGGATCCACCCTGCGCGCGCGCGACGTCGCCTTCAAGAGCGCGATCGCCGGCGCCCTTCGCGCCAAGGTCTGGCCGCTGCTGGAAGCGGGCAAGATCCGGCCGGTGATCGATTCAACCTTCCCCCTGGCCCGCGCAGCGGACGCTCACGCGCGCATCGGCAGCGGCGAACATATGGGCAAGATCGTTCTCACCGTCGGCTGATCGGCCACGCGTACCGGGACAAAGAAAAAGCCCGTGCCGTTGCGGACGGCACGGGCGATCCTGTGAGTGACGGTTGCCGTATGAACCCGGGCGATTGCGCTGCCCGGGGGCACATGCGCGATTACGCCGCGCGGATCTGCTTCAGGAACGCATCCACCTGCTCGCGCAGGGTTTCGGTCTGACGCGACACCGCCTGGGCGGTGGTGAGCACCTCGTCGGCGGCGCGGCCGGTATTGGCCGCCCCCTCGCTCACCGCCCCGATGTTCGAGGTGACGTCCTGGGTGCCGGACGAGACTTCGGCCACGTTGCGGGCGATCTCGTGGGTCGAGGCGTCCTGCTGCTCCACCGCCGCCGCGATGGTCACCGCCGTCTCGTCGATCTTCTTGATGACGTCGGCGATGAGATTGATGGCGTTCACCGCGGATTCGGTCGCGGCCTGCATGCCGGCGACCTGGGCCGTGATTTCCTCGGTCGCGGTCGCGGTCTGGCTCGCGAGGTTCTTCACTTCGGAGGCCACGACGGCGAAGCCCTTGCCCGCCTCACCCGCGCGCGCCGCCTCGATGGTGGCATTGAGGGCGAGGAGGTTGGTCTGGCTCGCAATGTCGCTGATGAGGTTCACCACGTCGCCGATCTTCTGGGCGGCGGCCACGAGGCCGTTGATTTCCTCGGTGGCGCGGCTGGTTTCCGACACCGCATGGCGGGCGAATTCGGTCGACTGGCTGACCTGGTTGCTGATTTCCTTGACCGAGGCCGAAAGCTCCTCGGCCGCGCTCGCCACCATCTGGATGTTGGCGCTCGCCTGTTCCGAGGCGCGGGCAACCGTCGCCGACTGCTGCGTGGTCTGGTCGGCGATTTGGGCCATGCCCTGGGCGGCCTTTTCCATCTGATGGGCGGAGGCGGAGACCGAGCCCACGAGCTGCATCACCGAACGCTCGAACTGGTCCGCAAGGGCCAGCATTTCCTGGCGACGGCGCTCGCGCTCCTGCTGCTCGCGCTCTTCCTCGCGGCGGCGCTGCTCCTCCTCCTCGCGGCGACGGCGCTCGGCTTCCTCTTCCTCGCGGCGGCGCTGCTCTTCCTCGGCGCGCTTCTGCTCGGCCTCAAGGCGCTGACGCTCCACGGCGTTGTTCTTGAAGACCTCGACGGCGCGGGCCATTTCGCCCACCTCGTCGCTGCGCTCGGCGCCGCGCACCTCGACCGTGAGATTGCCGGCGGCAAGTTCGGTCATCACGTCGCCGAGGCGACGCAGCGGCGCGATGATGCGCTGGGCCACGAACCAGAAGGCGGCGACGCCGATGACGCCCGCCACCAGCAGCATCATCGATTCGAAGATCAGGATGTTGCGCGCGCCGGCGGAATTATGCTCGGCCGCGATGTTCATCTGGTCAGCCGCGGCGGCGGCGAGCTGCACCAGCGATTCCGTCGCCTTGTTGGCGCGGTCGATCCATTCGATGGCCGAGAAGGGATAGGGCTCGCCGATCTGGGCCGCCGCATAGACCGCCTCGCGGCTTTCCTGGAACTCGCCGAAGAAATGCTCGCGCACCTCGTCCATGAGGGGCCGCAGTTCGGGCGACACGAGGGAGGACGCCACGATGTTCTGGACGCGCTCCCAGGCGGTCTCGAGCGAGCCGCGATAGTTGGACAGAAGCTCCAGCCGGATGCCCGACAGGGTCTCGCCCGCCGCCATGGTGGCGCCGATGGAGGCCCATTCGAGGTCGGCGTTCTCGCTCATGACCCAGAGATTCTGGTTGAGCTGCTGGTACGCCATGGTGGCGACGTCGCTGTCGATCGCCGCGAATTCCATGGCCACCCGGGCGCGCTGGGTCGCCTGGATGAGTTCGGTGACGGCGCGCATGAAATTGCGGTCCACGCGGCCCTGGCGCTCCTCGGCCACCTGGCCGAAGGCGCGGTCGGCGAGCGCCTGCTGGGCCTTGTATTCGGCGTGGCGCTCCTCGATGGCCTTGATGAGCTCGGCGCGGCCCTCGAAATCCGGACGCCGCTTCAGCCCGTCCATGGCCGCGGCGAACTCCTTGTCGGCGGCGGCGCGGGCCTCGTCGATGCGGCTGCGGAACTGGGCGTTGCCCGCTTCCGGCATGTTGAGCGCGGTGTTCAGCACGCCCCGCTCGATGGACCAGTAGCGGGCGGCGGACAGGAAGGCCTGCGAGGTGCGGGAATCATCCAGCGCCTGCTCCGCCGCGGAACGCGCATCCAGCGCGCGCAGTGCGGACATGGTACTGTAGCCGATCACTGCCGCGATCAACAAACCGACGATTGCGAAAAGGGAATTGCGAATGGTGAGGAGATCCTTCCACCCCTTTCTCGCTACCCCAGCCTTCTCGAGCATTGTCACCACCCTCTCTATTTCTTCATGCCCTATTGGGTCATTGAAGCGATATCACGGGTGTCTTAACGAAACTTAAAAACCTAATTATCTCTGTGGGAAGAGGTGCGAAGATCAGAAGGACGCCCCGCGCCAGGCCTGGACTACCTTGCGGACGGTATCGAGGGAGGCCGCATCGGCCCGCCAGTTGGCGACGAAGCCGGGGCCGCTGCTCGACGGCCTGCGATCCTCGGGCAGCACGTCGAGCAGGGCGCGCACTGGCGCCTTGACCCCCTCGCCCACCACGATCACCTCACGGTTCTGCAGGGACGGCAGAGCGGCGACGAAGGCGTCCGCGCCCTCGGGAAGAACATGGGACACGAATTTCTGGTCGCGCTCGTTGTTCATGCGCATGGCGAGGATGGTGCCGCACTGAGACAGGGCCGATTCCGAAAGATCGGCCGGGCGCTGGGACACGAGGCCGAGGGAGAGCCCGTATTTCCGGCCTTCCTTGGCGATGCGCTCGATCCCCTTGCGCGCCGCGCTTGATGCGCGGGCGTCGTCCGCGGGCACATAGCGATGCGCCTCCTCGCAGACGAGAAGGATCGGCCGGGCGTTGCCGCCGCGGCTCCAGAGAGCGAAATCGAAGATCACCCGGCAGAGGATGCCGACCACCACATCGACGATGTCGCCGGGAACGCCCGAAAGGTCGATGATCGAGATGGGCTTGCCGTCCACCGGATAGCGCAGAAGGCGGGACAATACGGCGGGCAGATTGTCCTGCAGCAGGAGGCCCGAGAACATGAAGCCGTAGCGCGGGTCCTTGCGCAGCTCCTCGATCTTGGTCTTGAGGCGGAGATAGGGAATCACCTTCTCCGGCTTGTCGAGGCGGCCCATCTCGTTGTCGATGATCTGGACGAGATCGGACATCTTGTAGGGAACGGGCGTGTCCACCGTGATCCGCCCCGCGACCTTCGGCCCGCCGTCGCGGGATCGCGCCTGCAGCAGGCAGCGCTTGAGAATGTCGACCTCGAGCCCCCGGTCCGGGGAATGACGGCCGATGAAGACCTCCACATGCTCCTCGAAATTCATGAGCCAGTAGGGGAGATCGAGATTTTCCGTGCTGAACTGCTCCGCCCGGTCGCCGAAGGCGGCGCCGTATTCGTTATGGGGGTCGAGCAGGATCACGTGACCATAGGGCAGCCGCTCCACGAGCCTGTGGAGGAGGAGCGACACGGCGCAGGATTTGCCCGTGCCGGTGCTGCCGAGGATGGCGAAATGCTTGCCGAGGAGGCCCTCGCTCAGCAGCACGGCCGGAATCTTGTGATGGGGATAGACCGTGCCGATGGCGATCTGCCCCGTAGCCTCCACGGCGAAGATCGCTTCCATCTCCTGCCGCGTGATCATGAGGACCGGATGGCCGGGAATGGGGAAGTCGGCCACACCGCGGCGGAAGTCCGACAAGCCCTCGGGCCCGCGCAGCTGATGGCCCATGAAATCGAGATCGACGGCGACGAGCCGCCCGGTGGCGCCGTCCGCATTCTCGGTCGCCCGCACCTGCCGCACGGTCGCGAAGACGAAGCCGTTGAGGACCGCGATCTTGACCATGGAGCCGATCTGCCCCGACGGCATGAAGGCGGCCTCGGCGTCGAGCAGCGGCTTGTGCATGCGCTCGGGATCGCAAAGCGCGACCACGCCTGCGCCCGTTACCTGAATCACGGTGCCGATGAAGCCGGGCGCGGCCGCCATATGGCCTGGTCCGCCCGCCGCGCTATGCGTCATCATGGTCCTGCCGAGGATCTCGTTCATGGCTGCTTCCCTCCGGTTCGTTAATTTTATGGGTTAGAAGTTTACGAATGGATAATGTTTCGCCGGGAGGATCCATCGGAAAGCCGCAAGGCAGGCGTTGACAGCCCGCCGCGCTGCCGCTATGTTCCGCGCGAATTTCAGGAGCTTCTTCGCCCTTGGCGGAGGCGCGGAAAATCCGGCCCAGGGCCGCCACAAGACGAGTGAGAACAATGAAGATCGTGAATTCGCTCAAGTCCCTGAAGACCCGTCACCGGGACTGTCGCGTCATTCGCCGCAAGGGGCGCACCTATATCATCAACAAGACGAACCGTCGCTACAAGGTTCGCCAGGGCTGAGGCGTCAGCCTCACGTCCCGCGATATTTCGCGAAATTCCGAAACCGCGCTTGCAGAAAGCGCGGTTTTTTCTTGTGCGCAATCAGGCGCGGACAGGGAACCCATGAAGCTTGACGCCATCATCTTCGATGTGGGCAACGTGCTGGTGGACTGGAACCCGCGCCACCTCTATGCCCCGCTCTTTCAAGGCGATACGGCGGCCATGGAACGCTTCCTTGCCACCATATGCACGCCGGCCTGGCACAACCGGCTGGATGCGGGGGAAAGCTTCGCGGCGGTGATCGCCGGAACCATCGCCCTTCATCCCGAGCATCGGGCCCTTATCGAAGCCTATGACCACGGCTGGCCGCGCATGTTCCGCGGGGCGATTCCCGGCATGCCGGAGCTCCTCGCGGAGCTTGCCGCGCGCCTCCCCCTTTACGCCCTCACCAACTTCCCGGGCGAGAAATACGCGGATTTCTGCGCAAGCTTCCCCTTCGTGGCGCTGTTCCGCGACGTGCTGGTCTCAAGCGAAGTCCGGCTCACCAAGCCGGACCCGCGCATCTTCCATCTTGCCGCCGAGCGTTTCGGCGTCGATCCCGCAGCAACCCTCTTCATCGACGACCGGGCGGACAACGTGGCGGCGGCGGCCCGAAGCGGCTTCCTCACCCACCGCTTCACGGATCCCGCCAGCCTCAAGGCCGCCCTCGCCGCCTTCGGGCTTTGAGCGTCAGCCCCGCTTGTGCTTGGCGGTCACCCGCGCGATGCGCAGCACGTTGGTCTTGCCGGGCGTGCCGAACGGCATGCCGGCGGTGATCACCACCCGGTCGCCCACATCCACGAGGTCGGTCAGCACCGCCGTGCGGCAGGCCTTGTCCACCATGTCCTGGAAGGACGTGGCGTCCTCGGTGTGATGGCAGTGGAGCCCCCAGACGAGGGAGAGCCGCCGCGCCGTGCCGAGATTGGGCGTCAGCACCAGAAGCGGGCGCTTGGGCCGCTCCCGCGCCGCGCGCAAGGCGGTGGAGCCCGAGCTCGTATAGGTCACGATGGCCGCCGCCGAGATGGTGTCCGCCACCTGCCGCGCCGCCGCGCTGATGGCGTCGGCCGTGGTGGGCTCGGGCACCGCGAGGTCGGACTGGGCGGCGGAGAGATACATGGGATCCGCCTCCACCGCCATGGCCACCCGGCTCATGACGCTCACCGCCTCGATGGGATAGCCGCCCATGGCCGATTCGCCCGACAGCATCACCGCATCCGCCCCGTCGAACACGGCGTTCGCCACATCCGACACCTCGGCCCGGGTCGGGACCGGCGCCTGGATCATGGATTCGAGCATCTGGGTCGCAACCACCACGGGCTTCCCGGCGGCGCGCGCCCGGCGCACGATGCGCTTCTGGATCCCCGGCACCTCCTCGAGCGGCAGTTCGACGCCAAGGTCGCCGCGCGCCACCATGAGGCCGTCGGCAAGGTCGATGATCTCGTCGAGCGAGGCCAGCGCCGCGGGCTTCTCGATCTTGGCCATGATGGCGGCGCGGCCCTTCACGAGCTCCCGCGCCTCGCGCACGTCCTCGGGCCGCTGCACGAAGGACAGGGCGATCCAGTCGACGCCGAGATCGAGGACGAATTCAAGATCGGCCCGGTCCTTGGGGGTGAGCGCGGCGAGCGGCACCACCACCTGCGGCACGTTGACCCCCTTGCGGTCCGAGAGCCGCCCGCCCACCATCACCGTGGTCTCGGCAAAGTCGGACCCGCAGCGCTCCACCCTCAGCCGGATCTTGCCGTCGTCGAGCAGCAGGCTCGTCCCCGGCTCCAGCGCGCGGAAGATTTCGGGATGCGGCAGGGTGACGCGGGACTTGTTCCCGGGCGCGGCTTCGAGATCGAGGCGGAAGGCCTGCCCCTCCGCAAGCATCACGGCGCCGTCGCCGAAGGTCCCGATCCGCAGCTTCGGCCCCTGCAGGTCGGCGAGCACGCCGATGGGCCAGCGCGCCGTCTTCTCCACCTCGCGAATGGCGCGATGGAGCTCGGCGACGGCCGCGTGGCTGCCGTGGCTCATGTTGAGGCGGAACACGTCCGCCCCCGCCTCGTGCAGCGCGCGGATCCTGTCGATGCTCGCGCTTGCGGGGCCGAGCGTTGCGATGATACGGGTACTTCTCTTGCGCTGCATGCTACTCTTTCTCGGAGCCGAGGCCGGGATCGCCCGCCCCTTCCCCTTCGCGGGCGATCCGGTGATTGTGGTGGAAGTCAAAGCATTTGGAAGTTATAGCACCGCTTCATGACAAACAATGCCGCTGAGACCGCCGTCGAAATCCTGAACCCCGGAGGACAGGGAAATTTCGTTCTCGTCTGCGACCATGCCAGCAACGCCTTTCCGGCGGAATATGGGTCGCTCGGGCTGGACGCCGCCGAATGCGCCCGGCACATCGCCTATGATATCGGCGCGGCGGAGGTGACCCGCATCCTGTCCCGGGAGCTCGACGCCCCGGCGGTGCTCGCCCGCTGGTCGCGCCTTCTGATCGACGTCAATCGCGACACCGCGTCCCCCACCCTCATCCCCGAGGTGAGCGACGGCACGGAAATTCCCGGCAACCGCGACATGACGGACGCCGAGCGGGAGCGGCGCATCCGCGACTATTACATACCGTTCCACGAGGCGGTGGATCAGACGGTGCGCGCCGCCATGGCGGGCGACAGGGTGCCCATCGTGATGGCCGTTCACAGCTTCACGCCGGTGATGAACGGCCGCAAGCGGCCCTGGCATGTGGGGCTTCTGTGGAACCGCGACCCGCGCCTTGCCGCCCGCATGATCGAGGCATACGAAGCGCGCGGCTTCACGGTCGGCGACAACGAACCCTATTCGGGACGCCATCTTTTTTATACCATGGACAGGCACGGCGCCCGCCACGGGCTGCCCCAGGCGACGCTGGAGATCCGGCAGGACGAGGTCACGGATGCGGCGGGCATCGCGCGCTGGGCGGAGATCACCGCCGCCGTCCTGCGGGAGATCGCCGCCGAACCCGAACTGCGCATCCGCCGCGTCTATGGCTGAAGGAGTTGTGCCATGATCGACCATGCCACCCGAATGGAAGTGGAAGCCGCCGTGTTTCGCCGCCTCGTCCATCACCTGCGCGAGCGGACCGACGTCCAGAACATCGACCTCATGGGAACGGCGGGCTTCTGCCGCAACTGCCTGGCCGACTGGTTCCGCGAGGCGGCGGCGGAGCATGGCGTCGAACTTTCCAAGGACCAGTCGCGGGCGGCGATCTACGGCATGCCCTATGACGAATGGCGCGCCAAATACCAGACCGAGGCGACGCCCGAGCAGCTCCGCCGCATGGAAGAAAGCGTCGCGAAGAACGAGGCGCTCCGCAACAAGGCCTGATCCCTCCGCATCGGCGCAGGCACGCCCCGCCCCCATTGCGCGCGCGGCGGCGGCCCGCTATCTTGCCGCGCCAGCCAGGTTGAGTAATCCAGGAGAAGGGAACAGATGTCCGAAGTGGATGGACGCGGCATTGCCGCCGAAGCTCTGCGTCAGTTTATCGAACGCATCGAGCGCCTTGAGGAAGAAAAGAAGGGGATCGCGGACGACATCAAGGACGTCTATGCGGAGGCCAAGTCCCACGGCTTCGACCCCAAGATCATGCGTCAGGTGATCCGCCTGCGCAAAATGGAGGAAGATGCGCGCAAGGAACAGGAAGCGCTCATCGACCTCTACGCCCACGCGCTCGGCATGGAGCGCGGCTGAGGCCCGCGATACCGGGTGCCGGATCCTGCCGGCACCCCGATCCTCTCACGATTTGCCGCCGTTGATCGCCCGCGGGAAGCTGTTGAGGCCCAGTTCCTCCACCTTCCGGTAAAGGGTCGAGCGCCCGATGCCGAGACGGCGCGCCACCTCCGACATGTGCCCCTGATAGCGCTCCAGCGCGAGCCGGATGACCTCGCCCTCGATCTCGGCGAGCGACCGCATGTGGCCCTCGGCGTCCCAGGGCTCGATGACGGCGCGCTCGCCCGCGCCGCCCGACGCCGCCCGCCCGGCGTCGCGCAGGCGGGCCGGGCCGAGGCCGTTGCGGATCTGGGGGAAATCCTCGGGCTGGAGCTCGTCGCCGTCGGACAGGATGATGGCCCGGAAGAGGGCGTTCTCCAGCTGGCGCACATTGCCCGGCCAGTCGTAATTCACCAGAAGATCGGCAGCCGCGGCGCTCAGGGGCCGGATCGGCCGGCCCTCGGCCTCAGCCAGGCTCTGCGCGAAGTGGTTGGCGAGAATCAGGATGTCCTCCCGCCGCTCGCGCAGGGGTGGAATGCGAATCGGGAAGACGTTGAGGCGGTAGAAGAGATCCTCGCGGAAGCGGCCCTCGCCCACCCGCTCGATCAGGGTCTTGTTGGTGGCGGAGATGAGCCGGATGTCCACCTTGACCGGGGCGCGGCCGCCCACGGGGTCCACCTCCCCTTCCTGAATGGCGCGGAGCAGCTTCACCTGCACGTCGAGGGACAGTTCCCCGATCTCGTCGAGGAACAGCGTCCCGCCGTTCGCCTCCACGAACTTGCCGTCATGCCGCTCGGTCGCCCCGGTGAAGGCGCCCTTCTCGTGGCCGAACAGGATGCTTTCCACGAGATTTTCGGGGATCGCGCCGCAATTGACGGCGACGAAGGGCTTGTTCGCCCGGTCGCTCGCCTGCTGGATGGCGCGGGCGAACATTTCCTTGCCCACGCCGCTTTCGCCCTCGATCAGGATCGGCACGTTGGAAGCGGCGCCCTTCCGCGCCATCTCCACCGCCCGCTTCATGGCCGGGCTCTGGCCGATGAGGCTGTCGAAGGTGACGACGCCCCGGGCGCGCCGCCCGCTGCGCTCGACGTTCGCGCCGTCCATCTTGGCGAGCGCGGAATCCAGGCTGCGGCGAAGCTCCCCGGACGATGCGCCATGGGGCAGGACGTCCGTCGCGCCGCTCCGCATGGCGGCGACGGCGGCCGAAATCGAATCCTCGATGGCAAGGGCGATGATCGGGCGGCTGGGGAACGCCGCGCGCAATTCGCGAAGCACCGCAAGGTTGGCGCGCTCCACCACGCCGCCGTCATAGATGATGGCGAGGGGTTCGGGGCTCCGCCCCGCATATTCCAGCGCCGCCTTGCCCGAAGGCAGCGGGACGACCTCCTGCCCGGGAGTGCCGAGGGCCGCCGTCAGCGTCTCGCGCCTGCCCTCTTCAGCCGCCACCACAAGGATCGGCCTGTCGCTCATACGTTACCCGCCCATCAGTTTGCGCGGCCTTCGGCCGCCGAAGTTTCTCGATCCCCTGTATCATTGCGGGACAAGGGTTAAGGTGAACTTAACAGAAAGTTAAACCGAATTCCGCCTCAAGCGTTCGTGAATGGGGTGGATGCGGGCCGCGGGAGGCCCTAAGTATCTGTCTTGCCGTCGCGCGGAACTTGTTGAGGAGAAACGTCATGTCACTTCCGATCCCTGATAGCGCATCCGAGGACCTGCTGCCCCGCTGGGACCTGAGCGATCTCTATCCCGGCCCCGACTCCCCCGAGCTCCGCGCCGATCTCGACCGCAGCGAGGCGGAGATCCGCGCCTTCGCCGAAAACTACCAGGGCAAGCTCAAGGACCTCTCCCCCGACGACCTCGGCGAGGCCATCGCGCGCTACGAGGAGATCGAGGAGCGGCTGCAGAAGCTCATGAGCTATGCGGGCCTCAAGCATGCGGAGAACGTGGTCGACCCCGACACCGTCCGCTTCTACCAGAACCTGCGGGAGCGGGTGACGGACATCACCCGGCCCATGATCTTCTTCACCCTCGAATTCAACGAGCTTGCGGACGACCATCTGGCGGCCGCCTTCGCGCAGTCGGAAAAGCTCGCCCGCTACCGCCCCTGGATCGAGGAGGTGCGCAAGTTCAAGCCGCACCAGCTGGACGCGCGGACCGAGGAGCTCCTCCACGACCTGAGCGTCACCGGCCGGGCCGCCTGGGTCAGGCTCTATGACGAGACGCTCGCCGAACTGCGCTTCAATCTCGCGGACCCGGAGACGGGCGAGCCCGCGGAGCTTACCCTGGAAGAAGCGCTCGACCGTCTCTCCCACAAGGACGGCGAGGTGCGCCGGGCGGCGGCCGGGGAACTGTCCCGCGTATTCAAGGACAACATCCGGCTCTTCACCCTGATCGCCAACACCCTGGCCAAGGACAAGGAGGTGGAGGACCGCTGGCGCAACTTCCCGCGTCCCGAGTCCTACCGCCATCTCGCCAATCAGGTGGAGCCCGAGGTGGTGGACGCGCTGGTCAATGCCGTGCGCGACGCCTATCCGCGCCTCTCCCACCGCTTCTACCGGCTGAAGGCGCGCTGGATGGGCAAGGACAAGCTCGATCACTGGGACCGCAACGCGCCCCTGCCGGAGGATGCCGACGAATACATCCCCTGGAGCAAGGCGAAGGATCTCGTGCTCACGGCCTATCACGAATTCTCGCCCGAGATGGCGAGGATCGGCGCCCGCTTCTTCGAGAACGACTGGATCGACGCCCCCGTGCGCAAGGGCAAGGCGACGGGCGCCTTCGCCCATCCGACGGTGCCGAGCGCGCATCCCTATCTCCTCCTCAACTATCTCGGCAAGACGCGGGACGTGATGACGCTCGCCCATGAGCTCGGCCACGGCGTCCATCAGGTGCTGGCGGGGCGGCAGGGGCTCCTTCTGTCCGACACGCCCTTGACCCTCGCCGAGACGGCGTCGGTTTTCGGCGAGATGCTGACCTTCCGCGCGCTCCTTCGCGCCACCACGGATCCGGTGCGCCGCCGGGTGCTGATCGCCAACAAGGTGCAGGACATGCTGAACACGGTCGTGCGCCAGATCGCCTTCTTCACCTTCGAGCGGGAGCTTCACCACCGGAGGCGGGAGGGCGAGCTGTCGGCGGACGACATCGCCGAGATCTGGCTCAAGGTCCAGGGCGAAAGCCTCGGCGACGGGATCCGGCTCAATCCGGGCTATGAAGTGTTCTGGTGCTACATCTCCCACTTCATGCATTCGCCCTTCTACGTCTATGCCTATGCCTTCGGCGACTGCCTGGTGAATTCCCTCTATGCGACCTACGAGCAGGCGGCCGAGGGATTTGCCGAGCGCTATCTCGAACTGCTCGCCGCCGGCGGCAGCAAGCGGCACGCCGAATTGCTCGCTCCGTTCGGCCTGGATGCTCGCGAGGCGGAATTCTGGCAACGAGGGCTCGGCACGATCGCCGCGCTCATTGACGAGCTTGAAGAGAATCTTTAGATCGGATCTGGATCGAAAACCTGAGCTTTTTGGCAGCTTGTGGCTGCAAGGCGGGCTGGTATATAAGCCTTAATCAATCGTAACCCAAGAAAGGACGGAGTTATGTCGGAACGGGGGAATATGGACATTGCTGAACATCGGGAAACCTACAAGGACTTCGTCGGCCTGGTGAAATGGTCCACCATCGGCGTTGCCCTGCTTCTCATCATACTTGCCATCACCATTGCGTAACTGAACAGTCCGGCCTTTTCGTGGTGTACTGACGGAGGGGCCGGCGGCACCCCCTACTCCGTACAACCAACCATAACCACGAAGGGGTCAATATGAAGATCGCCATCCCCGTTGAACGGCGCGCCCATGAAACGCGCGTCGCCGCAACGCCCGAGACGGTCAAGAAATTCCGGTCTCTTGGCTTCGACGTCATCGTCGAGCGCGGCGCCGGCGAGCGGAGCCGCTATCCCGACAGCCAGTACGAGGAAGCGGGCGCGACGCTCGCGTCCGACGCCCAGGCCGCCCTCAAGGACGCCGACATCGTCCTCAAGGTGCAGCGCCCGCTGATCGCCGCCGAAGGCGGCATCGACGAGCTTGCGCTCATGAAGAAAGGCGCGATCCTAGCCGCCATTCTCAATCCCTACCAGACCCGCGACGCGGTGGAGGCCTATGCCAAGGCCGGGATTACCGCCTTCGCCATGGACTTCATGCCGCGCATCACCCGCGCCCAGAGCATGGACGTCCTGAGCTCGCAGTCGAACCTTGCGGGCTATCGCGCGGTGATCGAGGCGGCCTATGAATTCAGCCGCGCCATGCCCATGATGATGACCGCCGCCGGCACCGTGGCGCCGGCCCGCGTCATGGTCATGGGGGCGGGCGTCGCCGGCCTGCAGGCCATCGCGACCGCGCGCCGCCTCGGCGCCATCGTCTCCGCGACTGACGTGCGTCTTGCCGCCAAGGAACAGGTGGAGAGCCTTGGCGCCAAGTTCGTGATGGTCGAGAGCGAGGAGCTGAAGACGGCCGAGACCGCGGGCGGCTACGCCCGCGAGATGAGCGACGAGTTCAAGCGCCAGCAGGCGGCCCTCATCGCCGAGACCCTCAAGAAGCAGGACATCGCCATCTGCACGGCGCTGATCCCCGGCCGTCCCGCGCCGCGGCTCATCACCGCCGAGATGGTCCGCTCCATGAAGCCCGGCTCGGTCATCGTGGACCTTGCGGTCGAACAGGGCGGCAACTGCGAACTTTCGAAGCCCGGCGAGGTGGTGGAAGTGGACGGCGTCAAGATCATCGGCCACTACAACGTGCCCGGCCGTCTCGGCACCGATGCGAGCGCGCTTTACGCCAAGAACCTGCTGAACTTCCTGACGCCGCTCGTGGACAAGGAAAAAGGCCTCCAGATCAACTGGGAGGATGAAATCATTCAGGGGACCCTGCTCACCCGCGATGGGGCGATCGTCCATCCGGCGCTGGTCCAAGGGAGCTAATGTCATGGAAGTCGTTGTCGATCCTTTCGTATCCCAACTCTCCCTGTTCGTGCTGGCGATCTTCGTCGGCTACTACGTGGTGTGGAGCGTGACTCCGGCCCTGCATACGCCGCTGATGTCGGTGACCAACGCCATCTCCAGCGTCATCATCGTCGGCGCCCTGATCGCCGCCGGCCCCGAGGGCATGAGCGTCGCCAAGATCCTGGGCTTCATCGCCATCATCCTGGCGTCGGTGAACATCTTCGGCGGCTTCACCGTCACCGCCCGCATGCTCAGCATGTACAAGAAGAAGAAGTAAGGGGGCCCCAACATGACCGCTTTGGGAAGCAATCTGACGGCCATCGCCTATCTTGTGGCGGCCGTCCTCTTCATCCTGTCGCTTCGCGGCCTGTCGTCGCCCGAAACTTCGCGCCAGGGCAACTATTTCGGCATGCTGGGCATGGCGATCGCCATCATCGCGACCGTGCTCAATCCCGAAATCGTCTCCTATGAATGGATCATCGCCGGGATCGTCATCGGCGGCGTGATCGGCGTCATCATCGCCAAGCGCATCGCCATGACGGCCATGCCGCAGCTCGTCGCGGCGTTCCACAGCCTCGTGGGCCTCGCCGCCGTGATGGTGGCGGCGGCCGCCTACTACCATCCCGAGGCCTACGGCATCGTCTATGGCCCCCTGAGCGCCAAGGCCGGCGAGATCCTGATGGCCAGCCGCATCGAGATGTCGCTCGGCGTGGTCATCGGCGCCATCACCTTCTCGGGCTCGGTGATCGCCTTCGCCAAGCTGCAGGGGCTCGTCTCGGGCAAGCCGGTGGTGTTCGCCGGGCAGCACATCCTCAACCTGCTGATCGGCCTTGTGATCCTTGGCCTCATCATCGCCTTCTGTATGGAAACCTCGCGCGAGGTGTTCTGGATCATGACGGCGCTCGCCTTCATCATCGGCGTGCTGCTCATCATCCCCATCGGAGGGGCGGACATGCCGGTCGTGGTGTC
>CAZDSS010000018.1:0-26005 GCA_964508185.1 uncultured Sphingomonadales bacterium
CCTCCCGCCGCTCATGCTCGAAATCGACGTCGATATCCGGGGGCTCGTTGCGCTCCTCCGAGATGAAGCGCTCGAACAGGAGGTTGCTGGTGCCGGGATCGATCTCGGTGATGCCGAGGCAGAAGCAGACGGCGGAATTGGCCGCGCTTCCCCGCCCTTGACACAGGATGCCCTGCCCGCGCGCGAAATTCACGATGCGCCAGACGGTGAGGAAATAGGGCGCATAGTTGCAGCGGGCGATGAGCGCGAGCTCATGGTCCAGCTGGCGGCGCACGTTTGCGGGGACGCCATGGGGATAGCGCGCCCGCGCCCCCTTCTCCGTCAGTTCCGCCAGCGCTTCCTGCGCCGTCCTGCCGGGGATGAGGCGCTCGTCGGGATACTGGTATCTGAGCTCGTCGAGGGAGAAGCGGCAGCGTTCCACGATCTCCAGCGTGCGCGCCACCGCATCCTGGTGGCGGGGGAAGAGGCGGCGCATCTCCTCGGGGCTTTTCATGTAGCGGTCGGCGAAGCGCTCCCGCCGGTCGCTCATCGATGGTGCAATGCTCGCGGATGCAGGTGAGAATGTCCTGCAGCGGCCGCCGCGCGGGATCGTGATAGAGGATGTCGTTGGTCGCGACCGTCGGCACCTTGCAAGCACGGGCAAGGTCCGACAGGCCGTCGAGCCGCGCCCCCTCGTCCGGGCGGAAAAGCCGGGTGAGCGCGAGATAGAGCCGGTCGCCGAACGCCGCCTTGAGGAAGCGAAGCCAGTCCGCCAGCGCATCGTCCGCCCGCTCGGCAAGCGCGATCAGGATCTGCCCTTCGCCGTGGGCTGCGAGATCCTCGGGCGAAATGTGGCATTCCCCCTTGGGCGCGCGGCGCTTGCCGAGGGTCAGAAGACGGGTGAGACGCGCATAGGCCGCGCGGTCCACGGGATAGCAGAGGACGGAGCGGCCATTGTCGAGATCGAGCCGGCAGCCGACCACAAGCCGGAGCCCCGCCTCCTTGGCCGCCACATGGGCGCGGACGACGCCTGCGAGGCTGTTGCGGTCGGCGATGCCCATGGCCGCATGGCCCAGGGCCTTCGCCATCATCACCAGTTCGTGGGGATGGCTCGCCCCGCGCAGGAAGGAGAAATTGCTGGTGACCTGCAGATCGGCGTAGCCCATCAGCCGAAGATCCCGTGAAGATACCAGCGCGCATTGCCATCGAGCGTGCGGCGGAAGAGCCAGAAGCGCTGCCCCGTCTCGTCCTCCACCCGGTAATAGTCGCGGATCTCGTCCGTCTCCTCCGCCCGCCGCCACCATTCGCCGAAGACGCGCTCCGGCCCGTCGGCGGCGCGGATGCGGCGGCGCACCCGCCGCCAGATGAAGGAGACGGGGGGATAGTCGGGCAGGAGCGCCATGGTCTCCACCGGCTCCGGCGGATCGAGGAGGCGCAGGGGACGGATCCAGGGCGCGGGCCAGCGTTCCGCCCGCTGGGCAAGCGGCCCCACCCGGCGCACCGCGCGCTCGGGCAGGTCGCTCGGGATCGGAAGCAGGCCGTAGACGGCGCGCGGGCCGAGGCGGTTTGCCAGCCGGTCGATGAGCGCCGCATGGTCGCCCGCGGCCTCATCCCTCTCGCGCAGGAGCCTGTCCTGGGCCGGGGCCAGTTCCTCGGCCACATGGGCGTCGAACAGGATGCGCTCCACCCCGAGGCCGGGATCGATGGTCGGCAGTTTTTCAAGCACGAGGCGCAGGATGTGCGGGGCCAAGCGCGTGGGCCGCGCCGTGCCGATGCCGAGGCGCTGGGGGCTGCCGTCGATGCGGACGAAGGCGATATCGAGCCGCCGCAGGCCCAGCTGCCGCTGTTCGAGCAGGCCGCAGATTTCCGCAATGCCATCCTCCAGCGCCCGGGCGAGATGTTCGGGAGCGGCGATGGGCTCGACGAAATTGAGCGCATGACGGATGGGCTCCGGCTCAGGCAACAGGTCGAGGGCTTCCGCCGCCTGCCCAAGCGCCTGATCGAGCCGGAGCGCGAGATCGGCCCCGAAGCGCCGGGCAAGGGCCGCCCGCGGCATGGCGTAGAGATCCGCGATGCAGGCGATGCCGAGACGCTGCAGGGCGGCAACGATCGCGGCATCAAGCCGGAGGGCGCGGATGGACAAGGGCGCCAGCATCTCCTGGTTGGCGCCGGGGGCGGCAAGGATCACATCCTGCGGCGCGAAACGCGCGAGGGCCCAGGCCGCGGCGAGCCCATCGGCCAGGGCGAGCCGCGCCTTCACCCCCATGGCGCCAAGACGCGCCGCAAGGCCCTGCAGGAAGGCATCCTCGCCGCCGAAGAGATGGGTGACGCCCGTGACGTCAAGGGCGAGGCCATCGGGCGGGGTCAACGCCACGGCGGGCGAAAAGCGCTGCGCCCAGAGGCCAAGGGCGCGGAGCGACGCGAGATCGCCCGCGGGATCGGCCTGCAGCACCGCAAGATCGGGCAGGATGGCCCGCGCCTTGGCGAGCGGCATGCCGGGCGCGATGCGGCAGCGGGCGGCCACATCATTGACCGTGGTCAGCAGCTGGCGGCGGTCGATCTCCGCCACCACGGCGATCGCCCTATCCCGCGGCGGCAAGGGGGCCGTCGCTGGCGCGGGCTGGTGCCGGCCGTAGCGCCGGTCGATGCTCCAGGTCGGGCAGTATATGGAAACGACGCGTTTCATGATCCAGTTCGATGATCCATTCGCCGGGCCGCCCGCCCCGCGCGCGGAGAAGTTGGAGCGCCCATCGGGGCTTCCCGAGCTCGCCCAAGCGCGGGCCCGACATGCCGGGGCTGCGATCGAGGGTCGCCGAGGGCGAGGGCGTCATGCGCCAGCGGGTCATGGCGGCGCTCGCCTGCGCGCCCGGACGGCCGCCCAGGGGACGGTGCAGCAGGAAGATCGCGGTCCCCGACATGCCGGCGACCAGCTGCAGGCGGCGGCTCGCCACCAGGTCGATCCCCGGGATCTCGCCGACCACGGCGGCAAATCCCGGCTCCCGCCCCCCTTCCTCGAGGGCCCAGAACAGGTCGCGGTCGCTGCCCGCCCGCACCATGACGAGCCGCCCCGGATCGAAGCCGAGCCAGGCGAGGCCGGGGGCGTGAAGATCCGGCTTGCGGGCGCACCACAGCACCGGGCCCGGCAGATCGGCGAGCATGCGGGCAAGCCACAGGGCGGGGCCGGCCCCCTCCCCGCCCGGCCCTTCCATCACCTCGTGCACGGCGCCGCGGGCAAGGCCGCCCGCAGGCAGGAAACGGTCGATCGCCGCCACGCCGGTGGACAGGACCGGGCGATCGGCGGCGGCGACGGCCCCGTCCCGCTCCAGCGCCGCGACGGCCGCGCGCAGGCTTGCCATATCCGTTCGAATCCCGCTCATGTTCTCTTTTTGTTCTCATTCCGGACGGAAGTCAACGGGGGGCGTGAAGGCCGCGGCATTCCACGAAAAAAGGGCCCGCCGGAACGATCCGGCAGGCCCTTCTTCGCAAGACTCGGGGGTGATTGCTCCCCCGCTTCCGTTCTTACCAGTCCACCTGGGCGCGGAGGCCGAAGGCGTTGCCCTTGTGATCCGGCACGCCGTAGGGCGACGCGCGCAGGCTGCCGTCCACGTCGAAATGCACCCAGTTGAAGACGAGACGGGTATAGGAGGTCGGATACCAGTTGACGCCGAGGGTGAAGTTGTCCTCCTTGCCGCCCCGGATCAGGCCGTCATTGAGGTCGAGGGTGGAGAAGCGGGCCGCCACCTCGAAAGCGCCGATGCCGCCTTCGCCGAGGGCCGCCGCCGGACGCAGGCGTCCATGGGTGCCGCTCTTGGCGTCATAGGGACGGCTTTCGCCGGTCACGAACCAGCTCGCCTGGACATAGGCGCCATCGAACTTGGCGGTGCCGCCCACATCGAGATCGGCCCAGTTCCAGATATATTCACCCTGCGCAGCGAAGGGACCGAAGCCCCCGGCCAGCTCCACGCCCACGGCCGAGGTAGAATCCGCATTGAGGAAACCGGTATCCACCAGGCGCGTGCCAAAAACTCGCACCTCGGGACGCTGCCGCACCTGAATCCCCTGATCCCTATTGGGATTATTGGGGAAATGATCCTCGGTCAGCTTCTTATGATAGCCACTCACACCCACATGCAAATGGCTCGTCTTTTCTGCAATGGGTGCGAATGTTGCACGGCCAGCAATGCCGTAACCCTCATCTCCATTAACTTCGGTGCCCGGCGTTTCGCCGAACGCGGTGACGCCGAAGCTCCAGTTGTCGCCCGAGGTCGCCGCCGAGAAGCCGATGCTTTCGGAGAAGGCGAAGACGTTGGGCAAGGCGCGCTCCATGAAGGTGGTGCGCGGCAGGCCGGTCAGGTTTTCCAGCGAGAAAAGGGGCTTGTGGTTACCCACGGTGAACGTCCAGCCGTCGACCCCGAGATAACGAAGGTAAGCATCCTTCACGGTGGTGCTGTCGCCGGTGAAATCCACCTCGGCCTTGTAGGCGAAAAGCGGGCTCAGCTTGCCCTCGACGCCGAGACGGATCGCCCGAAGGGTGCTGCCGCTCGGATAATCCACGCCATCGGTGCTGCTGGAAACGCCCCAGTAGTCGCTCTGGACGCGGCCACGAAGCTTGGCGGTGTACTTGCCGTCGACGCTCGAGAATTCCGGCGCGCCCTTCCACGCCACCTTGACGTCGGGCTGACCGCCCCCCGACGCCGCCGGCGCCGCCGCAGCCTGGCCGGAAGCGGCCGGAGCGGGAGCCGGCTGGCTCTGGGCCGCCTTCTCGAGCGACTCGAGCCGCTGCTGCAGGGCCTCGATCTGGGCGGCCTGCTTGCGAATGAGCTCGATGAGCTCTTCCGTGGTCTGCGCCGAGGCCGGCGCGGTGAAGGCCAGCAAAGCTGCGGCGCTCACTCCGGCCGCGATGCTGGCGCGAGTATATTTCCTCACTGACATGTGGTTCTCCTTTACCCTGTTGGCCGGGCCTGATGGATCCTGCCCGCCACTCTTATACTAATCTCCATAGACTTAGTCGAGATTAAATCGACGCGCCATGGAAATCGGCGAGCGCGCAACATTAGGCAAAGGGGAACGGAGGGTCACCCCCAAAGTTCGGGGGCCGGGAAACTCATCACGCCATTGTTATAGGAAATGGCATGGGGCCAATCCTCCTTCTGGAGGAGCGGCCCGTCGAGATCGACGAAGTCGCAGAGCTGGGCGACCACCGCCGCCGGCGCCATGGCAAGCGAGCTGCCCGCCATGCAGCCGACCATGAGGCGGAAACCCTGGTCGAGCGCCTCGCGGGCGAGGGCCAGCGCCTCGGTGAGCCCCCCGGTCTTGTCGAGCTTGATGTTGATACAGTCGTACTTGCCCACAAGCCCCGGCAGGTCCGCCCGGTCGTTCACCGCCTCGTCGGCGCAGACGGGAACCGGGCAGCGATAGCCCCGGAGGCCCTCGTCCCCGCCCACCGCAAGGGGCTGTTCGAGGAGCGCGACGCCGAGATCGGCGAGGCGCGGGGCATAGTCCACCAGCTGGTCGAAGCTCCAGGACTGGTTGGGATCGACGATGAGGCGGGCATCGGGCGCGCCTTCATGCACCGCCGCGATGAGGTCGAGGTCGTCCTTGCCGCCCACCTTCACCTTGAGAAGCGGGAAGCGGGCGAGCTGCCGCGCCCGCTCGCGAAATTCGGCGGCGGAGCGGATGCCGATGGTCTGGGCGCAGACGACGGGACCGACCTCATCGAGCCCGGCGGCGCGCCAGGCGGGAACGCCGCTCCGCTTGGCCTCGAGGTCCCAGAGGGCGGCGTCCAGCGCATTGCGCGCGCCGCCATAGGGCAGAAGGCGCAGGAGGTCGGCACGGGTGACGCCGGCCGCAATCTCCGGCCGCAGGGCCTCGATCTGGTCGCGGATCTTCTCCGGCGTCTCGTCGTGATAATTGATGCCCGCCGCCTCGCCGCGGCCGCGGTTGCCTTCGGCGTCGGTCAGCTCCACATAGACGCAATGGACATGGGTCATCACCCCGCGGGAGATGGCGAAGGGCTCGGTCATCTCCCAGGCGAGAATGCGCGTCTCGAGGCTCAGCATCAGATGGTCTCCAGAAGGTCCACCGCCGCCCCGACTCCGTCCTTCAGCGGATCGAAGGCGGGAAGCCCCGTCTCGTCCCGCGCCGCGGCGAGCGCCCGCGCCCGCTCCTCCTCCGTGCAGCGGGAGGTGTTGAGCGCGATGCCGACGCAGCGGATCGCGCGGTTGGTGACGCGGCCCATGGTGAGATAGACCTCGACCGCATGACGCAGCGACGGCAGCGGGAAATCGGGATAGCGCGACAGGGTCCTGCGCGTCGGGTCATGGCAGAGGACGAAGGCGTCGGGCTGGGAGCCGTGCAGCAGGCCGAGGGTAACCCCCGCATAGGCCGGATGGAACAGGGAGCCCTGCCCCTCGATCACGTCCCAGTGACCGGCATCGTTGTCGGGCGACAGGGTTTCGGCCGTGCCGGCGATGAAATCGGCGACCACCGCATCGATCGCAACCCCGCCGCCGCTGATCATGACGCCGGTCTGGCCGGTCGCGCGGAAGTCGGCCTTGATGCCGCGGCGCTGCAGCTCGCGGGTGATGGCAAGGGCCGTGTATTTCTTGCCGAGGGCGCAATCGGTGCCGACGGTGAGCAGGCGCTTGCCGCTCCGCTTGCGGCCCGTGGCGATGGGGAAGCTCCGCCCCGCATGGCGCACGTCGTGAAGATTGCGCCCCAGGGCTTCCGCCCGCTCGCGCAGCACGGGAATGTCCACGAGGCGGGTATGCATGCCGCTCACGATATCGAGCCCCGCATCAAGCGCCTCGAGAAGCGCGGGCAGCCAGCTGTCGGGAATGGCCCCGCCGACGGGCGCGACCCCGACAAGAAGAGACCGCGCGCCGCGGTCATAGGCCTCGGCGGGGCGCAGCGTCGGCAGGCCGAGATCGATCGTGCATCCCGGCAGGCCCCACTGCCCCACGCAATCCTCGGGCGCCCAGTCGCGCAGGCCCATGGCGGTCTTGGCGTTGGTCTCGTCCTGCTCTTCGGCGAGGAAGAGAAGATAGGGTTTGGTGATCTGCAACATTGTCCGAAGCCCCCGGGAAAGATCCCTTTCTGTACCACGCCCAAAGACAAATAGAAAGAAATTTTCTTATAGAAAATATCAGACATGACCCGCCGGAGACTTGCCTTGACGGCCCGTGCGGGCTGGTCTAGGCAGGGCGGCATCCGTTACAGCAGCTGAGTATTTGCCCATGAAACGCAAGATTTCCTCCGGCTCCCCCTTCGAGGAACTGGCCGGCTATTCGCGCGCGGTGGTGGACGGCGACTGGATCCACGTATCCGGCACCGTCGGCATCGATCCCGAGACCAAGGTCCTGCCCGAGGGCGCGGTGGCCCAGACGCGGAACATCTTCCGCACCATCGAGGCGGTGCTTGCCGAAGCCGGGGCTTCCCTTGCGGACGTGGTGCGCACCCGGGTTTACCTTACCGACCCCGCCGACCTGATGGATGTGGCGAAGATCCTCGGCGAGAAGTTCCGCGACGTGCGTCCGGCCAATACCACGCTGATCGTCCAGATCCCCGTCCCCGACGCCAAGGTCGAGATCGAGGTGACGGCGCGGAAGTCGTAATTCCGCCTGGACCTGAAACACGAAAAGGGAGATCCGCGGATCTCCCTTTTTTTGTGTGCCTCGCTCGCGCGGCGCGTCACATGGTCTCGCCGGCAAGCGCCCGGTCGAAGGTCTCGCGCACGTCGTTCTCGTTCCAGCCGATATGCTTGCGAAGCGCCGCGACGGCCCCCGCCGCTTCGCCGGATTCGATGAGATCGAGAATGTGGTGATGCTCGCGGTCGCTCTCCCGCTGGCTGTCCTCCGACAGGAAGCGCTGGATCTTGAGATAGCGGTCCGCGCGCCCCAGAAGCTGTTCCAGCACCTGCAGGGTGAGCGGCAGATTGGCCGCCGCATAGAGGGTCTTGTGGAAGGCCCAGTTGAGGTCGGCCCATTCGTTCATGTCGTTGCAGTTGTGCGACCGCTCGATGAGGCTGCGCGCCTCGTCGAGAATGCCCTTGTCGATGTTGGGAATCGCATTCTCCAGAAGGTAGGGCTCGATCATCTCCCGCAGCCGGTAGATCTCGTGAATCTCCGAGATCGAAAGCTTCGGAATGAGCGCGCCGCGATACTTCTCGCGAATCACGAAGCCTTCCGCTTCAAGGAGCGCAAGCGCCTCGCGCACCGGCAGGCGGCTGACGCCCAGCTCCTGCGCGATCGCTTCCTGACGCAGGAATTCCCCCTCCTGATATTCGCCGCCAAGGATGCGCTGGCGCAGCACACGCGCCACTTCTGCGGCCGTGGTGCTGCGTTCGATTTGTTTCACCGTCTTTTCCTGCAGAGCCATGCCAACCCGTCAATTCAAAAGGTTTTTAAAAAATTTACCATCTTTCATAATGGCGTGGAAGTGACTGCCGGGCTTCTCGAGCAGGGTGATGTCGTCCGCCGGATTGCCGTCGACCACCAGAAGATCGGCGAGCGCGCCCGGGGCGATGCAGCCGAGGCGGCCGGACTGATTGAGGATTTCCGCATTCATGGAGGTGGCCGAGCGGATGATGTCCATGGCCGGCAGCACCTGGGCGCGCAAGCTGAACTCCTTGGACTGGGCGACGATCATCTCGCCCATGAGGTCGGTGCCGAAGCCCATGCGCAGGCCCGCGTCGCGGCAGACTTCCAGCATCTGCAGACCGGCGCGGTTCACTTCCCGCAGCTTCTGCTTCACCGTGTCGGACAGGCCGTATTCATCGGCGTTGTCGGCGGATTCGCGATAGCAGATCAGGGTCGGCACCATGTAGGCGCCGCGCTCCGCCATGAAGCGCGCGGTGTCCATATCGACGAAATTGCCGTGCTCGATGGTGCGAACGCCACATTCCACGGCGCGGCGCATGCTGAGGGGCGTGTAGGAATGGGCCGCCACATAGGTGCCGCGGGCCCGCGCCTCCTCGACCGCGACGCGGATCTCGTCCATGGAATACTGGGTGTTCTCAAGGAGGTCATGGGGCGAGCCGACGCCGCCGGAGACCAGCACCTTGATATGGTCGGCGCCCTTGCGCAGCTCCTCGCGCACGGTATAGCGCACGTTTTCGACGCCATCGGCGATGCGCGTCATGATGTCGAGCGCGCTGGTGCAGGCGCAGGGCACGCTTTCGTCCGTCAGGAAGCGATGGTCGCCGTGGCCGCCGGTCTGGCTCAGGGCGCGGCCCGAAATGAAGAGCCGCGGCCCGTCCACGAGCCCCGCCGCGATCGCCTGCTTCATGCCGAAGTCGCCGCCCGCCACGTCGCGCACGGTGGTGAAGCCGCGCTCCAGCATGCCGCGCACGCGCGGAATGGCGTGGGCCATCATCAGGGTATGCGGCATGCCGCGGGTCAGTTCCTGATTGAGATGGATGGCGTAGACATGGACATGGGCGTCGATGAGGCCCGGCATCAGGGTGCGGCCCTTGAGATCGAAGCGGCGGGCCGATGCGCTGCGGATGGGCGCATCATTCACCTCGCGGATCTCGTTGCCCTCCACGAGGACGTTCATGCCTTCCTTGGGGCTGTCGCTCACACCGTCGATCAGGGTGCAGTTTTCAAACAGGAACATGTCTCACCTTTACGCAAGAATGACGCATTGCGCCCGCCGCATCAGACGGCGGGCAGAGCGGCGGCGCGCCGCCGCATGTGGCCCGCGACCACCAGGGTGATGGCGATCACCACCAGGAAGTGGCCGCAGGCGGTATAGGCCAGGCCCTCGTAGCCGAGCTCGCGAATGGTCCAGCCGCCGGCGAGCGCGCCGAGCGATCCCCCCGCCGTCATGGCCGCGGAGGACGCCGCCGCAAGCCGCCCCGCGGGATCGGCAAGGGACAGGATCCCCATCACGTAGGGCACGATGAACAGCGACAGGATAAGGAACGAGGGCACCATGGCGGAATAGACCATGGCGGAGGGCAGGTAAATGAGAGCGAGCGCCGTCGCGATCAGCAAGGCGACCCCCGCGAGGATCGGCCGCGTATGGCCGAAGCGGGTGTCGATGACGCGTGCAAGCGTCGGCCCGCCGATGGTGAGGAACGCCGCCACCGACAGCACGCCGCCGATCTGGGCGACCGTAAGATCAAGCCGCGCGCCCAGCCGCTCGATGAAGGTCCAGATGGACGCCTGCCCCGTCCAGAGGATGATGAGCGCGGCGAGCGCCAGGAAGCCGAACAGGGGGATCTCGCGGATCCTGAGGTTGCGAACTTCGGACGCCGCCATGCTGCGGTTCGGGAACCAGACGAGGAACAGCGCGCCGATCACGGCGACACCCGCCATCATGAGGAACGCGCCCTTGGCCCCGCCCATCTCGATGAAGAAGGGCGCCATCAGATAGAAGGCGGTCGAGAAGACCGCATAGGTCGCATTCAGGAGAGCAAAGGCGCGGGTCGGATGCTTCGCGCCCGCGGCGAGGCTGAAGACGATCGCGACCACAAGGCCCTTGCCGATCCCCGTGAGCACGCGGAAGGCGGTGAGCCACAGGCCGCTTTCCGCATAGGCCGCAAGGAAGTTGCCCGCGAACAGCAGCGCGAGCCCCAGGATCACCGTAAGGCGCGCGTTCAGGCGATGGACGAGCGCCGCGACGAGGAGCGACACCACGGCGACCGCCGCGAATTCGGTGGACGCGACGGATCCCGCCGCATCGGCCGACAGGCCCAGATCGTCGATGATGGCGCCGATCCAGAGCGGCATCACCATCTGCGAGGAGAAGCCCGTGCAGACGATGAAGATCAGGGCGCAAAGCTCCAGGGGGCGGAAGTCCCGCCCCCCGGGATTGATCGCCTGCGACGCGGCGGCTCCTGCCATGGAGGTCTCCTAGTTGCCGTAGCCGTAGTAGGTGCGGGCCGCTTCCTCGCTGATGCTGCCGTTGAGGAGATCCTCGCGCACGAGCTTCGGATCACGCTCGCGCGGATCGCCGTAGCCGCCGCCCCCGCCGGTCTCGCAGACGAAACGTTCGCCGGCCTTGAGCGGGAGCTGCTCCACCTTGTTGACGACGAAGCCTTCGGGCCGGTCCTTCTTGTAGACCGTGACCTTGGGCGACGCGCCATCCTTGCCGCCGAAGAGGCCCCACTGGGGCGTGCGCGCGCGGTCGAAATGGAGCGTCACCGTGGCGTCGGTCAGCACCTCGTATTCCTTGACGACGTTGAGGCCGCCGCGGAACTTGCCCGCGCCGCCGCTGTCGACGCCGAGCTGCAGGCGATTGATGCGCACGGGGTTGCGGCTTTCGAGGGTTTCGACCGGCATGTTGCGGAAGTCGCCCGCGGCCGAATGGATGACCGCGCTCGCCCCGTCGCCCTCGATGCTCGCGCCCCAGCCGCCGTCCAGCGCCTCGCCGCTCATGAAGAGACGGCCGGTGCGCGGATCCTCGCCGATGACGAAGACGTTCCAGGAGTCACCCGGAAGCCCCGCCGCCACATGTTCGGGAAGCGCAGGCGACAACGCCTTGACGATGAGGTCTATGAGCAGCATGACCGGGTGCGGCCGCATGCAGGGCGCCGGATCCTCCGCATGGAAGATGGAGCCCTTCTCGGCCTTCACCTCGATATTGCGGAAGCTGCCGTCGTTGATGTCCGGCTCGGCCTCGGGATAGAGGAGCGCGAGCGCGAGACGCACGGCGGAGACCGTGTTGGCGAAGCCGGTGTTGAGGTTGCCCGGCCGCTGCTTGCTGGAGCCGGTGGTATCCACCAGCATGCGGTCGCCCTGGATCGTCACCTTCACCTTGACCACCACGGGATCATCGGTGACGCCGTCGTTGTCCGAGCAGCCTTCCGCTTCATAGACGCCGTCGGGGATCGAGGCGATGAAGCTGCGGAACTTCGATTCGGTGGCGTTGAAGATGTGATCGGTGGCGTTCGCCAGGGTGTCGCGGCCGAAGCGCCGCACCAGCCAGCGCATGCGCTCCGCCCCCAGACGGATCGCGGCGATCTGCGCCTTGAGGTCGCCCATCAGGGTCTTGGGCGTGCGGCTGTTGATGCAGAGAAGGTCGATCACGTCCTGCACCCACTTGCCCTGATCCATGATCTTGGTCGGGCCCCAGCGCATCCCTTCCTGGAAGATGTTGCGGCTGTTCACCGGGAAGCCCGGCTCGGCCGTGCCGATATCGTTCCAGTGGGCGCGCATGCAGAGGAAGCCGTCGATCACGCCGTCGGTGGCGACGACGCCGATCACGTCCACGTCGTTCAGGTGCCCGCCGGTGATGTAGGTGTCGTTCACCGTGAAGACGTCGCCGTCCTTCAGGTTCTCGTATCCGTACTTCTCGATGGTCGCCTTGAGGCCCGCGTCGAGCCCGCCGGTGAACAGCGGCAGGCCGGCATACTGGCCGAGAAGCCGCGCCTTGGCGTCGAAGATGCCGATGCCGTAGTCATGGCTTTCATAGATGATCGGCGAATAGGCGCTGCGCGCGATCACCGCGCTCATGTCGTCGGCGATGGCGTTGTAGGCGTTGCGAATGACTTCGCTGGTGATGGGATCGGTATTGCTCATTGCGCGATCTCCCGGAGGGCGAGAACCAGATTGCCGCGTTCGTCGATGGAGGCGACGAAATCAGGCGGCACGATTGTGGTGCATGTGGATTCCTCCACCACCACCGGTCCGGGGAATTCCTTCCCCTGCGGCATGTCCACGCGGGCGATGAAGGGCGTATCGAGCGCCTGGCCGTCGAACAGCACCTTGCGCACCCGCGTGCCGCCGCCCTGCCGTTCCTCGCGCCGCACGGCGGTCGAAAAGCGCGACCGGTCGATGCCCGAGCGACCGATGGCGCGGAGCCGCAGCGCGGAGACCTCGAGCGCCTCCTCCGGATTGCTGTGGCCGAAGGTCTTTTCATAAAGCTCGGAGAAGAGCGCCTTCACGCGGGCGTCGTTCGCCGCCGCATCGGGGCTTGCGAACAGCGCGGCGTCGAGCGGCACCGAGATCGAATATTCCTGACCCACATAGCGGATGTCGAGCTGGCGGATGAATTCGATGCGGTCACGGGTCGCACCTTCCTCCAGCAGGATCGCGCCAAGCTCGGCCTCGAGCGCCGAGAAGCGCTGGTCGAGCGCCGCCCAGTCCGCTTCGGCGAGCAGCATCAGGCGGCTTTCGGCCACGTCATGGATGAGGTCCGACTGGATCATGCCCCAGGCGGAGAAGGCGCCCGCCGATTGCGGCACGATGACCTTGCGGATGCCGAGAAGGCGGGCGATGTCCGCCGCATGCATGGGACCGGCGCCGCCATAGGCGACGAGGGCGAAAGTGCGCGGGTCGATGCCCCGGCGCACGGTGATGGTGCGGATGGCGTTGGCCATCTGCTCGTTGATGACGTCGAGAATGCCCTGGGCCGCAACGTCGGCGCCAAGGCCGAACTGGCCGCCGATGCGCGCCACCGCCTCGCGGGCGAGCTGCGGCTTCAGCGTGAGATTGGAGCCGAAGGCGCTTTCGTCGTTGAGACGGCCAAGCGCAAGGTTCGAATCGGTCACCGTCGCTTCCGTGCCGCCGAAGCCGTAGCCCGCGGGGCCGGGACGCGCGCCGGCGCTGTGCGGCCCGACGCGAAGCGCGCCGCTGTCGTTCCAGGCGATGGACCCGCCGCCCGCGCCGATCGTATGGATGTCCACCATGGGGGCGAGAATGGGGAAGCCGCCCACCTCGCGCTCGGTGCGGATGGCGGAATCACCTTCCACCACGAGGCTGGCCTCGAAGCTGGTGCCGCCCATGTCGACGCAGATGAGGTTCTTGTCGTCGCTCAACGCCGCAAGCGCCCGGCCCGCCACGTTGCCGCCCACGGGGCCCGAGAGCAGGGTGAGAATGCCCTTGCTTTCCGCTTCCCTGGCGCTGATGAGGCCGCCGTTCGACTGCAGGAGGAAGAGGCGCGTATCCTTCCAGGCGGAAAGCGCCTTGGTGAGGCTCGACAGGTACCGCTTCAGGACCGGCGAGCCATAGGCGTTGATGACCGTGGTGCTGGTGCGCTCATATTCGCGCCATTCGCGGCAGACCTCGTGGGAGGCCGTCACGAACAGGTCCGGCGCGGCTTGGCGCAGCGTCTCGGCGACGAAGGCCTCGTTCTCCGGATTGGCGTAGCTGTGGAGGAAGCAGATGGCGACGCTTTCGATGCCTTCGGCCTTGAGCTTTTCGGCAATGGCTTCCACCTCCGCGGCGGTCGGCGCGACGAGCACGCTGCCGTCGGCGGCCACCCGCTCCGTCACCTCGAACACATGCTTCCGCGGGACCAGGGGATCCGGGTAGCGGAAATGCATGTCGTAGGGCGTCGGCCGGTTGCCGCGGCGCATTTCATAGACGTCGCGGAACCCCTTGGTGGTGAGCAGCGCCGTCTTCGCCCCCTTGCGTTCGAGGAAGGCATTGAGATGGACCGTGGTGCCGTGGAGGATGGTGGCCGGACGGTCCTCGTCGATGCCCGCGGCCTTGAGGGCCTGGACCACCGAGGGCCAGAACTCCGGCGGCGAGGACGGGACCTTGACGGTCCGCAACTCGTTGGCCTGGGGATCGAACATCACGAGGTCCGTGAAGGTGCCCCCGACGTCGATGCCCACATATACGCGACTGTCTTCTTTCATACTGCTCCCGCCTTCCAGCAAAGAATACCGAGCCAATGGGGCGTCGGGTAGCTCAAATCCCGACGCTTTTGGATATCGGATATCGGATATTGGATATTGAATCCAATCTTTTTTGATGCTAGTCGTCAAGGATCGAAAAGTCCATAGGACCGTTCGAGATTCTCATGAGTAACCAGGCCGACATCGGAGCAAACCGAGGGGCCCACGGAGGAAAAGATGCGTAAACTTTCCCTATGGAATCTGGCCGGCACCTCGTTGCTGGCGCTTGGCGTCGTGCAGCCCGCCCTCGCCCAGGCATCCTTCGAGGAAATCGTGGTCACGGCCCAGCGTCGTGAGCAGAGCCTCCAGGATGTGTCCATCTCCATCACCGCCTTCACCGGCGACAACATGCGCGAACTGCGCGTCGACCGGCCGCAGGAAGTGTCGGTGATGACCCCCGGCATGTTCGCCACCGGCTCGCGCGGCGACGCCAACCCGATCTTCACGATCCGCGGCATCGGCCTCAATGACTTCCTGTCCAACAACAACCCCACCGTCGGCATCTATGTGGACGAGGTGGTGCAGCCCTTCACCCCGCTCCTCGGCTTCCAGATGTTCGACCTGGAGCGCATCGAGGTGCTGAAGGGCCCGCAGGGCACGCTCTATGGCCGCAACACCACGGGCGGCGCCATCAACTTCATCAGCCGCAAGCCGACCGAAGAGGTCGAAGGCTATGCGAGCGCGACCTATGCCCGCTTCGACCGCCTGGAGCTTGAAGGCGCCATCGGCGGCGCCGTCGCCCCGAACGTGGCCGTCCGCATCGCCGGCAAGACCACCCAGCAGTCCGGCGGCTGGCAGACCAATGCGCTGACCGGCGAGAAGGTCGGCGAGATCGACCGCAGCGCCGTCCGCGCCCAGATCCTGTTCACCCCGAGCGAGAACCTCGACATCCTGGTGAAGGGCAGCCTGTTCAAGGACAATTCCGACCTGCAGCTGCGCGAGCATGTGGGCTCCTACGCCGCGCCGTTCGACATGACCCCCTGCCCGGGCGTGGCCACCGGCGCGATCCTGCCCGGCCAGTGCGTGGACTTCCTCGGCTACTCCGACTCGACCCCGGATCGCCGCACGGTCGAGAACAGCGCCATCTACGGCCACAAGAGCGACGCCGACGCCCAGGACATCGCCGCCACCATCAACTGGCACGGCGACGGCTTCACCCTCACCTCGATCACGAGCTATGCGAGCTTCAGCCGCCTGTCCGGCGACGACACCGACGGCTCGGCCCTGATCCAGCTCGACTCCCTGTTCTCGGACGACATCGAATCCTTCACCCAGGAACTGCGCGTGACGTCCGACGACGCGAGCGATCTGAAGTGGGTGGTCGGCGCCTACTATTCGTGGGACCGCATCGACGGCGACATCCTGCAGGCGCTCGATGATCACATCTTCCAGACCCGCGTGGACACCAGCTGGAGCCAGAAGACCGACGCCTACGCGATCTTCGGCCAGGTCGAATATGACGTGACCGACCAGATCCGCCTCATCGGCGGCCTGCGCTACACGGAAGAGAAGAAGAAGTACGCCTACGACTCGATCGACCTCGATCCGTTCGGCACCAGCACGCTTCCGCTGCCCGTGGCCGGCGTGCGCGACACGCTCAAGGAAGACAATCTCTCCGGCAAGATCGGCGTCGACTTCACCGTCAACGACGACCTGATGCTCTATGCGAGCGCCAGCAAGGGCTACAAGAGCGGCGGCTACAACGGGGCGATCGCCTTCAACCGCGCCGAGCTTCTGCCGTTCACCGGCGAAGACCTCTATGCCTATGAAGTGGGCGCCAAGTCGACGCTGTGGGATGGCAAGCTCCGCCTCAACGTCGCCGGCTACTACTACGACTGGCGCGACTTCCAGGCCTTCGTCACCCAGATCCGCGAAGGCGTGAACGTGATCGTGCTCTCCAACGCCGGCGACGCCGAAGTGTGGGGTCTCGAGCTCGAAGCGGTCGCCATGCCGACCGACCGCCTGATGATCCGCGCGGCCGCCAACTACATGGACACGGAAATCTCCAAGTTCAACGCGGAAGGCGGCGACGACTTCACGGGCAACCGTCTGGCCAACTCGCCCGAATTCAGCTTCAGCAGCCAGGTGCGCTATGACCTGCCTGTGGAAGAGCTGGGCTTCGGCGCCTACATCCTCGGCGACGCGTCCTATCGCAGCCGGGTCTACTACTCGCTCGGCAACCGCCTGCAGAGCTCGCAGGACGGCTACTGGCTGCTCAATGCCCGTCTCGGCATCACCAGCCCCGACGAGAAGTGGGAACTGGCCATCTGGGGCCGCAACCTCACCAACAAGCTGTACGTGAGCTCGTCTTACGACAACTTCGGCGGCATCTTCCCGTCGCAGAACTTCCTGGGTGATCCGCGCACCTACGGCGCGACCCTCTCGGTCAAGTTCTAACCTCCATGGCAGCCGGCCGGCCGATCCCCAACGATCGGCCGGCCGGACTGCGAGAGCCGGATAATGAGTAACAATCGGAACCTGTGGCGCGCCACCGCGACGCCCGCACCGGCAGCGTCTGCCCTCGACCAGGACATCACGGTCGATGTGGCGATCGTCGGCGGCGGCATCCTCGGTGCATCCGCCGCTCTCTCCCTGGCCGAGGCCGGCGTCTCCGTCGCCGTGATCGAAGCGGCGCGCTTCGGCGAAGGCGCATCCTCCCGCGCCGGGGGCTTCGTCGTGCCCCATTTCACCTTCGGCAATCCGCATATCCTGCACAACGAGCTTGGCGATCTCGGCGACCGCCTGACGAAGCTCGTGGGCGGATCCGCCGCCGCCGTGTTCGACCTCATTCGCAAGCACGGCATCGATTGCGACGCCCGCCAGGGCGGCTGGTATCAGCCCGCCCATTGCGCGGAAAGCCATGCCCGCATCCAGTCCGTCGCCCGCGCCTGGCACGAGGCGGGTTATGACGTCGAGCTGCTGGACGGGGCGCTCACCGCCGTGCGCACGGGCGTCGAAGGCTATTTCGGCAGCTGGTACGCCCCGACGGGCGGCACGCTCCATCCCCTGAGCTTCACCCACGGGCTGCTCGCCGCGGCGGCGCGCCACGGCGCACGGCTTTTCGACCAGACGCCGGTGCGCGTGATCGAAAGACGCAACGGCAGGTTCGCGCTTCTCGCGGGCCGGGCGACCGTGACCGCCGACCGCGTCCTCGTCTGCACCAACGCCCATTCCAAAGGTCTTGCCCCCGGCCTCGAGAAGTCGGTGGTGCGCATGAAGATCTGGCAGGCGGCGTCCGCCCCCATTCCTGCGGACCAGCGCCGGCATCTCTTCAAGAACGGCGAAAGCCTGTCGGATACCCGCGCCAATCTCTTCACCTATCGCTTCGATCGCGACTGGCGGCTCATTACCGGCGCGGTCGCGGCCTATGGTCAGACGCCCGAAATGCACGGCCAGGCCATGATGCGGCGGCTCAAGGCCATGCTGAGGCTCGATGAAACGCCGCGCCTCGAATATTTCTGGCCCGGCACCGCGGCGGTCACGCGCTCGCGTCTGCCGGAAGTGGTGGTGTCCTCCGACGGCCTCGTCTCCGCCACCACCTGCAACGGCCGTGGCATCGCCCTTGCGACCGTCGCCGGATCGGTCCTTGCTGACGCCGTCATGAGGAACGGCTTCAACGAACTGCCCCTTCCCGTCGTGGAGCGCGGGCCGAGCGCGACCGTCGTGCTGCAACAGGCGGTCTCGGGCTTCTATCCCTACTACGCCGCGGTCACCGACTGGCTGGACGAGCGGGGCTGACGGCTTCCGCCGTCTCCCCCTCTTTTCAAGCGCGACCGGCGCGACGCGCCCTTGATGTAACCTTCCGGTATCAATTTCGCTGTCACCGCAGGATGCCGCCTTTGCCGGGGTGCGGCCTGCGGCGCAGGCATTTAGCCGCCCTTTCCGGTCCCGCCCCCGCCCTCTGTTACAGCTGATTAACAGATGGATCGCATTTTACCCGTACGGCGCGAATACCGCGCCCGGGACCCGCAACCCGCGGCTTTTTCACGCAACGATCCGCAACGAATACAATCCATTAGATATATATCTTTCGGGGTGGCACGCCTCTTGCTCATGGTGCCTTCGCGACCAGGCCCTCGTGCCGTCGCTCAACGGATGCTTCGCCGCGACCGTGGCGAGGCGGTGAATCTTGCACCCAAGAGGAGGCTAACGTGAATCACTGGAAACTGCTCGGCTCGGCGTCCATCTTCGCCTTCGCGCTCGCCATCGGCGGCATGGCTCAAGCGCAGGAAGCCCCCGATCAGACCGCCGGGACTGCGGCTGCGGACAATGGCTCGCAAGCAGGTGACGGCGGCAACTGGTCCGGTTCGGCGAATACCGACAATTCGAACAACTCCGACAACTCCAACAACTCGGACAATTCGAACAATTCGGACAATTCGACCAACGACAGCAACAACGACAATTCCGACAACTCCACCAACGACAGCCTGAACGACAACTCGACCACCGACAATTCCAACAACTCGGACAATTCGGACGATGACGGGCTCGACGTGGATGTGGGCGACGTTGCGCTGAATCTCGACAGCAACAACGACAATTCGGACAACTCGGACAATTCCGACAACTCCACCAATGACAGCAACAACACTGTCGACAGCAACAACGACAACTCCGACAATTCGGACAATTCGGACAACTCCACCAACGACAGCTACAACACCGTCGACAGCAACAACGACAACTCGGACAATTCCGACAACTCGGACAACTCGACCAACGACAGCAACAACACCGTCGACAGCAACAACGACAACTCGGACAATTCCGACAACTCGGACAACTCGACCAACGACAGCAACAACACCGTCGACAGCAACAACGACAACTCGGACAACTCCGACAATTCGGACAACTCGACCAACGACAGCTACAACACGGTGGACAGCAACAACACGGACAATTCCATCAACGATAACGACGGTCTCGACCTCGATATCGGCGACATTGCCGTGAACCTGACCACCCTCGACAGCGTGATGACGGGCAACCGCCTGTTCGGCCGCGTGGGCGACGGGGCGACCCCGACGATCACCACCGGCAACATCGACGGCACGAGCATCCAGAATGCCCGTGGCATCAATCAGCTGAACCAGAACACCGGTGTCGCGAGCCAGAACAACGCGATCGGCATCAGCGCCACGGTTCGGATGCCCAACAGCACCGTCAACTGATCTGTTCCTGACGGCCTGAGACGCGGCTGGCGTCCGGGATTCCGGGCGGCAGCCGCAAATCACCGGCAAATCCCCACATCCGGCCGCATGGCGGCCGGATGCGCGGGCTGGGAGAGATCACATGAAAGCGTTTTCTCGTGCTACCGGACTGATCCTGGCCGCGGGTCTCTGGCTCGCGCCACCTGTCTTCGCCGACGCGCTCGACATGGACGCGGGCGCCGATCCCGATCCCTTCGCCGAATGGACGCGCATGGACGAAAATGCCCTGGCCGACAGCAGCGGCGGCGCGTCGCTCACCATCAACGGCCTCGGCATGAACATGGCCACCAACACGGCCACGCTCAGCGGCAATTCGGTGGACGGCAACGTCACCACCGGCCAGATCACCAACAACAACCTGCAGGACGTCGGCGGCATCAATTCGCTGATGTTCAACACCGGCAACAACGTCAACTTCCAGAGCAACATGCAGGTGAACATCTTCCTGAACTGAGCCCCTGGGAGATCCCCGGACCGCACGCAATCTTCGATCCCGCGAGGAGCAGATGCCAAGGAGCCCGTCAGATTACACGATCCGCCCGCGGCGCCCCTTGCGTCCCCGCCACGGGCGGCGCCGCGCGGCGGGCCTTGCGACGCTTGTTCTTGCCACCATGCTCCCCCTGTCCCTCGAAGCGGGCACGGTCGTGCTGCCCCCGGCCCTCGGCGGGCCCGCAAGCGTCAAGGTCATCAGCCTCAAGGAGGCGCGCTTCCAGACCATCATCAAGCAGCAGTTCGACTTCAGCTGCGGCTCCGCGGCGCTCGCCTCGCTCCTCACCTTCCATTACGAGGACCCGGTGACCGAAATGGACGTCTTCCGGGAAATGTATGAAACGGGCGACCAGGCGCGCATCCAGGCCTACGGCTTCTCGCTGCTCGACATGAAGCGGTATCTCGAGCGGCGCGGCTATCATGCCGACGGGTTCCAGATCGATCTCGACCGGCTGGCCAAGGCGGGGATCCCCGCCCTCGTCCTCATCAATACCAACGGCTACAAGCATTTCGTGCTGGTCAAGGGCATTCTCGGCGACGAGGTGGTGGTGGGTGATCCCGCCCTCGGCGTGCGCCTTCTGGAACGCAGCGCGTTCGAGGCCATGTGGAACGGCATCGCCTTCGTCATCCGCAGCGACGTCAGGACCGGCCGCCGGCATTTCAACCTTGCCCGCGATTGGGGCGTGCGCAAGAAGGCGCCCTTCGGCAATGCGCTCAACAGCCAGAGCCTTGCGTCCTTCACCGTGCACATGACCAATCTCGCCAACAGTTTTTGAGTGACCGTCATGAAAGCGCCAGAACAGCGTGAGACATTTCCGCAGAAGGCAGGAAGGATCACCGCACATGCAACCGGGATCCGCCGCAGGACGGTCGCCGCCCTGACCATTTCCGCATGCCTGCTTGATCCCGCGCTCGCGGTCGCGGCAATGCCTGCGGATCCCGCCGAAGACATCTTCGCCGATCTCGCACCCCTTGCCGCCGAAAGCCTCGACCGCATGCGCGGCGGCTTCCGCGTCGGCAATCTCGACATCAATGTGGGGGTGACGGTGACGACGTCCATCACCGGGCTCGTGGACGTCACCTCCAACTTCTCCATCAACGCGCCGGGCGACCTGCGCAATCTGGGCAGCGAGATCAAGGCGACGACCCAGAAGGCCGCGGCGGAGGCGCGCGACGCCGCGAACGCTGCGCGGGATGCGGCGGAACAGGCGATCGGCACCGCCAACGCCCAGGCGGCCGCCGCCATGGCCGCGGCGCGGGAGAAGCTTGAAGCCACAATGAACGGCGTCAAGCCCGCGGCCCCCACTGCCCCCGAAACACCGGCGGCGCCCGAACCACCCGCAACGCCTGCGCCGCCCGCGCCATCCGCGCCCAATCCCGTTGTGGTCCCCGGCGAGGGCACCAATATCGACGTGGCGCAGCCGACCGTGGTGACGGATCCGTCGGGCGTCGTCTCCCATGTGGTGAGCATAAGCCGGACGCCGGACGCGGATGATGCGCCCGTGCCCGTCAGCCCCGAGACGGTGGCCGAGATCATCCACCGCATCTCTCCGGACGGCGGGCATACCTCCATCATCACCAACCGGCTGGACAACATCTCGATCACCCAGAACGTGTCGGTGGACCTGTCGGTGGACAATTTCTCCGCCATGCAGGTGGCGTCGGGAATCCGGCAGGCGATCACCGGCATCGTCCATCAGATAGGAGTGCTCAGCCTGCGCCGATAAGGATCAGCAACTCACCGCCCCCCGATCCTCCTCTGGCGCGGTGCAGCGGCGCCAGGGGAGAGGCCACTCTCTCCCCTGGCGTTCGCGCGAGCGGGGAGCGGTCCCCGCATCAGGCGGTCCGGCCCCAGCAAGCGGACCGCCCGCCCCTCAGTTGAAGAGCCCGAACGAGAAGGGCATGCGCAGCGAGAATTCGATGTCCGGTGAATCGTCGGTGACGCCGATCGCCACGTTGGCGTTGAGACCGGCCGCGTTCCCGGTGGCGAGCGACAGCCCGAAGAGGAGCGATCCCACCTGGAAATCCTCGTTGCTGCTGGTGCGGCCGTTGATGACGCTCTTGGTGCCGAAGATGTAGTTGTGCTGGTAGCCCATGCTCATGGAGAAGGTTTCATTGAGCGCGAAGCCGATGCCGAAGCTCCCCGTGATGGTGTCCCCCGGATTGACCCGGCCGATCCGCGCATTGCCTGCGACCACATTGACGTCGCGCGCGATGTTCCAGATATAGCCGAGATTGGCGAAGAGAACGCCGGGGTCCGTCTGGTGAATGACCGTAAGGCTCGGCTCCACGCTCCAGAATCCCGATCCCGTCGCAAGCTCCTGCTCGAAGCCGTTGCGGTCGCGCTTCACCTCGAAAGGCCCGGTGCCGGTGGTGCTTTTCGCGCGCAGGTTCGCGACGAAGAACGGCCACTTGCCCTGGCCGTCATTGAGCTGGTACTGCACGCCGAACTCGATGTCGCCAAGGCCGTGGCCGTCGAGATTCTGCAGGAAGCTCGGCTCCACCGGCGTGTTCTGCTGGCTGATGATGGTGGATTCCACCCGGTCGTCGCGATAGACGAAGGGAATCCGGCCCGAGATCTCCATGCGGTCGGTGATGCCGAGACGAAGGCCGAGCTGGGCGGAAAGATAGTTGCGCCGGGATTCCGTCGCTTCGATCGCGCCGATCAGCACGGCATCCACGATTTCCACCCCCTGGAAGAAGAAGCGGTTGCTCGACGTGTGCGACGCCGTGAAGGTGGGTTCGATCGTGAGCCTTCCCTTGGGCGTCAGGATGCCGCCCACATCGGCGATGATGGTGATGTCCTGCTCCGGCCGGGTCTCGGGCGGGGGGCGGGTCGCGGCATCGGCGGGCGGCGGCTCCTGCCGCGCGGTGTCGGGCCGTTGCGGCGGCGTGTCGGTGCGCGCCGGGGCGGGCCGGGTTGCGGGCGCGGCGGCGCCGGGTTCCGCCTGCTGGCGCACCAGAAGCTGGAGCTGGCGGCGCTGCTCGTCGATCTCCCGGCGCTGCTGCTCGATTTCCGCCGCCTGACGGCGCAGCAGCTGGTCCTGCTCCTCCACCTTGCGCCGCAGGTCCTCGAGCATGCGCTCCACATCGCTCTGAGCGGCGGCGGGGACAGTCACAAGGCCCGAAAGGCAAGTGGCGGCCAGCAGCAGGGATCTAGTCTTCACGGCGTTTCTCCCGGTTCAGTTTCTCGATTCCGTAGCGCTTCATGAGGCGGTAGAGGGCGACCCGCGAGATGCCGAGCTCCTGCGCCGCCCGCCGCACGTTGCATCTGTTCCGCTCGAGGCTTGCGAGGATGTAGCCGCGGTCGAACTCCTCCCGCGCGGCGAAAAGGGAGGCGGCGGGGCGCGCGGGCGCCTTGCCCGCCGCCCCGAGGCCGAGATCCTCGGGCCCGATCACCACGCCCCGGCAAAGGATCACGGCGCGGCTTACGGCGCTGACCAATTCGCGCACATTGCCCGGCCAGCTGTGGTTCAGCATGGCCATGACGGCGCGGCTCGAGAAGCGGAGGCGGGGCCGGTCGTACTGCCGGCTGAATTTGTGGAGATAGTATTCGGCGAGCCGTTCGATATCGTCCGCCCGCTCGCGCAAGGGCGGCATGTGGATATGGAGGACGTTCAGGCGGTAATAGAGATCCTCGCGGAAGGCGCCTTCCTGGATCGCGCGCTCGAGATCGGCGTTGGTCGCGGCGATCAGGCGATGATCGACGCGCAAGGTGGCGGTGCCGCCCACCCGCTTGAAGGTGCCGTCCTGCACGAAACGCAGGATATGGGGCTGGAGCTCCAGCGGCATGTCCCCGATCTCGTCGAGGAACAGGGTGCCGCGGTGGGCTTCCTCCACGAGCCCCCGCTTGGCCCGGAGCGCGCCGGTGAACGCCCCCGCCTCGTGGCCGAAGAGCTCGGACGCGATGAGGCTTGCGGGCAGCGCCGCGCAATTGACGGCGGCGAAGGGGCCGCCGCCCCGCGCCGAGCGTTCGTGGATCGCCCGCGCCACCAGTTCCTTTCCCGTGCCGCTTTCCCCGGTGATCAGCACCGGCGTGTCCACCCGGGCGATGCGCCAGATCATCTCGTAGATTTCCTGCATGGCGCGGGACGCCCCGACAATGCGGCCGAGGCCCGGCTTCTCCGCCCGCGCGACGCCGCCGAGGCTCCGCTCCAGCGCCGCAAGGCCCTGCACATGGCCGATGCAATGGAGGAAGCGCTGCTCGTCGAGCGGCAGGCTGTGGAGATCATGGATCCAGCCGAGGCGCAACAGCTCCTGACAGGCCATGGACAGGGGCTCGCCCGGCCGCAACAGCCCGACGAGGCGAAGGCGTGGATGATGGGTCAGAAGGTGGCCGGCGAAATCGTCGCAGAGGACGTCGTCGCGTCCGTTCGTGCCGTCGAACAGCAGCGCCGGCGGCTCTTCCGCGGCGATGAAGCGCTCGACGGCGTCGGCTTCGGTGAGACATTCGACGCGCAGGCAATTGCGGGCGAGAATGGGGCCGAGATCGGCCATCAGGCGATCGTCGGATGCGACGAGGGGCAGTGGGACCGGTTCGGCCCGGGATTGCGCGGCGACCACCTGCGCCACCGCGGATCTCGGCGCCGCCGCAGTGTCGTAGTTCAGGGCGCTCGTCACCGGACCTTGCATCAAGGACGCTCCCCTCCCGTTGAACAGGATGCCGAACCGCCGTCGGCAAGCAGCTCATGCAGATGGTCGGAGCCGGATACCCGGGGTCCCTGCAATGTCGCGGAACCCACGTCTCTTGCGATGCAACGGGGCAAGTTCACACGACAGTGCGAAACGCGTGATCACACAATACATTCGGACAATGGACGCGGGTTGCGCGGCAGGACGCCCTTCGGGCGCCACGCCGCGCTGGGATCGACAATCTCCCGAATGGATTAGCAATTAATATGCCAATTACGTAAGTCGTTGGATATATGTCGGGATCGGAGAAGGCCGGAGGCAATGACGGCGGACGTTTGTAAAATCCCCCGACACCTGTTCAGAGCACGCGCCTGGCGACGGCCCCGCCCTCGCCCCCGTTGCCCGCGATGACGAGCTGCTCGCCCTTGAGCTTGCCTTCGAAACTGCGCGGCTTGCCGTCCACCTCGGCGGTGAAGGTCACCTGCTCGCCATTGACGCGCGCATTCCGGAGGGGGACTTCCTTGCCGCCCACCTTCAGCACGCCTTCGAGCTTCTGGTAGTGCTGGCGGAGCTCCACCTCATAGGTGGCGCCGCCGTCGGACCATTGCCATTTGCCCTCGACCTTGGCCGGGACGACCCAGAAATAGATGTCGCGGCCGGAAAGGGTCTTGGTCTCGTCCGGCTCCCAGTCGCCCATGTTGAACTGGTGGGAGACGATGCGCGTCCCCGGCTTCAGCTCGGACAGGAGGCGCGGGCGCAGCTTGAGATTGACCTGGGTGAGCAGGTACATGGTGACCACCGTCGCCTCGCTGAAGTCATGCTCGAAGATGTTGGCTTCAAGGAATTCCACCTTGTCGGTCACATCCGCATGGCGGGCGTTGTCGTTCGCTTCCTTGACGCGCTCGGGATTGAGGTCGATCCCCACCGCCCGCTTCACGCCGAAATCGCGCACCGCGGCAACCGCGATCCGCCCGTCTCCGGAGCCGAGATCGATCACGAAATCGTCCTTGCCCACCTCCGCCAGCTTCAGCATGCGGTCCACCACCGCAGGCGGCGTCGGCAC
>CAZDSS010000018.1:26015-32462 GCA_964508185.1 uncultured Sphingomonadales bacterium
ATGCGGCCGTCGCCGGAGCCGAGGTCGTAGAGCACGTCGTCCGGCCCGACCTTCGCCATCTGCAGCATTTCCTTGACCACCGACTGGGGCGTGGGGACGAAGGGCACATCCAGTTCCCGCGCATGACCCGGCAGGGCCAGCGCCAGCACAACGAGGGGAGCAGCAAGAGCAGCCAGAGCACGCATGGGACGATCTCCTATTTCTGGGTGACGGGAATGGGACGGTCGGGACGCGCGCCGTCATCGGCCCTCCGTTGCCGCCGCCGCGCGAGCGCCAGCACCGGCAGGCCGAGCAGCAGGACGCCGACGCCCACCAGCGCGCCGGTTCCCGTATAGACGAGGCTCGAATAGAGAAGGCTCGCGCTGGAGAGGCAGAACAGCAGCGGCGTCAGGGGATAGAGCGGCACCGTAAAGGGGCGCGGCCGGTCGGGGTCGCGCCGCCGCAGGACGAAGACGGATATGCCCATCAGCAGGAAGAAGAACCAGAAGACGGGCGCCAGATAGTCGATCACGGTCTCGATCCCCTTGCGATTGAGAGCGCCGAGGAGGACGAGGCCGAGGGCGATCGCCCCCTGCAGCAGCAGCGCCCGCGACGGCGCGCCGCGCGCCTCGTCCCAGTGATAAAGACCATTGAACAGGGCAAAGTCACGGCCGAGCGCAAAATTTGTCCGCGCCCCCGTCAATATGGTGACGTTGGCCGAGGCCGCGACCACAAGGAGAACCAGTACGGTCATGAGGATTTCACCCACGGGTCCGAAGGCCGCGGCCATCAACTCCCCCGCGACGGCGGACGAGCGGCTCATGCCGGCGGCGCCCAGGCCGTGGAGATAGGCGACGTTGATCGCAAGATACAGCAGGGTGATGACGCCGATGCTGAGGAGGAGCGCGGCGACGATGCGGCGCGGCCCCCCGCGGATTTCCGCCGAGATATAGGCGGATTCGTTCCACCCCCCGTAGGTGAGGAGCACGAAGACCATGGCCATGCCGAAGCCCGAAAGGCCGCCGCCGGACGGTGCCGCGCCCCCCGCATCCTCCGCGCCGTCGAGCGACAGTCCCGCGACGATCACCACCAGAAGGCCGAGAAGGGTCAGGGCGAAAAGCAGGTTCTGGACGCCCTTGGTCTCTCGGATGCCGGAGAGATTGAGTGCGGTGAGCAGGACGATGAGCGCCGCGGCGCAGATCGCCGCCCCGTGCGGCCCCAGGGGCAGGAGCCCCGCCCCATAATCGCCGAAGATGTAGGCGAGAAGCGCGATGCTTCCCGTCTGCACCACGGTCATGCGCGCCCAGGCGAACATGAAGCCCACATTCCGGCCAAAGGCGCGGTTGAGGACGTGATATTCGCCCCCGGCGTCGGCATAGCTGCTCATGAGTTCGGCGAAACAGAGGGCGCCGATGAAGGAAATGACGCCGCCGAGGAGCCACGCGCCCATGATGGCAAGGTCTGACCCCAGATTGAGCGCGACCAGGCTCGGCAGGCGGAAAATTCCGGCGCCCACCACGATCCCGACGATGATCGCCGTGGCATCCAGAAGGGAGAGCACATGTTTCGGCCCGCGTTCCACGATCGAAGGCTTCTCCTTGCGCATGTCCGAATCCTGCGCCTCTGCACTGCGCCGTCAAGGCGTCGGATACTGATAAAAAACCCCAGCACGGGCTGGGGTTTCAGGAAGGTGAAGGACGCAAACTGCGGGACGAGCCGTCAGAGCGGGATACGCGCGCTCCGCCGCCGTCCCGTTCCAAGGAGCGCGAGCCCCGCAAGTCCGATGCAGAAGATCATGAGCGCCGACGGCGTCGGCAGGACCTGGATGCGGTCCGTGATCTCGGCCCAGAGGCTCGTGGTGTTGATGGTGCGCTCCTCGGTCACGAAGCGATCCAGCTGCGGCCCTTCACGAAGATCCGAAAATCCGTGGAGGAGCAGCCGGTAATTGGTGCCGTTGATATTGATGACGGTGCTGGAGAGCGCCTGCGGGAAGGTGATGACGTCGTCGCAGGCGACGTCCGTCCGCTGCCACGGCCCGCATTCCGACAGGGGCACCATGTTGTCGGTCTGGTCGATGTTGAAGACGAAGTCGAAGTCCTGGGTCTGCCCGTTGATGCCGAGGGTGAACCTCAGCGTGGCGCTGGTGGACGCAGAACCGTTGGATACCGGATTGATATGGCTGAGCTCGCCGAGACGGAAGATCTGGTCGGTTTCGATCGCCGCCGGGCTTCCCATCACGTCGAAGCGCAGACCGGCATTTCCGAGGGTGGTGTCTCTCGACGTGCCCCACCTGAACTCGTTGGTGCCGATCCCGGTGACATTGCTGCCCCCCGTCTGGGAGATCCATACGGCGGACAAGCTGTCCAGAGACACGGGAGCCGCCTGTGCTCCACTGAACCCGAGCAGCGCAACTGCTGCCGCAACAACAACACGCCTCATCACCAAATCCTTCTTACGCAACGACTCCTGCAGTCGATACGGTTACGGGAGGCCGAACGGGCCAGACGGGCTTTCTACCCATCCAGTGGTCAAACGTGGGATCATCCACATTGTTCCCAACGGGTTGCGCTGATACCGATAATTATTGAAAAGGTTAACGCGCCCGCGCCGCGAACCCATGGAATTCCGGCCTTTTCCGAAGCGATCACGAATTTGCGGTGGCTTTTCTGCAACAGACCTATCTGTGCCGCACAAGGCACATTTCTCCCGCCGCCGGCATAAATCACACAAAAAACGTTGCCAAATTGAGCCCCAGCGGCGAGATTGGCATCCCGAACAGGGGGGCGGTCTCCGTTTCCCGGCGGGTCGCCTGTTTCATCCCCTTGTCAGATAAGGCCGTACCAAGCGCCGGCGCGAAGTCGCAGGCGCCGGTGGGGTCGATTTGTGTGTGTGATGATGTTTGGAGGTTTGAGTCAAGTCATGTTGCAAGGGTTCAAGATGGCTGCCGCAGCCCTGGCCGTGATGGCGGCGGGAGCCGGCGCCGCGCATGCCGACGACAATGCGCTGCGTGAACTGGCGAAGGAAATGTTCGAGCCCATCCCGACGGATGCGGTTCAGGTCAATGGCGTCACCCCGACGAAGGAGCAGATCGAGCTCGGCAAGATGCTGTGGTTCGAGCCGCGCCTGTCGCTCGGCCAGAATATCAGCTGCAACAGCTGCCATAACCTCGCGACGGGCGGCGTCGACCTCGCCCCCACGTCCCTCGGCCATCGCTGGCAGCTGGGCGGACGCAATTCGCCGACGGTGCTGAACGCCGTCTTCAACACCGCCCAGTTCTGGGACGGCCGCGCCGCCGACCTCGTGGAACAGGCCACGGGCCCCATCGAAAATCCGGTGGAGATGGCGTCCAACAAGGGGCATGTGATGACCGTGCTGAAGAGCATCCCGGGCTATGCCCCGCTGTTCAAGGCGGCCTTCCCCAAGGACAAGGAGCCCCTGACCTTCGACAACGTGGTCAAGGCCATCGCCATGTTCGAAGCGACGCTCGTCACCCCGAACGCGCCCTTCGACCGCTTCCTCAAGGGCGACGACAAGGCTCTGACCGAGCAACAGAAGCGCGGCCTTCAGACCTTCATCGACGCCGGCTGCGCGAGCTGCCACAACGGAGTCAATCTCGGCGGCAACAGCTACCAGCCCTTCGGCCTGGTGGAGCGCCCCAACGGCGACATCCTGCCGGCTGACGACCTCGGCCGCTTCGAAGTCACCCGGTCCAAGGACGACGAATACGTGTTCAAGGTGCCGACGCTCCGCAACGTCGCCATCACCCCGCCCTACTTCCATTCGGGCGCGGTGCGTGACCTCAAGGACGCGGTCACCATCATGGGCACGGCCCAGCTCGGCGCCGAGCTCGAGGCGCAGGAAGTGGCGGACATCGTCGCCTTCCTCGAAAGCCTCACGGGCGACCAGCCGCAGGTGACCTACCCCGTGCTGCCCGCAAGCACCGCCGAGACCCCGCTGCCCCAGCAGTAAGGGGAGATTTCGCAGACGAGACCGCGCGGGGCCACCCCGCGCGGCCTCCCCATCCTCTCAGCCCCGCGGGGCAGACAGTTCTTGACGCTTCGTCTCATGTCCTGAGACAATCGTCCCATGACCCCGCGCAATTCCTCCGTCCTCAATGCCTTGCGGATCCTGCGCCTCGTGAGCGCCGAGGGGCCGGCGCTGTCGCTCGACCTCATCGCGCGGCGGCTCGATCTGTCCCGCGCGGCGGCGCACCGGCTGCTCACCACCCTGCAGGAGGAAGGGGCGATCCTGCGCCTCAAGCGCAATCTCTATGCCGTCGGGCCGGGACTTGCGGAGATCGCCGCCAATGCCGACATTCCGGCGATTCTTGCGGCCGTGGGCCGCGACATGGTGCGGCGCCTGGCCCGCGAGCTCGACGAGGTGGTGCATCTCGGTCATCTCGAGCGCGGCATGGTGACCTATCTCGTCAAGGGCCGCCCGCGCCGCAAGACCACGGTCCCGACCGAGGAAGGGACGCAGCTCGAGGCCTACAGCTCCGGCCTTGGCAAGGTGCTGCTCGCCCATCTGCCGCCCCAGGATCTCGAGGATTATCTGGCGTCCGGCCCCTTCGTCGCCTTCACCGAGCATACGATCACCGATCCCGCCGCCATCCGGCGCGCGCTCGACGACGTGAAGCGGCAGGGCTTCGCGACGGACGAGGAAGAAGTGATGCCGGGCCTCACCTGCCTTGCGGTGCCGGTGCCGCGGCCCGTGGGCGGGGCCGTCGCGGCCTTCTCCGTCTCGGGCGCGAGCGAGCGGTTCACCCCCGCCTTCCGCGCCCAAGCGCGCGCAACGCTAAAGGCGGCGGCGGATGAGCTTTCCGCACGGCTTTACGGCGCAATGGAGCCTCAGTCCCTGGAGAACCGCGCCCGCACGGAGCCGAGACCGGCGATCGTCAGTTCGTAGGATTCGCCACCGCTCACAGGCACCATGGGACCAAGCGCGCCCGAGAGCACGATGTCGCCCGCCTTCAGCGGACGGCCCACCTCCGCCATCTTGCGGGCAAGCCACAGGGTCGCGGTCAGGGGGTTGCCGAGACAGGCGGCGCCCGATCCCATGGATACGGCTTCCCCCTCCCGCTGCACCACCATGCCGCAGGCGCGAAGGTCGATATCACCGAGTTTCCGCGGCTGCGTGCCGAGGACGAAAAGGGCGGACGACGCATTGTCGGCGACCGTGTCGGCGAAGGTGATCTTCCAGTCGGCGATGCGGCTGTCCACCACCTCGAAGGCGGGAAGAGCGTAGTCCACCGCGGCGATGAGATCGACGACGGTGATCTGGTCGCCATCGAGATCGCGGCCCATGACGAAGGCGATCTCGCCCTCGATCTTGGGCTGGATGAGGCGGGAGATGGGAATTTCCTCGGCATCGGCGAAGGCCATGTCGGCGAACAGCATGCCGTAGTCCGGCTGATCGACGCCGAGCTGCTTCTGCACCGCCCTGGCGGTGAGGCCGATCTTCCGCCCCACCAGCCGCCGCCCGGCGGCGAGCCAGTGGCGCGTATTGGCCTCCTGCACCGCATAGGCGCCCGCGGCGTCATCGGGGGCGAGATGGTCGCGAAGCGGCGGTACGGTCCTGCGATTCTCGCCCGCCTCGCGCAGCAGCCTTGCAATTTCCTCGGTGCGGGTCGCGGCTTCGATCATGTCCCTCCCCCTTGTTCATCGGGCTTCACAGGATCCGGAGTATTCCGGCGCCGCCCATTCCGGTCAACTGGCACGCCACACACAAGTATCATCATGTGAGACTTTCGCCCGGTGGTCTGATTGACAAGACTCCGCCAGCTGCCACAGTTCGGATCATAGGACACTGCCGCCATCACCGGCGAAGGAGCATCAATCATGAGCAAGATCGGCTGCGCCATCATCGGCTCCGGCAATATCGGCACGGACCTGATGATAAAGATCATCCGCACCTCACGCATCCTCGAATGCCGCGCCATGGTCGGGATCGACCCCGAATCCGACGGCCTGTCCCGCGCCCACAGGCTCGGCATCGCGGCCACCCATGACGGCATCGAGGGCCTGATCGCCATGCCGGAATTCCGCGACATCCGGATCATCTTCGACGCGACTTCCGCCAAGGCCCATCTCCATCACGACCGGGTGCTCCAGGACTATCCCGACAAGACCCTGATCGACCTGACCCCCGCCGCCGTCGGGCCGTTCACCGTGCCGGTCGTCAACATGGGAAGCCAGCTTCAGGCGCGGAACGTCAACATGGTGACCTGCGGCGGCCAGGCGACCATTCCAATCGTCGCCGCGGTCAATCAGGTGGCGAAGGTGCATTATGCCGAAATCGTCGCATCCATCGCGTCAAAATCGGCGGGCCCCGGCACCCGCGCCAATATCGACGAATTCACCGCCACCACCGCGCGGGCGATCGAAGAGGTGGGCGGCGCCGGGCGCGGCAAGGCGATCATCATCCTCAATCCGGCCGAGCCGCCGCTTCTCATGCGCGACACCGTCTTCA